>JABJIU010000090.1 GCA_018661145.1 Pseudomonadota bacterium | reverse complement strand
GCGCCGATCTCAGGATCATTATCAGAACCACGGACTGAAACTCGTCCATGGCGAGGTCACAGCCGTCGATCCCATCGGCCACGCCGTAACGCTTAGTGACGGGCAGCAAATCAGTTACGACAAGTTGTTATTGGCAACGGGCGCCGAACCTATCATCCCACCGGTTTCCGGCATGGATGATCCCCGAGTGCAGCAGTGTTGGCACCTTGAGGATGCGCAGCGGATCATTGAACTCGCCAAGCCCGGTGCCCGGGCGGTACAGGTCGGCGCGGGTTTTATTGGCTGCATCATTCTGGAGTCCTGGGTGTTGCGCGAGGTTAACCTGACGGTGGTTGAAATGGGTCCCCGGATGGTGCCACGCATGCTTGGTGAAAAAGCCGGCGGTTTGTTGCAGTCATGGTGTGAGTCTAAAGGGGTCACGGTACACACCAATACTCAGGTGAAGGCAATCGAATCGACAACTGATGAATTGCAGGTGGTGTTGGAGAGCGGTCAGATCTGCCCGGCAGATGTTGTGATCGTGTCTACTGGCGTAAAACCTCGGGTCCACTACCTTGAGAGTTGTGATATCCAAGTGGACCAGGGGATTGTAGTGGATGACCACATGCAGACGAACCAGCCCGATGTCTATGCCGCCGGCGATTGCGCGCAGGGCCTCGATTTTTCCACAGGGGAGACAGCAGTGCATGCCGTTCAGCCAACGGCGACCGAGCATGGCCGTGTTGCAGCAGCCAATATGGCGGGCGGCAACAACCTTCCCTATAAAGGTAGCCTGAATATGAATATCCTGGATACATTAGGACTCATCACTTGCTCTTTTGGCGCCTGGGAAGGTGTTGCCGGAGGTGACAGCGCCGAGAGGTACAGCCCGGATAACCATCAGTATATCAATCTTCAGTTTAAGGATGATGTTCTAGTGGGCGCGAACTCGGTGGGATACCATGAGCATCTGGGTGTGCTGCGGGGCTTGATTGAGACCCAGATGCCGCTTGGCGAGTGGAAGGACCGGCTTAAGGAGAACCCAGTAGGACTGGTCGATGCTTATCAGGGCGTCAATCAGGCCGCATTGCAGAACGGTTGATTTTGAGTGTCCGGTGTGAGATGACGATTACCTTCAAGCTTTACGCGGGTCTCAGTGAGCACCTGCCGGATCATGCCCGTAGAAACAGCGCTGAGATTGAACTGTTGGTGAACGAGACTGTCGATCAGTTGATTGACCGCCAACAGGTACCGCGCAAAGATGTGCATCTGGTACTGGTGAATGGCATCTATCTCGATGAGCGCCAGCGTTCAACCCATGTCCTGAATAAGGGGGACACTCTGGCGATCTGGCCACCGGTTGCCGGCGGTTAGGTTCTAGCCCTCCGGACTCTGTTGCTCCGACCCGCGATGGAAATGCAATGTGAAATGGGCGTAAGCCATGTGGTGTTTTTCAGATCCCTGGCGCAGTTGCCCGAAGGCTGGGTTCGCCAGACCCGAGACGATGGCGCCACCCTCGCTTATGCTGAGGGCATAATAGAGATCATACTGGGTGAAGAATGCGAACGGCGTTTGGGACTTATTCGGCTCCCCTACACACCCGCAACCTTCCGCTACACGGGACTGTCTGACGAGGAACGGGAAAAGTTTCAGGCACGATTTAATCTAACCTTTCAACGCGGTGGGGGCTGAACACTCGGCTATGAGCGCAATCATTTCAACCGGAGAGCCTATTCTCGATAGCCTGGCCCGGCCTTTGCGGGATCTGCGGATTTCGGTTACCGACCGATGTAATTTCCGATGTGTTTACTGCATGCCGCGGGAGGTCTTCGGCCCCGGGTATGCGTTCGTGCCGCGCGACGATCTGCTGACGCTTGAAGAGATTGCCCGGATTGCAGGAGTCTTTGCCGCGATCGGGATGCGTAAAGTCAGGATCACCGGAGGTGAGCCTCTGATTCGCCGCAACCTCGAACACCTTATCGAAATGATAGATGCGATAGATGGGGTAGAGGACATCAGTTTGACCACGAATGGCTCGATGCTGAGCCCGGGCCGGGCAACCGACCTCAAAAAATCGGGACTCAAACGACTCACGGTCAGTCTGGATGCGCTGGATGATGCGACATTTAAGCGCATCAATGACGTTGATTATCCGGTTTCCCGAGTATTGGATGGTATTGAAAATGCCCGCGCCGCCGGATTTTCAGACATCAAGGTGAATGCGGTAGTGCGTCGGGGGTTCAATCAGCATGCCGTGCTGGATCTCGCGAAGCATTTTCGCCATACCGGCTGTATCGTGCGCTTCATTGAGTATATGGATGTGGGTGAGACCAACGGCTGGAATCTTGACGATGTCATTCCAGCATCCGATCTGGTCGACGAGATCGACGCACGGTACGAGCTCGAAGCGGTTTCCCCGAATTACCCGGGTGAGGTGGCAAAGCGCTGGCGCTACCGGGATGGTGCCGGGGAAATAGGCTTCATTACTTCAGTCACGCAGTCCTTCTGTGGAGACTGTTCCCGCGCCAGGCTTTCTGCGGTCGGCGAGCTTTACACCTGCTTGTTTGCGACCCGAGGTCATGATCTTCGTGACCTGTTGCGTTCCGGCGCCAGTGACACGCAGTTGTTGCAGGCCGTCTGCGAGATATGGCAGGGCAGAAACGATCGTTACTCTGAACTCCGCGCAAATGGGGCCTCGATTCCAGTCTCAGGGCAGGCCAAAGTCGAGATGTCGCATATCGGCGGATAACCGGATACCGTCACTCAGGGATACTCTGGACGGTCTCTGCAGACGGGGCAGTCCGGATTTCTCGGTAGATTAATGATCTGCCAGTCCATCGCAATTCCATCGAAGACCATTACGCGCCCACGCAAGCCCGGGCCGGTATTGAGGAGCAGGTTAAGAGCTTCAAGTGCCTGCATGGTCCCAATCACGCCAACGATCGGTGCGATCACGCCTTCCATTGCACAGGTTGCGGTCTCAATACCGGTATCCGGATACAGGCATCGATAGCATGGACAATCCAAATCTTTGGGATCAAAGGTCGCAACCTGGCCTTCCCAGCGAATCGCCGCGCCCGACACCAGAGGAGTGCCCACCGCTAGGCAGGCCTCGTTGAGTTCAAAGCGGGAAGGAAAATTATCGGTGCAGTCCAGCACGATATCCGCAGTGCCGACTTGTTCTAACAGTTCTTCACCGTCGAGTTCGTAATCCAGCGCCTCCACCACACAGCGGGGATTCAATCTCTGAATAGTATGCTGCGCCGAGACAGCTTTGAGGTCGCCCACCGATTTATGGGTGTGAATGATCTGCCGCTGGAGATTGGACTCGTCGACCCGGTCAAAGTCGGTAATGGTTAACTGCCCGACACCTGCACTGGCAAGATAGAGTGCGGCCGGTGAGCCCAGGCCGCCCATGCCGATAATCAGTGCCCGGCTTTGGGCCAGCCGCTGCTGCCCCTCTGCGCCAACCTGGGGGAGTTTAATCTGCCGGCTGTAGCGTTCCTGCTCTGTCGAGTCCATTGCGTTCCAGTCAAGGGCGATGCCAGTAGGGGCAGGTACTCTCGGGGTCGAGTTTCAGTATAGCGATAATCATGACTGCGGATGAGTCAGAATAGGGCTTCGAATACCCGGTAAGCGGTCTCGGACATGCCTAGCCTCTGGTATACCTGTTGGGCGTTGTGATTGTCTTTTTCTACATATAAGCGGATTCCCCGCACGCCCTCATCGTCTTTCGCGAAGGCGGTGACTTCTTCATAAAGTCTTCGGAAGATACCCTGTCCGCGTGACGACGGGACCACATAAACGCTCTGAATCCACCACAGATTTCCATTGCGCCAGTCACTCCATTCGTAGGTGATCATCAGTGATCCCACGAGGTCCCCTTCAGAGCGCGCGACAAGATAAAAACCCCGGTCAGTGTCATTGAGCACACCCGCTACACCGGCACGCACCGTCGACGGATCGAGCGCAAGATCCTCCGTCTCGGCTGCCATCGCAATGTTAAACTGAGCGATGGCGTCCACATCGTCTGGTGTGGCTTTGCCGACTGTAATATTCTCAGGTGACATGGCAGGGCATACTCCATGCATTGTTGTTTGAGATCAATGTGCTCGGAGGAATCATTTAGATGGCGCAATCTGCAGATTCACGCAATTTTAACAAAGCCTCATTCATTGGTTTGGGCGTCATGGGTTACCCCATGGCGGGACACTTAGTGAGAAACGGTTTTGAGGTAACAGTGTACAACCGTACCGAATCCAAAGCGCAACAGTGGGTGGAAGAATACGGGGGAAAGAGCGCCCCAACACCCGCACTGGCGGCCGCCGGCGCCCAGATCGTGTTCTCATGTGTTGGCAATGACGATGATGTTCGTGCGATCAGCGCCGGACCCGACGGCGCATTCTCCGCCATGGCGAGCGACGCTATTTTTGTCGACCACACTACCGCATCGGCTGAGGTGGCACGGGAGCTTGCTGTGAAGTGTGCCGACAAGGGCATCGCCTTTCTTGACGCGCCGGTTTCCGGAGGTCAGGCGGGTGCAGAGAATGGCGTGCTGACCGTGATGGTGGGTGGATCACAGGAGGCCTTTGATAGCGCTAAACCGGTGATGGATAGTTATGCCCGCGCAGTGGGATTGATGGGGCCAGTCGGGAGCGGTCAGTTGACCAAGATGGTCAATCAGATTTGTATTGCCGGCTTGGTTCAGGGGCTTTCCGAAGGACTGGATTTTGCCAGCCGCTGTGGACTGGATGTGGACCAGGTCCTGGAGGTGATCTCGAAGGGCGCTGCACAGTCCTGGCAGATGGAAAACCGGGGCCAAACCATGAACCGCAATGAGTTCGAATTTGGATTTGCAGTTGACTGGATGCGCAAGGACCTGGGGCTGTGTCTCGAGGAGGCGCGCCGGGTCAAGGGTCGACTACCTGTCACTGCGTTGGTGGACAAGTTCTACGCCGAGGTCCAGGCGATGGGCGGAGGCCGCTGGGATACCTCAAGTCTCATCCGACGTTTGCGCGATACATAATCATCGCAAAAGTATCCGTGCCGCTACTGGAAAAAGATAACAGCGCCCTAGTCGTTATCGACGTACAGGATAACTTCCTGTCCAAGTTATTGCCGACCGAGCGTGAGCCATTGGTTGAACGGATCGCCTGGATTATGAATGTTGCGAATATTCTCAGTATTCCGATCCTCGCCACCGCAGAAGACGTCTCTGCAGGCGTGGATATGCTGCCAAGACTTAAAGCGTTGTTGCCGCAAGGTCAGACGGTCTTTAACAAGATGGTTTTCAGTCTTTATGGGCAAGAAGACATACGTCACGCACTGGAAGCGTTAAGAAGAAAAGACCTGGTGCTGGTTGGTCAGGAGACCGATGTCTGCGTTGCGCAGTCAGCGATTGATCTCGTCAAGGCGGGTTACCGGGTTTGGGTAGCTGACGATGCCACGGGATCGCCTGGTTGCCACCATGAGGCTGGGCTGCACAGAATGCGCGGTGCCGGCGTGACCGTAAGCGGGATCAAGGGGATCTATTACGAATGGCTGCGTGATGTTCCCACTGCCATCGCGGTGGAAGCCGCTATGACCGAAACACCCTCTGACCTTACGCTGTAGTTTCTGAACGAGACAGCAGTCCGCTATACGTCCTGCAGCCATTTTTCGGCAAGATTTGCGTGATGGTGGGCAAGCCATTGCATCGCGATGAGGGTCATGCTGTTGCAGATTTTCCCGGTGTCGAGCAGTGCCAGTGCATCGGCCAACGTCCAGACGGTGGCCCGGATATCCTCTCCTTCTTCGGCGAGTCCATGAATACCACCAAGCCCAGAGGCGTCCACACGGCCACAGAAAAGATCCACTTTTTCGGAGCAGGCCCCTGGCGTGGAGAAATACCGTGCTATCGGCTCAAGGGCGGTGATATCACAGCCCGCTTCCTCACGCGCCTCGCGCCGCACCATTTCCTCCGGACTCTCCCCAGGCTCGACAATTCCCGCAACACACTCAAGAAGCCAGGATTCCGGCCACCCAGCAGACCAGGCGCCAACACGAAACTGTTCGATCAGGATAACCTCGTTGCGCACAGGATCGAAGGGCAGGACGGCGGCCACTTCGCCGCGCTCCATTACCTCTCTTGAAAGCGTATCTGTCCATCCGCCATCGTATTGCTCATGCTTCAACAGATAGCGGGTGACCTTGAGATAGCTATCGCTGATTCGTTCCCGGTTTTTAACCTTTACCCGATAGGGATCAGCCATCACATCAGGATCTGTCTGGCAATGGCGGCACACCCAGGCGCTCGTGCCCCGATCCCAGAATACCCTCAATACAGGCGGCGACCGCAAGCAGTTGCTCCTCGTGACCATGGGGCGCAATCAACTGCAGCCCGACCGGCATTCGATTGACGTCAAGGCCTACCGGCACGGTGATTGCACAAAGCCCAAGATAGTTGGCCGGGCAGGTGTTCCGAAGTGCACCCATATTCTTCGGGCGATAAGCCTCAACCGTCTGTACATCTTCTATCGCGGGTGGGGAGATCGCAACGGTGGGGCTCGCTATCACCTGACAGGAAGAAAACTGCTCGGCCGCACTGCGACTCAACTCGCGAAGGCGTCGACGGCGATGAAGGTACTCGCTGGCGCTGATGGATCCGCCTTCGCGGATGCGCGAAGAAACTACTGGATCGAGCGTCTCGCGCCATTGCGGTGCAGTAGAGGAAAGCATTTCGTCAATCTCGGCAGCGACGACACTGCCTACTTTCAGAAGTTCTATCGCCGGAGCAGCCTGGGGAAGCGCCGCACTCACCGTCTGCACGCCAGCCCGCCCCAGTACTCTTAGAGCTTCATCTACCGTTTCGCTGATCCCGGGATCACAGTCGTCCCACAGGGCCGGTTCGCCTGTGCCAATCACAAAGTCTGCAGGTGTACATCGGGCAATTTCGCGCGCGAGCCGCGGGCCATAACTTCTTTGATGAGGATCGATGGCAGAAAAGGCAGTAACAGTATCGGCAACACTTCGCGTAAGAATGCCGGCGGTATCCAGAGTGGGACTAAGCGGGAAGATGCCAGAGACAGGCCAGCGGCCATGACTGGTCTTTAAGCCAACATTTCCAGTCACGCTGGCGGGAATCCGTACCGAGCCCGCCGTGTCAGATCCCAAAGCAACCAGCGCGGTACCTTCACACAGGCTGACTCCGGCGCCACTGCTGGAGCCCCCTGGGACACGATGGGTATTTGCGTCCCAGGGATTTCTGGGGGTTCCCCAATGACTGTTGACGCCCAGCCCACCAAAAGCGAACTCAACTGTGTGTGTCTTGCCCGAAAAAACAGCGTGTTGGGCACGCAGACCGCTGATGAGGTCACCTTCGGCCTGCCAGGGTGGGGGCATCGGTGCCGGGGAGCCCGCGAAGGTCTGTGTATCGTTAACGCCGTAGAGGTCCTTAACTGAAATGGGGATGCCCTGCAGCACGCCTGAATCCTGGGCATTGGCAAAAGCCGTATCGGCAGCGCGGGCCTGCTCCAGCGCCAGTTCCGGTGTCCATTCCCGGTAAGCATTCAGCGAGGCGTCGCGGGCATCGATACAGTTTTGGGTGAGTTCGACGGCGCTCAGCGATCCGTCCCGCAATGCTTGGGCAATGGCAGCGAGGCTCATATTCCGGATAGATTCAGACATGGTCGGTCCCCTCGTGCTCCATGAGTGTGCAGTGTACGCCATCCTCCCCAAAGGCGATGATCTCTGCCTTATGGCCAGTGCGGGCGCAGTAAGTCAGCAGGTCGGAAGTGGCGATGGTGGTCGTTCTTGTATTGACGAGCGGATGCAAGTAGATAACCTCAGTTTGTGTCAGCGCATAGTCGATTACGAAACGCACAGCGCCTGTTATATCGTTGACGAGGGCAAATGGAGAGACCGATCCGGGTCTTATGCCGAGGTACTGCATCATCCGGCTCTCAGAGGCAAAAGAAAAGCGACCGCCCCCCAAAGCCTTCGCCAGTATTTTCAGGTCGACATTCCTGTCTTCATGGCAACTGATCAGCCACATTTGCCCCTTTTTGTTTCGCAGGAATAAGTTCTTTATATCTCCCATACCGCCGGGGGTTACTCTGAGTGCCTTACTGTCTTCGACGGTGAACATGGGCGCATGCTCGGTTGTTGAGGTTTCGATACCGAGTGACGTCAGTTCCGCCAGTAGGGCATCTGAGCTCTCTGGTAGGGAGCCGTCGATCAAGTGATCGGTGGTGTCAGTGCGGGTGTTTCGCAAGGGTTTGAGCCCGAGAGATAGCTATAATGGAAGACATCAAGCGCGCCATTTTGCCACACTGAAGCCAGAGTTCCTTTATGTCAGCGACCGCCCGCCGCAAAACGAAATCGAAAAGGGCCAGGCGTCCCTCCCCCAAAGCACAAGCCAGCCTGCGTAAACATGAGACCGTGCCGGTCTCCGAGTTTACCGAGCGCTCCTACCTGAACTATTCCATGTACGTGGTGCTGGATCGGGCACTGCCGAGTCTCGCTGATGGCCTTAAGCCGGTACAGCGGCGAATCGTGTATGCCATGTCTGAGCTCGGTCTGGCGGCTTCATCCAAATACAAAAAATCGGCTAGGACCGTAGGAGATGTGCTGGGTAAATTTCATCCTCATGGTGACTCTGCCTGCTATGAAGCGATGGTCCTGATGGCGCAGCCTTTCAGTTTTCGTTATCCCCTGGTTGATGGTCAGGGTAACTGGGGATCGCAGGATGATCCGCGGTCCTTCGCTGCCATGCGCTACACCGAGGCTCGTCTCTCCGCCTTTGCTGAGATGCTGCTGTCAGAACTTGCGCAGGGAACCGTGGACTGGGGGCTCAATTTTGACGGTACGCTGCGTGAACCGCGATTGCTGCCTGCACGACTGCCCAATGTCCTGCTGAACGGCAGTTCAGGCATTGCTGTGGGGATGGCAACCGACATTCCCCCACACAATCTGCGTGAGGTGGTCACTGCCGCGATTCGGCTACTGGAGAACAGCCGTACCACTCTGGAACAGTTGTGTGAACACATACAGGGGCCTGACTTTCCGACGGAGGCTGAAATCGTGACGCCGACGGAGGAGATTCTTGAGGTTTATCGGACGGGATATGGTTCGATTCGGCAGCGCGCGGTGTGGCGGGAAGAGGGTGCCGACATCGTGATTGCGGCACTGCCCTACCAAGTATCTGGAGAGCGGATCATTGAACAGGTCGCGACGCAGATGTCATCCAAGAAACTTCCGCTTGTGGATGATATTCGTGATGAGTCGGATCATGAGAACCCGACCCGAATTGTGATCGAGCCCCGGTCCAACCGAGTGGATAAAACAGCGTTGATGGATCACCTTTTTGCCACCACTTCGCTGGAACAAAGTTATCGGGTCAACATGAACATGATTGGTCTGGATGGCCGGCCAAAGGTGTTTGATCTGAAAGGTGCGCTCAAGGAATGGCTGGAGTTCAGGATCACCACCGTCAAGCGACGTCTTGAGTTCCGGCTCGACCGGGTGGTCAAGCGCCTGCATATCCTCGACGGACTCCTGATCGCCTATCTCAATATTGATGCCATTATCAAGATCATCCGCCAGGAAGAAGAACCGAAAAAGGTGCTGATTAAGCGATTCAAGCTGAGTGAGATCCAGGCAGAGGCAATTCTTGAGTTAAAGCTGCGGCATCTCGCCAAACTTGAAGAGATGAAAATTAATAGCGAGCAGCAGGAACTGGCCCGGGATAAAGCAGAGCTGGAGAAGATTCTGAAGTCACGCGATCGGCTGAAGAAAGTGGTCGGCAAGGAATTGCTAGCCGATGCCGAGGATTTCGGCGATGACCGGCGCTCACCTCTGGTTGTGCGCGAAGCGCCCCGGGCGCTAAGTGAAACTGCGCTGATTCCGTCGGAACCCATCACCGTGGTGCTATCGCGCAACGGATGGATACGGGCGGCCAAGGGCACAGAGATTGATCCCCGCGAACTCTCCTATCGCGGTGATGACGGTTATCTGCATTCTGGCCCTGGGAAGACCAACCAGCCTTTGTTGTGTATTGATTCAACCGGGCGTGTATACGGTCTTCGTTCGCATGAGTTGCCGTCTGCGAGGAGCCTCGGTGAGCCCGTGGCCAAGCAATTGAAGCCGCCTACCGGAGCCACCTTTTGCGGCCTCATGATCGGCGAAAACAGCAGCCGTTACCTGTTGGCGTCGGACGCCGGATACGGCTTTGTGGCGACCTTGGAAGATTTACTTACCCGTAACAAGTCGGGAAAGGCGGTCCTGAGCGCACGCGGTGCCGGCGTACTAGCACCTCAACGGGTATTCGAATATGAGGATGACTGGGTCGCGGCGATTACCGATACCGGTCGTCTTCTGATTTTCCCGCTCGCTGAACTACCGTTGCTGCCAAAGGGCAAAGGAGTGAAGCTGATCAACATTCCGGGCCCACGCCACAAGGCGGGCGAGGAGAAACTCACGGCGGTCGCGGTGTTTCGTGAAGGTGACGCCCTGCGTCTTTTTGCCGGTAAGCAGAATATGCGTCTTAAGCCCTCGGATATCGATACCTTCGCGGGATCCCGGGCGCAGCGGGGCAGGGTGTTGCCTCGGGGTTACCAGCGCCCGACGGCGATCGAAACGGTTCCTGCGTAACCCGTTCGTGATCTACCGTGGCAAGGGCTGAAGACGAAGCCGCCCGCGGCGCCGCTTAAAAAGGCAGCGTTAGTTCTGGGCGCAGCGCCAGAATCTGTTCCCGGTAGAGGTTCTGAATCCGCCGGAGTGCGACCTCTGTGTCGGCTTCAAAGCGGAGAATAACTGTTGGCGTAGTGTTGGATGCCCGGGCGAGGCCAAACCCATCTTCAAAATCAACGCGGACCCCATCGATATTGCAGATCTGCCCACCCGAAAAGTCGCCTTCGGCTACCAACTCTCCGACCAACGCGTGATGCTCCCCTTCCTGCATTTCAATTCGAAGTTCTGGTGTATTCACCGTGTCGGGAATTTCAGCAAAGACTGCGCTCGGCAGCCGGGTATCATTCGACAACACTTCGCATAGCCGTGCGGCGGCATAAAGCGCGTCGTCAAATCCGTACCAGCGCTCCTTAAAAAAGAGATGCCCGCTCATCTCCCCGGCAAAAGCACCGCCGGTTTCACGAAGCTTCGCTTTTATAAACGAGTGTCCGGTCTTCCACATCAGCGCGTCACCGCCGGCATGTTTGATGGCTGCCGGCAGCAGTCGCGTGCACTTGACGTCGTAGATGATCTTCGCGCCTGGGTTGCGCGACAGGATATCCTGCGCAAAGAGGATCATCTGGCGATCCGGCCAGATGACCTGGCCGGTGTCGGTCACCACGCCCAGTCGATCACCATCACCATCAAAAGCGACTCCCAAGTCAGCTTCTTCACGGTGTACGGCTTCGATGAGCGGTGCGAGATTGTCCGCAACGCTGGGGTCAGGGTGGTGATTGGGAAAAGTGCCGTCGACCTCGCTGAAGAGTTCGACGACATCACAACCGATATCCCGCATCAGTTGGGGTGCTGCCATGCCGGCAACACCATTGCCGCAGTCGGTCACCACCCGAAGGGGTCGTTTTAGCCGGACGTCCGCAACCACCCGGCGCATATATTCGGGAACCACGTTTTCTGCGCGCCGCTGTCCGGTACCAACAGAAAACTCCCGATTCTCAATCCGTTTGCGCAGGTCCTGTATACGCTCGGCCGCTAATGTGTGGGTGCCGATCATGACCTTGAGTCCGTTGTAGTCGGGCGGATTGTGGCTGCCGGTAACCGACACCGCGGAACCGATATCAAGTGCCTCAGTTGCGAAATAGGTGAGCGGTGTTGGGACCATGCCGATGTCCACGGCATCGCAGCCAGTGGCGCAGATGCCATCCATCAACGCCCCCGCAATCGTGGGGCCCGACAACCGGCCATCACGACCGACTATCACCGCCCGGTCGCCCGCCGCCAGCGCCTCGGTACCAATGGCGCGGCCAATCTGCTCGACGATATCCGCGGTCAGCGACTGTCCGACGATGCCACGAATATCGTAGGCCTTGAAGATTTCAGGATGGGAAACGTGCATAGGCGGGGGATTGTAGCCTCAGATTGAGGGAATGCGGTGTCTACTGGACAGGACTCCAAGTATCGTTTAGCCTGTTGCCGGGAAAGTAAAGACTTCAGTTAAAAATCATATATATCCCTATCTTCAGAAGGAGGAGATCAATGAACAAAAGTAAAGAATTTATCGCCCGGCTTCAGGATGGGCAGTTTACTCGGCGTCAGGCGCTTAAAGCGCTTGGGGCCATGGGGTTTGCTGTTGGCGCCGTGCCGCTAGGCGTGCGCTCTGCACTCGCTGGCGACAACGCCACGTATTTTACCTGGGGCGGCTACGATGATGACGGCATGTTCGCGCCGTATATTGCCCAGCACGGCGGCCCCCCTAACTATGTTACCTACGGTGATGCTGAAGAAGGGCTCACCAAGATGAAAGCGGGCTTCGTTGTGGACGTTACTCATCCGTGTTCCAACGATATTCCGCGGTGGAAGGATTCGGGCATGTTCCAAGGGATGGATAAAGGACGTCTCGCACACTACGACGATCTTTTTGCGGACCTGGTTAATCTGCCCGGGGCTAATGACAACGCCGGCCAATGGTTTATGCCCTTTGACTGGGGTGCAACCTCTATTACCTACCGTACCGATCTTGTTGACCTTGAGGGTAAGGCCGAATCCTGGGAGATGCTCTTCGATCCGCGCTACAAAGGCAAAATCGCGGTGATCGACAGCGCTGCGGATACCTGGTACTGCATGGCTATCCTGGCTGGCGTTGATATCGGCAAGCCACTGACCGGAGATGACATCGATAAGACCAACGCCTTGATGAAGAAACTCCGGCCGCAAGTGCGGATGTTTACCAACGATATGACATCGCTGCAACAGGCTATGGCCTCAGGTGAAATTGTTATGGCCATCACGTGGAATGAAACGCCGGTCGCGCTCGCAGGAGAAGGCCATGCTGTGCGTTTCGCGGGACCTAAAGAGGGCGCCTTGACCTGGTGTTGCGGGCTTATGATGCACAAGGATGCGCCGAATCTTGACGGGGCTTATGACATTGTGAATGCCATGACGTCTCGCGAGACCGGGGTATACGTTATTGACTGGTGGGGTTACGGCCACTCCAACGCTGCAGCATTCAAGGTGGCGGACCCCGGTATCCTTGCCCAGCTCGGTCTTGATAAAGACCCCATTGCCTATCTTAATGCTGGACACATGGGGGTTCCCCAGGCCGATGACGTCGAAACCCGGATCAACCGCGACTTCGAGGCGATCAAGACCGGCTTCTGATCCCCATTAACCCACTACCTGGCAGATGCCAGGTAGTGGGTCACTTTGCATTCCTGTAGGAATCGGGGCCAGAAATTCCCAAGATGTATTCGACCCTCAACCGGGTCTTCGCCTTATGAGAATCGTGAGCCACCTTTTGGCGCTGACGTCAGTGGCGATACATTCCCTGTCGGCTTAGGAATGAACAGGATAGATACAGGCTCGTCAGATGACGATGCTGATGAATAGCACAGAATCCAAAACAGTATCGCAGGTCCGTGACTACGTGAGCCGGCGGCCGGGATTGCGTGGCTATCTGCTGCTGTCCCCGACGCTGATGATTGTCGGCACTTTGATGCTCATACCGGTGCTGGGGATGGCGGTAATGAGCTTCTGGCAGCAGACCGGCCATATGGCTTTTGACATGAGCGGTACGCTCAACAATTACGTCGAAGCGCTTACCCGGGACATGTATCGGGTACTCTTTCTTCGGTCGTTGGCGATCTCAGGTCTGACAACCCTGGTGACGGTGGTGATGGCTTTTCCACTAGCGTACTTTATTGCCTTTTATGTAAAGCGCCACAAGATGGTCTGGATCATCGTGGTTACTTTGCCATTCTGGACGAGTTACCTGCTGCGGGTATTTTCGTGGAAGGTAATCCTGGGCTACAACGGGGCGGTCAACTCAGGCCTGATCTCTCTTGGGATTATCGGTGAACCGCTGACCTTTCTGATGTACAACCCCACCGCTGTGGTTATTACGCTGACGCATGCTTGGGCAACCGTCGCCATTTTGCCAATTTATGTGTCGCTTGAGAAAATCGACCGGTCCGTTCTCGAAGCGGCAACCGATCTTGGCGACAGCCCCTTTATGCGCTTTGTTCGAGTCGTCCTGCCACTCGCACTGCCGGGTATTCTGGCGGCGTCTGTCCTGATCTTTATTCCGACTGTGGGGGATTACGTCACGCCGTCCCTGGTGGGTGGGTCTGATGGGTACATGATCGCCAACGTGATCCAGTTCCAGTTCGGTCGTGGCAGTAACTGGCCGTCAGGTGCCGCGATTTCCTTAACTGCTATGACCATTGTGGCTATTCTGGTCGGCGTCTTTGTGTGGGTGGCTCGGCGCATGAGTGGAAGAAGGTCATGAACTCGGGCACCGGTGTCGCCGCACGAATTCTCGGCACCTACGCCGTGATTTACGTGGCCTATCTTTATATCCCGGTACTCTTTTTGCCGCTTTTCTCGTTCAATGATTCCATCTATATCAGTTTCCCGCTCCGCGGCTGGACGATGAAATGGTATGAGACTATGCTCGCTAACGATGCGCTTCACCGGGCGTTGATCAACAGTCTTAAAGTCGGTTTAGCGACGGCCTTTATAAGCACGGTACTGGGTATTCTGGGGGCTCGCGCGGTTACGCGCTACCGGTTACCCGGTCAAAAGCCTGTTGTCGCTATCATCATGCTTCCTCTGGTGGTGCCCGAGATCATCTTGGCGATGGCGTTGCTTATGGTCATTTTGCGCGCCGGGGGTTCTTTGGGCCTGGTGAGTATCTCAGCCGGGCATATTCTGCTCTGTGTGCCGTTCGCCATGGTCGTGCTGATGTCACGTTTTGAAGGCTTCGACCGGTCGTTGGAGGAGGCATCATATGATTTGGGTGAAAACGGCTGGTGGACATTCTGGCGTGTGACCTTCCCGAACGTGTTGCCGGGAATTGTGGCGAGCTTGCTGCTAACCTTCACCATCTCTTTTGATGAATTCATCATGGCATTTTTCTTGGGCAGTACCGAGCCTACTTTGCCCGTCTTTATGTGGAACCAGTTACGGTTCCCCAAACTCCTTCCCGGGGTTTTGGCGTTGGGCGCGTGCATTCTCATTGCAAGCGTATTTATCGTCCTGATCGCCGAGTGGTTTCGGCGGCGCAACACCCTGGATTCACAGTCGGGAGATGTGATCATTGGATAACGCTTTTATCGAAATCATCGGAGTGTCGAAATCGTTTGGTAGCGTGACGGCTGTCGACAATATCTCGGTCTCTATACGTCAGGGTGAGTTTTTCTCGTTGCTGGGCCCGTCGGGTTGCGGCAAGACTACGTTGTTGAGAATTCTGGGAGGACTTGAGATGCCTGGAGGCGGCAAGGTCATGATTGACGGGCAGGATATCACGCACATGCCGGCTCATCTGCGGCCGACCAATATGGTGTTTCAGAATTACGCGATTTTTCCCCATCTCAACGTTGAGCAGAATGTAGCTTACGGCCTACGCCAGCAGAGGTTGTCCCGTGAGGAGCAGATGGAGAAGGTTTCATCAGCACTTTCGATGGTGAAGCTCGAAGGGTTTGAAAAACGGGGCGCCGATGAAATGTCTGGGGGTCAGAAACAAAGGGTGGCTCTCGCAAGAGCCTTGATTAAGCGACCCAAGGTTTTGCTCCTGGACGAGCCTTTGGGCGCTCTGGATAAAAAGCTTCGCGAGGAGATGCAGATCGAACTGCGTATGCTGCAGCAGCAGGTTGGCATCACCTTTGTGTTTGTCACTCACGACCAGGAAGAGGCGTTGACGCTTTCCGACCGCGTAGCAGTGATGGACGAAGGGAAAATCCTGCAGATGGATTCGCCCCGGCAGATCTATGAGCGGCCGAGCAGTCGGAAGGTGGCCGACTTTATTGGCCAGATGAACCTACTTGAGGGTGTGGTTCAATCGGTGGGGAAGAGGGTGACCGTCAGGACATCAGCCCTGGGTGAGGTCAGCGTTTCGGAAAACGATCAGGCCGTTGACGTTGGGGATTCCGTCACCCTTGCAGCCCGTCCTGAAAATCTGCGCTTGCGGGCGGATTCCGAACCCGGCGCTGTCAGGGTAACCCTAGCCGCCAGTGCGTTCTGGGGTCATACCACCTACTACCGGGTCACCGCATCGGATTCAGAGACCGATTCGCTGGATGTGGCCCAGCAGGATTATGCTGGGGCTGGGCGCGCCGGGGACGAGGCCTGGCTATGCTTTAACCCGGAGGACCTTTTGCTCCTAAAATACTAGCGCCCACCGCTTGAATCCCTCTGACTGTATAGCTATACAGAAAATTGTATACTCATACAATCAGGGATCAAGGTTAAATCGAAGGCCGGACACTATGAGTGCAGTCTCCCCCGCGGGACCCAGTCGGCTCAATGTCGACCGGCGCGGCCAGTTAGTTGAAGCGACCATTGAGGTTATCTACCGCGACGGCCTCTCCCGTCTGACCCTTGCCAAGGTCGCTCGCCAAGCGGGCCTTTCCACCAGCATTGTCAATTTTTACTTCAAGACCAAAGAGCAACTGCTCCTGGAAACGCTTCAGACGGTTTCTCAAGAGTACGAGGCCGCGGTGGATAAAGCTTTCGAGAGCTCCTCTGACCCGGTAGAGACGCTAAAGGCACTGGTAGATGCCATGCTGGATCCACAACTTTGTACGCCGGCGCGTGCTGCGGTGTGGTATGCCTTTATGGGAGAGAGCCAGGCCCGGGCTGACTACTCCGGGGCGGTAAGGGTTCGGGAACTCGCCATACGTCAGCGCATTGAAGGATTGTTTACTGATTTGTTCAGTGAGGCCGATGCATCAGTATCAAAAAGAAGTCATGCCATTCCGCTGGCACGCGCCTTGGATGCACTGATCGACAGTATCTGGGAGCAGTCGGTGATGGAGCCCGATATGCTTGATCTTGACCATGCACGAAAGATCTGCCTCGATTACCTTGCGAGTGTGTTGCCGGAGGGTCTTGATACATCCATTGGTACGCCATCCGGAAACCCGACGTCGATCTCGAAAGACATCAGTGAGGGAATGCTGTCAGCCTGGACCTATACCAGCACCGAGTTGTACGAACTGGAGATGGCGGAGCTCTTCCGACGCGAATGGATGCTGGCAGGGCATATCGCTGACGTGTCTGCCCCGGGAGACTATCTGACACTCGAACTGGGCCCGGAACGCGTTCTGGTCATGCGTGATGAGAGGCATCAGCTGCATGCCTTTCACAACGTCTGCCGTCACCGCGGTTCCCGTGTGGTGCCCAAGTCACAGGGCAACTGCGGACACGTGATGCGTTGCCCCTTTCATGGCTGGACCTATCGTCTTGATGGACGGCTAAAGAGTGTCCCCCGTCTACCTACATTCGAAGGCCTCGATATCCATCAGCAGGGCTTGATCCCCCTTGAACTCGAGGTTTGGCAGGGCCTGGTGTTCATTCGTTTCGAGGCAGGTGGGGAGCCGGTGGCGAAACAACTGGAGGTCATCGAAGAGCGTGTCGGCAACTATCGCTTGGCTGACATGATCTCGCTCGGTGAAGCCAGTGTCAGTGAGGTTTCCTACAACTGGAAGTTTTTTCATGATGTAGACAACGAGGGGTATCACGTACCCAGCGCACATCCGGCACTTCAGGAACTGTATGGACGGACTTATCGCGACGATCTCATCGGGGGGATTTCTGTATCGACGGGAGTGGTTGACGATCACCCATCGACTTCATGGAGCGTTGCGAGGTACAAGTCGCTATTGCCCGACGCGGAACATCTGCCTGCCGAGGCGCGCCGTCTGTGGCTGTACTTTGGAATTTTCCCCAACGCAGTGATTTATTTTTATCCCGAAAAGGCCGGGTATTACATGACCTTGCCGCGCAGTCCCAATGTAACTCAAGTCGTATCCCGGGAGTACGGTCTGCCGGATCCTTCCCGCCAGGTTCGGGCGGCACAGTATCTCAGCGGCCGTATCGACACTCTGACCAGTCAGGAGGATAACGCGCTTGTGCAGTGGCTTCAGGAGGCAGCAGGGACGAGTGTTTTCCCGCTTGACAATCTTGCTGATATCGAAGCGGGTGTGCTGCAGTTTCACCGTCGCCTCAAACAGAAGATTCCCGTAATGGGTAGATGCCGCCCGCCGGTATTAGGAACGCTGGCCAAGGACAACCAGGAACTGCAGGCGGGAGCGCTCGCCTGACCGCTCCCGCTTTGGGATCCTTAAGAATTCAACCAAAAATCGATCAAACACTAAAGGAGTATCCAGATGACAACAAGCCCTAGCCCGATTGACCTTTCAGCGATCCGACGTATGGATGCGCACGTTGTTCACCCCTGGGAATCTTTTGATAAACCGAATGCGAGCCGTACGGTACTGGGCGTTGGTGATGGGGCCTATGTTTTTGATGCCAAAGGCAATCGTCTATTGGATGGCCCTGGCGGCATGTGGTGCGTCAACGCTGGCCATGGCCAGCAGAAGATCGTTGACGCGATTCATCAGCAGGCCGCGCAGTTGTCGTACACCAGTCCATGGAGTCATCCGACCGAATCCGCAGCCCGCCTGGCTGATCGTCTTGCTGCCGTTGCGCCCGGAGATCTTGACCACGTGTTTTACGCAACCGGTGGATCAACCGCGGTAGATTCGGCGCTGCGTTTTATGATGTTCTATAACAATGTGTTGGACCGGCCGGAGAAGAAACACATTATCTCCCGTCATGACGCCTACCACGGCAGCACTTATCTTGCCGCTGCCGTGTCAGGAAAGCCTCGGGACAAGAGTTGGCTCGATACAAGGCTCGATACAGTACATTTTATTTCATCTCCCAATCCCTACCGTCGGCCGGACGGGATGAGTGTGGACGCCTTCAAACAGTTTTTAATCAAAGAACTGGAGGATAAGATCCAGGAGGTCGGCCCGGATAAGGTGGGCGCCTTCATTGCGGAGCCGATACTTGCCTCCGGGGGCGTCATTGTTCCGCCACCGGGATACCACGCAGCCTGTCTCGAAATCTGCCGCCGCCATGACATCATATATATATCCGACGAAGTGGTGACCGGATTCGGTCGCTTGGGCCACTGGTATGCATCTGAACCTGTTTTCGATATTACGCCGGACATCATTATTTCGGCCAAGGGACTGACTTCCGGGTATATCCCCCTGTCCTGTGTAATCATTTCCGATAGGTTGATTCAGGCGG
>JABJIU010000072.1 GCA_018661145.1 Pseudomonadota bacterium | reverse complement strand
CTCTGCCGCAACACCGGCGGCATTGGTCACCGTGACGTGACTTCCGTCCCACGGTGCCAGATGGTCGGTGCCTGAGCCTGCAACCGAAACCCAACACACGCTTTCAGAGTTCACCAGCGCCTCCTTTGGAAACCCTGGGGTTCCATTGAAGCGTACGGAATACACTACTTCGGCTCCAGTCTCACTGATTAATCCTGTAAGACTCTCGTAAGAACTGCAGGTCCGGATTGGCAGATCCGGATGCTTTTTCTCAAGCACTTCTCTTGATGCGTCCGGATTGTCGGTGTGGAGGATGACGGTTGGGGTTTTCATATCGACTTGACCCTGGAATCAAATGAAGCGCAGAGCGCCACGTTATTTTCTGATCTGAAGAATGATAACTGGAAAAGTCTAAACCCGACCTTTATATTGAGACACGACTTAAAGACCAAGAGAAACAGAATGAAGATTCTTGTCGTTATGGCCCATCCAAGGCGGGATTCATTGACCGGTCAGATCGCGGATGCGGTGATTAGCGGCCTTGGGTCAGCAGGCCATGAAGCAGAACTGGCAGATCTCTACCATGAAGGCTTTGACCCTTTGATCCTGCCACCCGATGAACCCGACTCGGGAAGCAGCGACAAAGCCTACTCCCCCGAGGTTCAGTTAGAGATCGCACGGGTTGAGCGCAACGAGGGCATCATTCTCGTCTTTCCCATCTGGTGGTGGTCGTTCCCGGCAATCCTCAAAGGATGGATTGACCGGGTCTGGAACAAGGACGTCGCCTACGGCTCGAAATTCCTGAAACACAAACGCGCGCTTGCTATCGGGCTTTCCGCCTCCGATGGACCGACTTATGCCAAGCGCGGGTACGATACTGCAATTGAAACCCAGATCGTAACCGGCATCTTCAATTATTGTGGGATCGCAGATGGACGTTTTGCCTACCTGCATCACTCCACGGACGGCGGAGAACGCCCTGCCCAGATGATCGAAGAAGCTTATGAAATGGGCCAAACCTTTTCTGACGGCCTGTAACCTGATCGGACAACGTCCGCGCCGGGGTATCGAATGCCCGTGACCCAAGACGCCTCCCTCAGGTATCTTCCCTTTGCGGGATTCTTTTTTGTGGCGACGGCCGCCCGGGCGGTGCTGTTATCGATACTCCCACTTAAGGCGCTTTCTCTTCTAGGCAGTGCGCAACATGTGAGCGTACTGTTTTTCATCGTTAGCATCTGTGGCATCGGTATCAGTCTGGGTGTTTATTCGGCACTTCGCCGCATCAGTCTGCAGGTCGGGTTTCTGGTCAGCCTTTTGATGATGACAGCCTCTATCCTGCTGCTTTTCAGCAATAACCTGTGGGCTTTCTCTGCCGGAATGGTCTTTCACATATTCGGAATCACTTCCATGGAGGTCATTCTGAATCTCTATGTAATGCAGCGAATTCCAAGGAACCAATTATCCAAGTTTGAACCCTGGCGGATGGTCGCGGCGGTCGTTGCTCTGTCCATCGGTCCCTGGCTGGGGGTCTATCTACAATCGACTTACGCAGATTGGTTGCCCTATACCGTTGCCATCGCAGGTGTCATCCTGACTCTGATTTATTTCCGGGGCCTTGGTCTGCATCGACTGGAAATACGTAGAACAAGAACCGCTTCTAATCTGATTCGAAACATCAAACGGTTTCTGGATCAACCCCGACTGCGACTCGCCTGGATTCTGACGCTGGCAAGATCAGGCTGGTGGCAACTCTTTATCATTTATACGCCCATCTATGCCGTTCACTCAGGGTTGGGCGAACTATGGGGCTCCGCAATTGTCTCTATTGGTTCCGCGTGGACACTGACGGTGCCGTTTTGGGGCTGGGTCGCACGACGCTACTCCCTGAGGTTTCTGATGCGCACAGGATTCCTGATGACGAGCCTTGTGACGACTGCTGTTTTTATCTTCGCAGGTTCCCCAACAATTGCAGTCGCCCTGTTGATCCTGGCAGCTCTTGGCGCAACGATGCTGGATGGCTCAGGCCACGTGTTGTTTTTGCGTGCCGTGCGGTCAAGTGAACGAACCGAGATGGCCGGCGTTTACCAGACTTATCGTGATGCCGCCAACCTGGCTGTCCCCGGGATATTTGCAGTGCTGCTTAAATTCTTTTCCCTGCCGGTGGTCTTTGCGGGTGGCGCTGTCTGGATGACGGCGGCCGCTGTTACCTCAAAATACATACCGAAGCGGATGTGAGCGCCGACCTAAGGCAATCGGCATTTGCAGTGGTTTTCCATACTTCGGGAAGCCAAAGCCAGATAGTTAAATCACAAAGCCTTCCGGAAACGGGTCATTGGAATCGACATAGATGGTGTTGAGCCCGGTGATGCAAGCAGAACCCGAAATTCCTGGAATGATGGCGTCATATTCACCCACCATTGTTTTTTCCTCTGCGGTACCCGTAAATACGCTGCCGATATAACTTTCATGTACAAACGGTGTGCCGATATCCAGGAGCCCCTTGGCCACCCGCTGTGCAAGACGTGCTGAGGTTCCGGTTCCGCATGGCGAGCGGTCGATCATCTCACCTGCGATGACACAACCGCGAGCATCACTACTCATATCCATCGGCTCACCGGTCCACATACAGTGTCGCAAGCCTGAGATACTGGCGTCGAGCGGATGAGTAATGTCGCAGACATCTTCGATTGCCTCTCGCAAACGGATGCCCATCTGGATCAATGACGGCGCATCAAAGTCATTGATGTCGTTGAAGTGTTCTTGGCGCTCGATGATCGGGTAAAAGTTTCCACCATAGGCGATATCCACTTTCAGCGACCCGAGATCGGGTGATTCAATCTGAACATCCTGATACATCAGAAATGAAGGCACGTTGATCAACTTGGCACTTGTGACTTTTTCGCCTTCTCGGACGTATTGCACATCAACGCGTCCGGCAGGTGTTTCCAGCCGCAGGAGGCCTTCCGCCTTGGGAGTCACCAGCCCGCGCTCAAGCGCAAAGGTTGCCGTTCCTATGGTTCCGTGTCCACACATCGGCAAACTGCCGGTGGTCTCGATATAGATCACGCCCATATCGAAATCATCACTGGAGGGCGGGTAGATGATGCTCCCGGACATGGCGGAATGTCCGCGGGGCTCAAACATCAGCGCACGGCGAATCCAGTCGAATTCATGGATAAAGTGCTGGCGGCGCTCGCTCTGGTCGGCACCTTGAAGGTCCGGTGCGCCACTAACAACCATGCGCACGGGCATGCCTGCGGTATGCCCATCAACGCATTCAAAAGAGACTTTCATCTATCTATCTTTGCTCCCAACTCACGATGCCAGTTGCTCGTCAAGCATCAGAAGCGTGTCGGCCACAATCTGGGCGCCCTTGGCGAGCGCGGCGGGATCCGCATACTCCGCCTCATTATGGCTGATCCCGTTACGGCAGGGAATAAATACCATCCCGCTAGGGCAGAATGCATTCAGATACCGGGCATCATGCCCAGCACCAGAAGGCAGATATCGGTACGTATACCCTCGTGCCGAACACGCCGTTTCAACAATCTTCTGAACTGATTTCGGAAAGTTTTCGGAATGGGCATTGCGTGTCTCTGTCACGCTGACATTACACCGCTCAGCCGCATCCTCACATACCGCTTTGACCTGATCACCCAGAGACTTCAACACCGCATCCTCGTGATGTCGAAAATCGATAGTAAAGAAGACATTGTCCGGAACCACAGCCAGTGCCCCAGGCTTAACTTCAAACTGGCCTATGGTGAAACGTACAAGATCCAGGGGATCGTAAAACAATATCTGCAGAGCTTTGACCACGTTGACTGCATCAACCAACGCGTCTCGGCGATTTCGTGATGGCGTAGTACCTGCGTGGGCCGCTTCTCCTAAAATCTGGACTTCAAATTTTCTGGTGCCCTGAATTGAAGTCACGATACCGATATCTATCTGTTCTTCCTCAAGTATCGGTCCCTGTTCGATATGGAGTTCAAGATAGCCGGCAAAGGGTTTGCCGAGGCTGCGTTCACTTGCAAAATCGACCGCTTGTCGTAAACGGTCTACCTCGGTCTCCAGGGATACACCCTGCGGATCAACTGCAGCCTGCAGTGGGCCGAGCCGAGCATGGCCTGCGTAAACCGCTGAACCCATCTGGGTCGGTCGGAACCGTACTCCCTCTTCGTTGTTCCATATGACGATTTCCAGTGGGTGACGGGTCCTGATCCTCGCTTCCTCCATCACCTCAACCGCCTCCAGGGCAGCCAGCACGCCGGAAATACCGTCAAATCGTCCCCCGGTCGGTTGCGAATCGCTGTGGGACCCGCTCACCAGCGGCGCGCAATTTTCGTCAGTGCCTGGTCTGCGCATAAACTGATTGCCGTAGTCATCGATTTCGACGTCAAACTTTCGTTCGCGGGCCCAGAGCGCGATCTGCTTGTGCAGCTCAATATCGTCTGTTGATAAGGCAGGCCGGTTAACTCCGCCCCGTCCAGTCGCTCCAAAACGCGCCATGCGCATATGCCACTGCCACAAGCGATCGGTATTAACGTGCGGCATGGCGTCCGCATGATGCCTACTCACCTGACACCTCGCTCACAAAGCAGGAAGATCCACTTGCACGTCGTCGTTGCAACCTGCGGAGGCAATGAGGCCTTTCAAACCTTAGCCTGCTGCTCAAAAAAAGAAGCCCCCGTCGGCATTTCAGGAAACGCCATTTCGTAGGGACTGCAACGCACCCTACCGGTCGCTTCACCGCGCACAATCTCGTACATATACGCGCTGGGGATATGGTTCGCATGCAGAGGATAGCTGTCTTCCGCGAGGTACTCACAGATAAATAACGTACGGGGTCCGCCCGAAAGATTCGGACCTGACCCATGCAGAACCCGTGTATGCATCAGGCAGGCAGATCCTGCAGGACCGTAGCAGGCGATTGCCTGCGGCTTCACTGTAGCAGCCACCTCCTCGCTTACTGTGCCGGTAAAAACTCCATCGTGCCAATGTTCATAAAGCGGGCCCCTGTGGGTTCCGGGAATCACCTCCAACGGTCCGTTTTCCTGGGTAACATCATCAAGAAAAAACAATACCGTAACCATGTCATCGTTGGTATGCGCTTCGAACAGAAAATCCTGATGAAACTTAACTTCCGTTGCGGCCCCTGGGAGTTTGGAATTGATCTTGGCGTTTTCAAACTTGATATTGGGTCCAAGGATGTCTTCCAAAGCGTCCAATGCCCGGTTGTTGCGCATGACCTCCAGGTAGACATCAGAGATCTCAATGGGAGACGCGATCCGCCTCAAAGCGGGCGCGTCAAAATTATGCCCGGGTTCAATATCAAAACGGGGCCGCCCATCGAACGTAATGCCATAAGGCGCGCTTTCGTGTCGGCTTTCTTCTTTCCATTTTTCGAAGTCTTCCCGCAAACCTCGAAGCTGCTCGCCGGTCAGCGCCCCTTCAAGAAAAAGGTAGCCGTCCTGCTCGAATTGAGTAACCTGCTGACTTGAAAGCGTTGCCATCTTGCGTGCGTTTCAGTTATGGAAAATCAGATTATCTGTGATCAAATCGGCGGGTGCACTTTTCCCAACTGGACCGCCTTTTCAAAGGCGCGGGCGGCTCTCAGCACCAGGGCATCCTCACCACAAGCGCCCACGATCTGTAGCCCAATAGGCCCACCGAGAGCGCTGAATCCGCAAGGCACCGAGATCGCGGGCTGTCCGGTGAGGTCAAACGGGGTTGTTATTGCCATAAATTCACCGTCTCGTTTTCGCCAGTGTGGCGGCTGCGCATGACCAACAGGAAACGGTGCACATGCGAGCGTCGGACAGATGAGAAGGTCATACTTCTCATGAAACGCTGTCATCTTGCCGCGCAGTTCCGTACGTTTCGCTTCTGCCTCGAGATACTCCAGGGCACTCATCTGCTCGCCATCGTCGGCACAGGAGAGAAATACCTCATTGCTAAGGCGTGCAGCCTTTTGGCCGAGACGAGATCGAATACGGGCCGCCATAGGATTACAGATGGCATAGGAAAGTTTTCTCGCGTCGGCAAGATCGAGTTTGGCGCGCAAGACCACCGCACCCAGACCGGTGAATACGCGGCTTGCCTCAGAGACAGTTTTCCGAACTTCGTCATCGACTCGGGGAACTCCAAGGTCCGGTGAGAACCCTATCCTAAGACCCTTCACTCCTCGCTCGAGGTCCGTCATTACAGCCGGCGCTTCTTGCTGTATCGCAGAGCCATCACGGCTATCGCCACCCGCCATCGCCTGAAACGCCAGCGCCACATCTCGGACGCAGCGCGCGATCGGGCCACAGTGCTCCATTCCCATCATTGGACTTGCCGGCCATACGGGTACGCGGCCGAAGGTTGGCTTGAAACCCACAACACCACAAAAACTCGCTGGCCCCCTGATCGACCCTCCAGAGTCAGTACCCGTAGCGATCGCTGTCATGCCGGCCGCGACCGCAGCACCCGATCCTCCGCTCGATCCCCCCGGTGTCCAGTCCGTGTTCCAGGG
>JABJIU010000021.1 GCA_018661145.1 Pseudomonadota bacterium | reverse complement strand
TGTCCATCGAGATGATACGACCACGCATGGTATGGACAGACAAGCGTCTTCTTACCCTCACCCTGGCCTTCTACGATCTGATGAGCGCGGTGCTGACAGACGTTATAAAAGGTATGAAGCACATTCTTGTTGTCGCGGATACAAAAGAGCCCCTGTCCTGCAATCTCAAAACTGAAATAATCTCCGGGGTTCGCAACCTGAGAGAGATGGCCGGCGTACTGCCAGGTCCGGGTAAACAGTGTATTGCGCTCCTTCTGGTAAATGGACTCGCTGGTGTAAAAGGCCGCCTCGAGAGTGCGGACAACCTCATACCCTTGTGCCTGCGAATCACTCATACCCTTAGGTGTTTTCCTCCAGGTAGATGCCCAGGTCATACCGACGCTGGTGAAAGCGCTCAATACTGGCAATAACCGACTCGTCGAGATCTGAAATCACAAATGCCATCAATGATTCCAACAAAGCTGAAAGCGCGACGGTCGATATAAACATCAAGGGCGTATCAACAGATATCTGGAATTGATAATCAGCGCCCTCAAAAATCGGTGACGCGGGGCTATCGGATACCGCAATAATTGTTACTCCCTGTGTACGCGCTGTCTCTACTGCCTCTGCCACTTCCCGGCGGTAAGGTTTGAAAGTCATGGCAAGCAATACATCTTTGCTATCAGCATGAACCAGTCCATCGACCGGTACCGAACCCTCCTGGGGTATCGAGACAACGTTATCAATTGCCATGTTGGCGAGATAAGCAAAGTTGGTAGCCACTGCATTGACCAGGCCTACACCCAATACGTAAGTCTTGCGCGCGTTCACAATTTCATCCGCGGCAGCCTTGAGATCAACTGACTTATTTATGGCGTACAGTTTTTCCATATTGGCGATAGTTGCGGCAGCGCCCTCTGCATAAATACTGTCTTGCACGCCCCCAGAACTGAGCGACTGCAGCCATTTCGCCTGATCGCGGTAGACGTAATTACCGTGACGGATCTGCTCCCGAAACGGCTGGCGAAAATTCTCATATCCCTCAAAACCGATTCTGCGCGCCATCCGAACCAGCGAGTTTGGTTTAACCTTAGCTTTAGCTGCGATCTCACGGATCGAGCTAACCCCAATCTCATTGGGATTCTCCAGAACATAAGCTGCGGTTTTCTGGAGTTCTGGTGTGAGGTTAGGTAGGGACTCGGTCAGATACTGCAATACCCGCACTGGCTCAGGGATTGTCTTAATTGGTACAGTTGTTTCTTTCATTGAATAAATTGTACACTTGTACCTTATATTATGCGATACCTAATCTGCCTCTGTTGACGCAAAGTTCAAATCATCGATCACCTCTGGCCTCTTTAGCCATTACCCATGTACGAAAACCTTTTTGAGCCAATAACTCTTGGTCCAACCCAACTAAGAAACAGAATTTTCAACCCGCCACATGGGACAACATTGGGGGCCGACGGTCTCGTCAGCGACGAACTCATTGCCTACCATGAAGCCCGGGCAAGGGGAGGAGCTGGACTGATCATCCTGGAGGGCATGGCCTTCCATCCAAGCTTTGCCTTTGAATCGGCATATCTCAATGCCGGGCGTGATGACATCATTCCTGGAATGAGAAGATTGTCTCGCGCGTGCGGCGCGCATGGGGCAGCTGTGTTTGGTCAGTTATTTCATGCAGGCCGATCAGTTCGGTACAGTCATGATGGATCCCGACCCTTAGTCTTTTCAGCATCTGACACTCCTGATGACCGCTATCGGGTGGTACCAGTCCCCATGCCCAACGATATGGTCTGGGAAGTCATTGAAAGTTACGCTACGGCGGCCGCACGTCTTGCTGAAGCCGGACTCGACGGTATTGAAATACTAGCCAGCCAGGGATACCTGATCGGGCAGTTTCTTAATCCTGCTACCAATCGCCGTGATGACGAGTTCGGTGGCAGTTTGGAAAACCGTATGCGGTTTTTATCTGAGTCGATCGCAAGAATCCGGGGGGCTATTGGGGGTTCAAAAACACTCGGTATTCGAATCACGCTTGATGAGAAAACTCAATTCGGCATGGAGGCGGCAGAGGCGATCAAAGTCTGCCAGATTTTAGAGAAAGAGGGTCACGTGGATTATTTCAGCGTAATCTCGGGTTCATCTTCCTCACCCGACGGCTGGATTCATGTATTTCCTCCCATGGCGGTACCGCCGGCTTTTGTCGCCGATGATGCCGCACAACTTAAGTCTGCAATTACCAAGCCTGTGCTCGTTGCCGGGCGTATCAACCAAGCTCAAGCTGCGTCACAGATATTGAGCGAAGGCAAAGCAGATATGGTCGGCATGGTACGCGCCTTGATTGCTGATCCGGAATTTCCAAATAAAGTAGCGGCGAACCGGAGTGAAGATATCCGGGCGTGCATTGGTTGCAACCAGGCCTGTGTCGGCCATCGCCTGACCCATCATGCTATCTCCTGCATACAGAATCCGGTTACCGGCCGGGAACTGGAGTTTCGACCCCGATCAACGCGACCCAGACGCTTGGTGTGGGTGATTGGTGGCGGTCCAGGCGGCATGAAAGCGGCTGTCACTGCCGCAGACCAAGGACACGAAGTCATCCTTTATGAAAAACAATCCAAACTCGGCGGACAAGTCAATTTGGCTGAAAAACTGCCCGGCCGATCTGAATTTGGCGGTGTCACCACCAACTTGATAGGCGAACTTGATCGTAGTTCTATTCAAGTCTGCTTATCGTCTTCAGCAAGCATAGAAGCATTTCACGCTATCGGGCCCGATGTCGTCATCGTCAGTACAGGGGCCGTTCCCCGTCTGCCTGAAGTTGAGATCACCGGCACACAACTTCTAAGTGCATGGTCGATCATCGCCGGCGAAAAACCCTCAGGTCAGAATGTGGTGATTGCTGACTGGAGTTCCGATTGGTCCGCAATGGGCGTTGCTCACATGCTTGCTCTGAGTGGACATAAGGTCAGGATTTTTTCAGGGGCAAGCACTTGCGGCGAGTCCATTCCAGCGATTGTGCGGGATCAATGGTTTGGTGAACTTCAAAGTCTCAACGTCGAATTGACTTGCTATGCACGGTTTTTTGGGGCCGAAGACCAAACCGCATTTTTTCAACACACGATCAATGGTGAAGCTATTGTTTGTGAGGATGTAGACGCGGTTGTCAGTTGCTACCCACCGCGTTCGAACGATGATTGTAGTTGGGTAAGTGAGCTAAAGGCTCCGGATACAGGGCCCCTTCAGATCACAACAATCGGTGATGCGTTAGCCCCTCGGACCGTTGAAGAGGCAGTCCTTGAGGGGTTTAAAGCGGCATGGATGATTGAGTAAATTCACTGCTGCCGGCAACAGGAATAATTCATGAACGGTAATGAGTGGTTTGACTCAACCCTGTGGGAACGCCTGAGCGCGTCAACAGCAGAAGGGTCTACGTTGCCCAATGCCGCTTACGTGGATCCCGACTTCTTCGAGGCCGAAAGAGACTGCGTATTCAAAAACAGTTGGGTCTTCGCTGAGTTTTCACATCTTCTGCCCAAAACGGGATCCGTCCGTCCAGTCGAGGTTGCCGGACAGTCGCTACTGCTCGCCAAAGATACCGACGGCATCATCCGGGCATTCCATAATGTCTGTATTCACCGCGGTGCAGCACTCGTCGAAGAACCCAAATCCGGCTGCCGCAACATTGTCTGTCCGAATCATTCGTGGAGCTACAGCCTCAAGGGTACGCTCCTCGCCCGACCCCATTTTTTCGGGGGGGACCAGCACGATACGAAACCGGCGGACTGTGCCACCACAAATCTCAAAGAGGTAGCATGTCATACGTGGCATGACTGGATATTCGTCAACCTCTCCGGCAACGCCGGCCCATTCTCATCGTACATCGCGCCCGTACTTGAAAAAATCAGCGATTACGATCTGGATTCCCTCGGGCCCGGCGGCAGTTTGACTTTTGATATCGAGGCCAACTGGAAACTCGCGGTTGAGAATTTTATCGAGCCGTATCACGTATTTTCCTGCCACCCCTGGCTGCACTCGTTTGTGCCCATGGCCGAACGGGATGCGCCTACTTTCGAGAACCATATCCTGCTGTGCGGCTACACCTTCCAGAGCAGTGATCCTGCCCGCGGTGAAGGTCTTCCTTATTTCCCAGGCCTACCAGAGCACAAGAAAAACCGTGGTGACTGGTTTGTACTCTTTCCGAATTTCGCGTTTGAGATCTTTCCTGATCAGTTGGCGGTTTTGGTCACAACGCCGATCAGCGCAAAATGCAGCAGGGAAACCATCGGCCTCTACTTTATCGGTGACGGTGCGAACGGCGAGCAGTACGAGAGCGCCCGTGATACTGTCATCAAGAACTGGCATGACCTTAACCTTGAAGACATCGGTATTCTGGAAAGAATGCAAAAGGGCCGCCTTTCAGACGGCTTTAACGGCGGCGTACTGTCTCCTTACTGGGACCCGGTACAACAGCACTTTGCCCGCCTGATATATCAGGCAATGGTCCTAAAGGATCAATAAACTCCATCCTGTTTTGAGGAAACTAACCGTCAGACCAAAACCGGTATTCGACTCGTGCGTCTGAGCAAGATTGAACTCTGGGATCTCAAGATTCCATTCCGGGATGGGCCCTACAAGATGTCCCACGTGGTCCAGGAAACCACTTTCGGCCAGGTCTTGTGCCTGCATACCGACGAGGGCATCTGCGGGCTTGGAGAGATCGTGCCCGCCCCGGCGCTTGAGCCAAAAGAGCGTCTTGCACGCTATTCGGAGACAGCCACTCTACTCGCAGAACTCGTTGGGCAGTCTGACGCAACACTGCGTGGGCTCATCGACCAACTTCAGGGAAAAGACGCTTCCTGGAACGGAATCACCTTTGGCCTGGAGACGGCTTACTACGATCTTCTGGCGCGACAAACCGGTGTTGGCTTTGCGGATGTACTCGGTGGCACACTTAATACGAGCATCGAGGACTATTTTTCAATCTCCGAGGAGCAGCCCGATCGCGTCTGCCAAAGAATTTCGATGGCTGGGGCGCAACGAAAGGTCATCCAAATCAAGGTTGGGGTGTACAGCCTGGCGCATGAACTCGGGCTCATCCGAACGGCGCTCGATCTCATGCACGAATCCCAGACCCTTTTGGTTGATGCCAACGGTGGATGGTCGCCCGCCCAGGCGAGCGAAGCGATTGGTGCAATTCAAGATCCCCGGCTGATTTGGGAAGAGCCCTGTGCCTCCTACGAGGAGAATCGGAATCTCCTCGAGACTTTCGATACACAAATACTCCTAGACGGCGAGACCAGCAGGGATTTTGATGCCGCAAAGCGTGCTGTTCACGATGGCACGGCCTTTGGCATGTGTGTCAAGCCTGCATTGATCGGCGGACTCAACACCGCCCGGCAGATTCGGGATCTTTGTACAGAAGCCGGCATCAAGATGCGGATTGACGGACCCTGGTGCGGCGACATCGCCAGCGCCGCTATCGTGAATCTCGCGATGGGTACACCGCCCGATCTTCTGATCGCGGGATGCGATCTGCGCGAGCCCTTAACCCGTAATCCCGACCTAAACGGACTGACCCATACGACACCCACCCGAATCTCACCTACCTTTCCTAGCGGCTTTGCGGTCGACGGGGTTCGTGACCAGCTGGGTCCTGCTGAAATGGTCTGGACCTGAGTCCACGCCATCAGATAACTGGGTTAAAGATGTTGCGGTAAGAAAAAAGCTCGGATACCCTGCGACACATTCAGAAAAATCCGGTCCAGCGCAACCTCAAATATCCGATGCCAGCTTCTGATCTTGACCTTGGCTTTACCGTCGACGATTGGCAACCACCGCCTTTGCCCACTAAAGAGTCGATGGAAGGCGGCTATTGTCGACTCACGCTCCTTGACCCAACGGCACATGCAGCAGGTCTTTTTGACGCGTTTGCGAAGGATGCTGACGGCATCGACTGGAGTTACCTACCCTATGGACCATTTGATTCTCTGCCGGCATTGAAGGCTTGGCTGGAAAAGGTCGCCGGATTAAGTGACCCACTGTTTTACACGGTGATCGACCAACAAGGCAAAGCGATAGGTGTAGCGAGTTATCTGCGTATCATGCCCGCCAGTGGTTCCATCGAAGTCGGGCACATTCATTTCTCTCCCGAATTGCAGAAATCACCGGCTGCCACTGAAGCCATGTTCATGATGATGAGACATGCCTTTAAGCTTGGCTACCGGCGCTACGAGTGGAAGTGTGATTCCCTCAACCAGCGGTCACGGCGGGCAGCGTTAAGGCTGGGCCTATCCTTCGAGGGCATCTTCCGCCAGGCAACGGTTTATAAAGGGCGCAACCGTGATACTGCGTGGTATGCCGCGATTGATCGTGAGTGGCCGCAGCTTGAAGCGATGTTTGAGGCTTGGCTTGATCCAGAAAATTTTGATGATGCCGGGCTACAGAGAAAATCTCTGTCTGGCATGACTGCATCTATCCTGGTATCGACCCACTAACCTTTTGGACGTCGGGTATCGCGCAGTGTTCGATCAAGCGTTCTGATGCGTTATTTTCATCCAAGATCTTGGGAAAGAAGCCAGAGTCAAGTTTCGTCTGCGCAGTATGCGCAAAGCTTGTTGCCGTCGAAATCGCGGACGTAGGCGTAGTAAATACTGCCATCGGCAGATCGCAACACCGTATCGTTCGTTGCATAACACTCGTGAAACGGCGATAACTCGGTACTGCCGGCATAGATTTTGAATATTTTTTTTGGGTCCAGTGCGGGAGAATCGCTCATCTTGTCTCTCAAAAATCATGTTTCTAACTTAACGTGAACCGAGAACCGAGAACCGAGAACCGAGAACCGAGAACCGAATCTAGTTCGATCCAAGAAATTACAAACAGTAACAGGTTAATTCTCATCAGCATAAAAGCCGCCGATCTCGACGGCAGCGATTGCCGATCTTCACCTCGTACTGAGAAAGTGCTGGTCGACCTACTCTCTAGCCCAGTGTGCCACTGCGGCCTGTGCGACGGGCTTGCCCCACTCCTGCAAGAAATGACCGCCAGCCGGTATTTCCAGTGGTTCGGTGCAACCCCGGATTATTTGTTGCAGCGCCCGCATGGCGCGCGGTGGAATTACCGGGTCTGTCATACCGATCGCCATAAAGGTTTCACCGCACCATTCTTCTGACAACCAGGCGCGGGCATTGCGGGAAAGTTCGGCACCGGGATCATCCTGATGTTCAGGCACCAGTTCCGGAAAAGCCCGGACACCTGCTTTGTAGGTCATATCCGGAAACGGTGCGTCATAAGCAACTTTCTCCGCATCATTCAGATGCGGGCAGGCCCGGCCTAAAAGTTTGCCCGGCGCCATGTCGGGGTTGTTCCGGCACCACCCGCGCCATGCCAAAAAACCCTCCCCGAGCGGTTTATCCCCGGTGCCAAGGAGCGTATTCATCAGGAGAAGGCGGGAGAAACGGTGCGGCGACTCCATCGGCAAGGTCAAGCCCAACACACCCCCCCAGTCCTGAGCCACCAGGGTAAGCCCACTGAGTCCGAGTCGATCCAGAAAAGACAGCAGCATGTTGCGGTGGAAATCAAAGGTATAAACACCCTGATCGGTAGGTTTGTCCGAACGGCCGAAACCAAAGAGGTCCGGCACAATGACCCGAGCGCCCGACTCCAAAAATACCGGGATCATCCGGCGGAACAAAAAGGCCCACGTAGGCTCGCCATGCAAACAGAAAAAAGTCTCTCTGGCATCGGCAGGGCCAAGATCGAGATAATGACAGCGTAGGCCTTCGTAACCAGCAAGATCATCAAGATAACGCGGTGGATACGCAAAATCGGGTAGCGCCTCAAAGCGCTCTTCCGGCGTTCTTAAAACTTCTTCCAATAGGCTTCTCCCTGTGAGGTCACCTTCATGGGGCAATGCTTCGTCTGCCAAGCCTGTGGTCGCGGCCTGGCCACGTCACTTTGATGCTCGGCCTTCCAGACTACAATATCACCATCTCATTAAAGGAGCACCCCATGTCCAAGCACAACGCCCTGACCACCTTCGGTCGTTCGGGAAACCCTATGCTCCGGGGAGAGACATTCAAGCCGGATGCCACCTTTGCTGAGGCTGAATCATCAGGACGGATGACACTCGCTGGGACCGTCAACAAGACCGGTATTCTGCTGGTCCTGTGCCTGGTAACAGCCTCCTTCACCTGGAACATCTTTTTTCGGACCGGTGACCCGGCTGCGGTCAGCGGACTTTTGTGGATCGGCCTGATTGGTGGACTGATACTGGCGTTGGTGACAATCTTCAAGCGCCAGTGGGCTGGTGTGACAGCGCCACTCTATGCACTGGCAGAAGGTCTCGCGCTCGGTGGCATCTCGGCGATGTTCGAGGCGCAGTATCCGGGCATCGTGATTCAGGCTATGGGCCTCACCTTCGGCACACTCGGTGTGCTGCTGCTCGCCTACAAGAGCGGTCTGATCAAGCCTACCGAGAACTTCCGGCTGATGATCGTGGCCGCCACCGGCGGTATTGCGCTTTTATATCTCGTCAGTTTTGTGATGGGATTCTTTGGCTCCAGCATCGGGTTTATTCACAGTAACGGTCTCTTTGGTATTGGCTTTAGTCTTTTCGTGGTGGCGATCGCGGCGCTCAACCTGGTTTTGGACTTTGACTTCATTGAGGAAGCGGCTGAACAGGGCGCACCCAAGTACCTTGAGTGGTACGGGGCCTTCAGCCTGATGGTGACGCTGATCTGGCTGTATCTCGAGATCCTGCGCTTGCTCGCCAAACTGCGTAGCCGCAACTGATGGGCTGGAACGAGATTATCTTCGGCGGTCTTATCGTGATTGGTCTGGGGGCATTTTTCTTCTTCGGACGTTTCCGGGCAGGCAAGGCCCAACGCGAACGAAAGAACAAAATCCGCTGGCGCAAACACTGATTAACCGGTCATGAAGGTCCTCGCTGCGGCACTCATTACGGTGGTGCTCTGGGGTGCGTCTCCGGTCGCCGCCAAGATCGCGGTGTCCAGTCTCTCGCCGATGATGGTCGCTATCCTGCGCACGGTCATCGGAGGACTGATTGCCCTGCCGCTGGCGATCCTCATTCGGATTCCGCTGCCTGCGGATACGTCGCAGCGGCGCCTGCTGATCCTGTCTGGTTTCTGCGGATTTGTGGCCTTCCCTGTGCTCTTCACGCTCGGCATTCTCCATACCTCAGCCAACCACGCGTCCATGATTCTTGCGGGCCTGCCGGTCTTCACTGGCCTGATCGCCATGACCTGGGACAAAAAGCGGCCCGCCCGTACCTGGTGGATCGGCTGCACCATCGCGATGGCCGGCGAGGCCCTGCTGATCTTTGGTCAGGGTCTGGACAGCGCAACCGGGGCCAGCATCAGTGGAGACCTGCTGGTGCTCACCTCAAATGTTTTTGCCTCGCTGGGCTATGTCGCGGGCGGGCGGCTCGAACGCAATGGCTATCCAGCGATGGGAACCACCTTTTATGGCGTGGGGCTTTATGCGCTGATACTGCTGCCGCTACTCTTTATCGTCGAACCGGGAACCCCGATGCTGGAAGTGCCGACCGGAATCTGGATATCTATCGCCTACCTCGCGATCGGTGTGACGATTGTGGGCTATGTCCTGTGGTACTGGGCGCTTGGACGGGGCGGCATCGCCCGCATTGCCCTACTGCAGTTTCTGCAGCCCGTCTCCGGCGTGATCCTCGCCGCTATCCTGCTGGATGAGGACTTCGGGGCAGTATTTATTGCGGCCTCGGGGGTGATCCTCTTCGGCGTGTGGTACGCGCTAAGAGCCAACCGCTGATTCTGGCGGCTACGAGAGCTGCTGATTGACCCAACTGTTTGGATCAACCAGTCGGCCCTCCCCGGCCAGGTAACCTTCAATCACCTTGTTCATGCGGCCTCTTCCGAAAGACCCAAAGTGTCCCCCGTGCACAGTCTGTATCGGCAACGCACGAAGCCTTTCCAAACTCTCACGGTAAGCATCGGGATCAGAGTGATATACCGTATCGTACAAATCGCCATCGTAGATAGTGTCTCCGCTAAAGAGTGTTTCGGTTTTACTTTCCCACAACGCAATCGAATCGGGTGAGTGTCCCGGCAGGGAAAACACCTGGAAACACCGGTCGCCAAGATCCAAAACATCACCCTCGTCGAGATATCCCGTGAGCGGTGCCGGTCGGACTTTGTAGGATTCGAACGAAAAGCCGTCAAAAGGTAGAGCACTGAAGGTTTCCGCACGAACAAACGCTTCGCCGCCGGTCTTTTTGAAGCAGGACATCGGATCAAGATAATTGTCACTGCAGGCCCGGTGACCCAGTCGATCTTCAAATTCAAAAAGCCCGCCGATGTGGTCAAAATGGCAATGCGTCATGACTGCGGTCAAGGAGGATCCCGCGAGCGCCAGCAGACCTGGTTTCAGCGGCGACAGCCCCATACCAGAGTCGATCACGAGATTTCTGTCGCGCCCTTTTACCAGCCAGATATTGCAGCGCAACCAGTGTGCAACATACTTCTCACGGATGAGAAAGATGTCGTCCGAAAGTGCCTGTGTTTCATACCAGTCAGAAACGGCATGTTCATTCATGAATCAATTTTCCTAAAACTTTATATGTATTCACCCTCGCATGGCACCGAGGGACACCGTGATCATCCCCATGGGCCGTGTCCCACAGCCACCCCGATGATCCAAGGGTTTTGTCCGTTTCACATTAATCTGCGCAAAAGCGACATCAGGCCTTCTAACTGAGGCATCGTATCGTTCACAATAGCGACCTGCGAAGAGTAAGTATTGATGAGCGCTTCCGAGAACACAACTTTCAACGTCCGGGTGACATCCACCGGAGACGTCTTTGAGGTGCCGGCCAACCGGACCATTCTGCATGTGCTTTTTGAGAATGGCTACGAGGTGCCTCTGGACTGTTCCAACGGACGTTGCGGAACCTGCCGGACGCGCTATCTCTCTGGCAACGTCGATCATCGGGATACCGCGCTAAGCGAAAGTGAGCGCTCGGAGTACCTAACGGTCTGTGTGTCCCGCGCCCACGGTGGAGAAGTCGTCCTTGACCTGCCGGCCCCACAGTCAACCCAGCCCGTCGCACGACCAATCGCCGTAGTCGATGCGCCGGTCTGTGTTGCCTGCCTTAACTGCGTGCGCTTTTGCACTTTCGACGCCGCGCGTATCGATGATGAGCTAATCGGTGTCGGCGGAATCCAGGGCGCTGCAGTGATTGACAAGGACCTGTGTACCGGCTGCGGGCTCTGCGCGGCGGCCTGCCCGACAGGCGCGATCGAAATGAATATCAATACCCACGACAAGGTGATCAGCACGATTCACGCACTAAACATAGAGTCTGATTCGGTAGATAGTGAATCAACTACTGATGTCAGTACTGTAGAAGACGTAACATCGGTCATGATCTTTGCCTGCCCACAATGTCGGGAGACAACTCATCAGGTCTGCGAGGCGCAGAATCGCTTTACATCCCAACGAACGCATGCTCGAGTCGTAGAGGTGCCTTGCTCCGGACGGGTCGATACGCTGCAGTTGATGCACGCGTTCGAAAGTGGCGCGGATGCTGTGATGGTGGCCGGCTGTCAGCCAGGCGAATGTCTCTTCAATACCGGCAACCTGCACGTCACCCAGCGGGTAAACCGTATCGCTGACTGGCTTGATAACTGCGGCCTGGGTCGTGACCGCGTGCATATGATGCATCTGACACCGGGCGACGACGAGAACCTCATCGATGCACTTACAAACTTGAGCAAAACGGCTGCTGCGAAGGGGCGCAGTCCGCTCCACCAACTGTCAGCCACGGCTGTCCCCACGTCAACATCGGGTTAACATTAAGAAAGAGAAAGTCCCGATGCTCAAATCCAATTATTAGCTATAACGCGTAAGAGGCTTAACATGATTGTTGCCGAACAAAAACCGTTGGAGGATATCCAGCGGATGCTCAAGGGCAAAAAGAAGGTGCTCACCGTCGGCTGCGGTACCTGCGTATCGGTCTGTTTTGCCGGAGGCAAGAAAGAATCCAGTGCCATGGCTGCTACCTTGCGTACCGCCGCTGCTGCTGCGGGTCAGGAACTGGAGGTCGAGGAAGTCACCGTGCAACGTCAATGTGTTCAGGAATTCGTTGCCCCGCTTGAGGAAAATATCGACGAGTACGATGCCGTACTTTCCATGGCCTGTGGCGTTGGCGTCCAGACGCTGGCCGAAAAATATATGGACACCCCGATCCTGCCGGGCCTTGATACTAACTTCATGGGCCAGCCCACCGAACCCGGGATCTGGGAAGAGCGCTGTGTGGGTTGTGGTAACTGTGTCCTGGAATATACCGGCGGTCTGTGTCCAATTACGCGGTGCCCTAAACAATTACAGAATGGCCCCTGCGGCGGTTCCGAAGGGGGAATGTGTGAGGTCGACACCAACATCCCCTGTATCTGGTCCAAGATCTGGACTACGCTCGATCGTCAGGGTATCGCCGATACGCTGATGGATATTCAGCCTCCCAAGGATTGGTCTAAGAGTCGTGGTGGCAGTATGCGCCGGGTGGTGGTCAGTGATGATCTTCGCCAGCAGGCTGCCCGCGAAGCTGGGGAACGGGCGACGACAGTCAAGGTTGCTCCGCCACAGTCTCCGATGAAACAGGTCGCACCGGTTCAAGCGCCGGCTGAGGCGGTGAAACTCGATGAAACCTGGCATCGTGCGTGCAGCTTCTCTGAACTTACCGAGGGGAAATTGCAGAGAGTTACTGTGGCCGGCGTGGACGTCATCGTAACCAACCTTGGTGACTGTATCCGTGCTTTCCCTCCCACCTGTCCGCACCTTGCTGAACCGCTGGTCGATTCAGGTATTCTGAAAGATGGTCTGCTGACTTGTACTAAACATCTTTGGCAGTGGGATCTTCGAAGTGGTGAGATGAAGGGCGCCGCAGAACGGCCTGTCCTGATGTATGAGACCAGTGTGAGCGGCGATGACGTAATGATTAAAGTCGAACAGGAAATCACTTACGATTACGATGAAGAAGACGACTTCGACGAAGACGATTTCTTCGGTTCAGACTGAGCCGGGCCCGCTACCGATGTCTATGGATACCGCTACACAGACTGTGTCTGCACTTAAGTCCGGGAGCAATCTTGAGAAGGTGTTGGCCGGGGGTCACTTTGCCGTGACCGGAGAACTTGGCCCTCCCAAGCACATGGATACTGCGGTCGTAGACCGGAAAATCGATCTTCTGAAAGGCGTTGTGGATGCGGCTAACGTAACCGATAACCAGACCGGGATCGTGCGCCTAAGCAGTATTGCCACCGGAATTTACATGGCACAAAACGGTCTTGAACCTGTCATCCAGATGACCTGTCGCGACCGCAACCGGCTGGCCATCCAGAGCGATCTCATGGGCGCCTATATCCATGGGATTCGCAACGTACTATGCCTTTCTGGTGACCACCAGTCTTTTGGTAACCATCCAGGCGCGAAGAACGTGCAGGATATCGACTCGATGCAGTTGATCCGCATGCTTCAGGAGATGCGCGACAAGAACCAGTTCCAGTGCGGTGACGAAATTAAAGGAGGCGGGCCCAAGCTTTTTATCGGCGGCGCAGGCAGTCCTTTTTCCGAACCAATTTCGTTTCGGCCATTGCGCATCGCCAAGAAGATGGCAGCCGGAGTGGATTTCATTCAGACCCAGATGATCTTCGACATGAACATCTTCCGCCAGTTCATGAGCCGGTTGGTAGACCTAGGCGTCACAGAGAAAGTACACATCCTGGCCGGTGTCGGCCCTTTGAAAAGCAGCCCAATGGCCCGGTTCCTCAACGAGAAAATCCCCGGCATTATTATTCCTGAGGATCTTCTAAAGCGTATGGACGGCGCTGTTCAGGGTATCAGCGAAGACGACAAAGAAGGCCGCCGCGATGCCTGGCGTGCTGAAGGCCAGAATATCTGTATCGAACAAATCGAAGAACTGCGACAAATGGAAGGCGTCTCCGGCGTACACATCATGGCTATCGAATGGGAGGCTGCCATCCGGCCGATCACGGAAAGGGCTGGACTGCTACCCCGCCCGATAGTCTGAAGCTACGAATAACTCGCGACCGGAGACCCGAAACAACCTTCGGGGATCGTGATCCCGAGTCCCGGCCCTGGGGGAACCGCGATCATGCCGTTGACAATCCGGGGGCCGTGCGCTTCGTCATAGTGCCCCGCCTGGTAGGGGTCTGATATCCACGCGCCACGGCTGAGATGGGGCTGCAGTGTGGCCCCCATATGCACACAAGCCGCCGCAATGATGTCACCGCCCCAGGAATCATCGCAACTGGTGGGCGTCTTGAAGGCCTCACACAGGTCACGCACCGCACGCATCCCGCTGATCCCACCGATCCGCGTCAGTTTCATGCCGAACCCATCGGCTATGCCAGTCGCAATCGCCCGGGCAATGGTGGCAAGATCAGTAGCGGATTCATCGAGTATCAAGGGATGATGCAGATGAGATCGGGCGGTGGCACATTCGGCATAGCTTGCACACGGCTGCTCAATCGCGAGCTTAAGATCCCGACAGGCCCCTGAGACCTGTATTGCTTCGCCGACGGTCCAACCCCGGTTGCAATCGACAAAAAGGTCAACGCCTGAACGAATCACCCGGGCGACAGCATGAATCGCAGCAATGTCCTCATCGATATGGCGTCCGCCGGACTTCAACTGCAGTTTGGTATGGCCTTCGTCCTGTAACTCCTCCGCAAGTTGAGCCGATGCCTCAGGCGTGCCAATGGGAACCACATGATAGGTTGAAACCGGATCCATGCGCGCGCCGCCCAACAGATCACAGACGCGTTCATTTTGTGCCTTGCCCAGCAGGTCCCAGCAGGCAATATCGACAGCCGACCGGGCACCCTGTCCGCCATCCATGGTGGCTGCCATCAAGTCATGAACCAAACCGATACGCCGGGGGTCTGCTCCGATCAGAGCCGGGCCCAGCAAATCAAGATCAGCACGGATACTTCCGGCATGCTCCACCTGCGGCAAAGGTCCAGTCGGACAGATCTCGCCCCAGCCAACCAGTCCCGAGTCGGTCAGCAGGGACACAACTGTCGTATCGGGGTCGCCAACCGCCGCGCTCGACATATTGTAGCCAGACGCCATGGGCAAACGCTTAGCGTAAACATCGACCTCAGTGATCTTCATGGTTTTACCCTGTTCCTAAAAATTATCCAAACGCAAGAAAGTGCCGTCATCAGGATTTAAGAAAGATTGCATTGACCTCGTCAAGGTTTTCAAGGGTTCTTTCTGTCGGCTGAGTGTAAACAAAGGAGCGGTGCATCAACCTTCTGTCCGACTCATAGCAGGCGGTGGGCGTACCGCTATGTAACGCCGCGTGGTTATCCCAAATCAGAAGGTCGCCCGGAACCCATTGATGGGTATAAACATACTGCTCCTGCGTAGCGATCGCCAACGCTTGCTGGAGCCACCCCTCTCCAAGCTCAAGGCTCACCGAATCAAACTCGATGGGGTCGAAGTTCATGTACAGCACCGTACGGCCGGTGACCGGATGCACCTGCACGATGTCATGCCAGACCGCAGGCAGTGCGAGACGCTCCTCTTCGGTCAATGGGATATGGGAATCGGGGTCGCCCTCAAACAGAGGATCATTGTGCGCATGGAAACTGCACAGCATCTTGAGATCACTTAAACGGTCCTTGAGAATCTGCGGGATGTTCTCGTACGCTGTGGCGGTACTGCATAACAGGGTATCCCCACCCGCTTTGGGTACCTCAACTGCGTAGAGAAAGGTTGCGGCATCCACATGACACGCCGAGGTGCCGTCGGTATGCCAACCAAACCCACCTTTGACAAAAAAAGCGGCGTCTTGCCCATCAGCATACTTGACGTTACCGATAGTTGAGACCTCAGGGTGCGCCTCGAGGTTGAACTGCTTGCGCGTCTCTATCTTGGGCCGGCCGAAGCGATGGGCAAGCCTTGCCTGACTGGCCGGTGAAAGATCCTGTCCGCGGAACAGCAGGGCCGAATGCGAGAAATAGAGATCGCGAATCTCAGCAAAACTGTCATCATCCATCGGACTGGAGAGATCTACACCCAATACCTCCAGGCCGAAGTTCGGCATTAAGGGTCTTGTCTGCATTAGGGTCTGATGTACGCGTACCCCTGTTGCTGCAGCTGAATGATGCGTACCGCACCCGAATCAACGATGGTCACCCCTTCCACCAACTTAGGCGCAGCGCCTTTTTTCTTGGTGACCTTCTTGATCGTGTTGCTGCATGCGCTGAAGGTGATATTCTGCAGGGCAAGATCCGCGACTCTCTGCGACTGTTTTCCCGTGAGCGTCATTATGCCAAGGCCCGGGCCATAGGCAACAATCTCGATTGTGACTTCATCAACCCCGAGTGATTTCTGAATGTTGACCGCATTATTGAGTGCGATTTTCTGGGTACGCTCATCATCTGTGCTGACCTGGATGACGACTTTATGCGCTGCTCCATCTGCCAGGACCACGGCCCCCGGTAACGCTCCCCCGCAGATAAGTAAAAACGCGGCTACAACTTTACCGATCAGATTCCTCATTGTTGTTATCCCCTTATTCAAAGATGCAAATGCAAGGATATAAAGACAAACGTCCCCTACCTTGCGCATTGGCAGATTCGTATCAATTATAGAGACTTGGAGCAGCCCCGTAAGACCGCCACGGGCATTGCCGCCGACAGGCCTGCCGCGGCAACAGCGAAGGATAAGGGGGGAACTGGTGGCTATGGGTGGACTTGAACCACCGACCCCGGCATTATGAGTGCCGTGCTCTAACCAGCTGAGCTACATAGCCATGGCGGGGTCGCGAATCTAACGCGAAAACCTTAATTTTTCAAGAAGATTAGGCTTTTCTGCTAGGTTTTGGAGCCCCGGGATTATTCTTTCAATGTTTAATGTAAGATCGTATTGTTGTACATGGCAGTTGTCCTAAGACAATAGATCTGTCCCATGATAGAGGAGGAAACAGGAAAATGAGTAAAGTCGATTACGAGATCCGCAAACTGCAAAAGCGGGTGACGAACGGCGGCATCGATCGTCGTGAATTTATCAAGGCTGCCACGGCAATGGGTTTTGCCGCGACTGCGCCAGCTCTCTTCAGCCATGCGGCACACGCCACACCTAAAAAAGGTGGGGTCTACCGCGTAGGATTTGGTGGTGCCAACACCGGCGACATGCTGGATCCGGCGGATAACGGCGACACCTATATGATCAATATGAACATGGGAGGTTGCCGCAACGCGCTAGTCGAGGTAAACGCCAACGGACAGGCCGTACCCGAACTTGCCGAAAGTCTGGAGCCATCAGCAGATGCCAAGACCTGGGTAGTGAAACTGCGCAAGGGTATTGAATTCCACAGCGGCAAAACCTTTGACGCTGACGATGCGATCGCCTCTCTCGAACATCATCGCGGAGAAGATTCGACATCGGACGCCAAGAGTGTAGCCAACTCTCTGGGCAACATTAGTAAAGATGGTGCCAACACTCTGGTTTTTGAACTCGAAAGCGGTAACGCTGACTTTCCCTATCTTTTGAGTGACTATCATCTGCTCATGGGTTCGGCCGACAGTTCTGGCAAAGTGGATTGGGCTTCGGGTGACGGTACGGGCGCCTTCGTTGTGAAACACTTCGAGCCGGGAGTGCGGTCGCACATGGTGCGGAACGACAACTACTGGAAGCCCGGCTGTGCCAACTTTGACGAGGTCAAACTCACCGCAATCAATGATGCCGCCGCCAGAATGAATGCCATGGCAACAGGCCAGGTGGATGCAATCGTACGCTGCGACCTTAAGACCGCACCGATGCTCGAGAAAAAGCCTGGCATCAGCGTGCTTCAGGTCTCAGGCACCAAACACTTCACTTATCCAATGGACGTCCGTCAGGCACCGTTCAACGATAACAACGTACGGATGGCGCTCAAACACGCAATTGATAGGGAAGCATTCGTGAATACGGTACTACGCGGCTATGGCTCGTTGGGTAACGATCACCCGATCAGTTCGAACCAGAACTACCATGCCGGCGATCTACCGCAGCGTCAGTATGATCCGGACAAAGCCAAGTGGTATCTCAAACAGGCCGGGCACAGCAGCATAGACGTTGAGATCGCTGCCGCCGATGCGGCCTTCAACGGGGCCGTAGACGCAACCCAACTCTATTCTGAGGCCGCCAAAGTTGCAGGAATCAACATCAAGGTCAACCGGGTCTCGCCCGACGGCTACTGGAACAATGTGTGGATGAAAGTCCCCTGGAGCGCCTGTTACTGGTCAGGCCGACCCACAGCGGACTGGATGTTCACTATCGGCTACAAGGCCGGGGGTAACTGGACCGACAGTTACTGGAACAACCCTCAGTTTGAAGCCCTGCTATTGGCTGGCCGTGCGGAACTTGATGAGGCCAAACGCAACGACATCTACGTCGAAATGCAGACTATCGTTGCTAATGAGGGCGGCGTAGTCGTACCCTGCTTTGCCAACAATGTCGACGCAGCGTCTGATGCGTTGGGTCGGCCTGACAAACTTGCTGGCAACTGGGAACTGGATGGCTCACGCAGCATTGAGCGTTGGTGGTTCAAATAAGCCGGGGTAACCCATAACTGCGTTCTGCGCATTTATGCTCTGCAACCCAAAGAAAAGGCCCGGACTGGTTCCGGGCCTTTTCACACTTTGGCCAACTACCTAAACTTATGAAGAATCAGTTGCTGCGACTCATTGCCAGACGGCTGGGGCTTGGCATCCTAACGCTGATTGCAATCTCTTTACTGATCACGCTTGGTGTTGAGGCGCTATCGGGCGATGTCTGTACGGCCATGATGGGGCAGATGGCCTCTGAAGATAAAGTAGCCGCCTGCCATCGGGCGCTAAATCTCGACCGGCCCGTCCATATGCGCTATCTCGAGTGGCTGGTGAACTTTGCACAAGGTGACATGGGCAAGGCACTGACCAACCATCGTGATGTGGTGGACGTCATCGGCAAC
>JABJIU010000230.1 GCA_018661145.1 Pseudomonadota bacterium | reverse complement strand
GCCTACGACTGGTCGCGCGAGGTCACAACCTGCAAGCCCGATTACTACCGCTGGGAACAGTGGTTCTTTACCCGGCTGGTGAAAAAAGGTCTCGCCTACCGTAAAAACGCCGTGGTCAACTGGGACCCGGTTGATCAGACAGTACTGGCCAATGAACAGGTGATCGATGGCAAGGGCTGGCGATCCGGGGCCGTTGTCGAAAAACGCGAGATACCGCAATGGTTCATCCGCATCACAGCTTATGCGGATGAACTCCTTGAGGGACTTGATCGAATGCCGGGCTGGCCAGATTCGGTGAAGACCATGCAGCGGAACTGGATCGGGCGATCCAATGGGATAGAGGTCGATTTTGCATTGGCGGACGGTGGCGAAGCCCTGCGGGTTTTCACGACTCGACCGGATACCATTTTCGGCGCCACCTTTATGGCGGTGGCGGCCGATCATCCGCTCGCCGTAGAGGCGGGTAAACGCGATGCCGCGATAAAGGCATTTATTGACGAGTGTGCGAGCGGCGGCGTCAGCGAGGCGCAGCTCGAGTCTGTTGAAAAAAAGGGAGTGGCACTGGGTATTGATGCGGTCAATCCCTTAAGCGGTGAGCTCATCCCCATCTGGGTGGCGAATTTTGTGCTGATGGGGTACGGCACCGGTGCGATCATGGCTGTGCCGGCGCACGATGAACGTGACCATGCTTTTGCCAGCCGTTACGCACTGCCCATCATTCAGGTGGTGGCACCGGCGGACGGCGAAGCCGTTGATGTCACCAAAGCAGCCTGGCCCGCCAAAGAAGAGACCTTCACGGTCAATTCAGGCGACTTCAGCGGACTGGATTTTGACACCGCCTTTGAGCGGATTGCCGAGCATATCGAAGCACGGGGTATCGGTGAGCGCAAGGTGAATTACCGTCTTCGTGACTGGGGCGTTTCGCGCCAGCGCTACTGGGGCTGCCCGGTACCGGTGATTTACTGTCCCGACTGCGGCACGGTGCCGGTGCCTGATGAAGACTTGCCCGTGCTGTTGCCCGAAGATGTGACCTTCATGGGGGTCCAGTCCCCAATCAAGGCGGATCCCGACTGGCGTAAAACTGCCTGTCCGGAATGTGGCCGGGACGCGGAACGGGAAACCGATACTTTCGATACCTTTGTCGAGTCCAGTTGGTACTACGCCCGATATTGCACACCCAACGCAGAGGGTATGCTGGATCAACGCGCCGATTACTGGTTACCGGTTGATCACTATATCGGTGGTATCGAGCACGCAGTGTTGCATCTCATGTATTTCCGCTTCTGGCACAAACTGATGCGGGATCTGAATCTCGTGAGCAGCGACGAACCGGCAACGCAGCTTCTATGTCAGGGCATGGTGCTGGCCGAGGCTTATTATCACGACAGCGCTGAGCAGGGTCGTGTCTGGGTCCGCCCGGACGAGGTTGAGATTGAGAAGGACGCCAAAGGCAAAACCACTGCAGCCCGGCGGGCCGTCGATGGTGTTGCCCTGACCCCGACAGGCTGGACCACGATGTCCAAGTCAAAAAATAACGGCGTGGATCCCCAGACCTTGGTGGACCGATACGGTGCCGATACGGTGCGGCTTTTCACGATGTTCGCGTCGCCACCGGATCAGGCGCTTGAATGGAATGATGATGCTGTAGCCGGATCCCAGCGCTTTTTGCGCCGCTTGTGGACCCTGGTACACACCCACCGCAAGACAGTCTCAGAGGACAAGGGATCAACTGCAGACCTTGATGAAGAGGCGCGTGCGTTACGGCGTGTTTTTCACAGTGCGTTGCAGAAGATCACCCGCGATATGGAGCGCCACCAGTTCAATACCGTGGTCGCGGCGTGCATGGAAAGCTTTAATGCCCTGGACCGGTTCGATCCACGCGAGGATGTCGGGCGGATTGCAGTTATGCGCGAGGTCCTCGGTATCCTGATCCGGGTCCTCGCACCTATTACGCCGCACGTGTGTCACGTGTTATGGCGTGAGCTCAATATGCCAGGCGATCTTCTGGATGCACCCTGGCCCCAGGTAGACGACGATGCCCTGATCGCCGCCACTAAAGTCCTCGTGGTCCAGATTAACGGCAAACTGCGAAGCCAGATTGAGATCGATGCGGATGCGAACGACGACACGATTCGAGAAGCGGTTCTCGCCGATGAAAATGTGGTCCGTCACGTAGGAGAAAAACCTGTGCGAAAAGTTATTGTTGTTCCCGGCAAACTGGTGAACGTGGTTATCTGAAAGTGACGACTCCGATCGCGATCTGAGCCATGGAAAATGGCATTTGGCGGGGGCTGATCGCCTGGGACACCTTGCCGATGGTTTGCGCCTAGCGAATCAGTCAGTGATGAGCCCATCGCAGACTATGTATGGTGTTCAGTTGGTGGGGCACGGCGGCCCGGAAAAGCTCGTCTGGAATGAGAGGATTCCGGTACCGGTCCCCGCTGCCTCAGAAGTGCTCGTGCGGGTACTGGCGGCAGGCGTCAACAATACCGACATCAATACACGCATCGGCTGGTACGCCCAGGAGGTATCAGCCGCGACCAATGATGTCGGTGATGTGGATATCGAAAGCGGCGGCTGGGGCGGGGCATTGTGCTTTCCGCGGATCCAGGGGGGTGATCTCTGCGGAGAAGTTGTTTCCGTGGGCAAAGGGGTCAGCGGTATCGAGCCCGGGATGCGAGTCACCTGCGCCATTAACCAGCCGATGCCGATATCGGATAACCCCGTATATTTTGAGGCGCTCGGTTCTGAGCGCGATGGCGCCTTTGCTGAGTTCTGCTGTGTCCCCGCAGCGCAACTTTATGACGTCAGTGATTCGCCGCTTTCAGATATCGACATCGGTGCGATGCCGTGTGCTTTTGGAACCGCCCTGAATCTTCTGGTCCGCGCCGGGGTTAACGAGCGCGATCATGTGCTGATCACCGGCGCCTCTGGAGGGGTAGGACTTGCCGCCGTGCAGCTTGCCCGCCAGCGGGGTGCTGAAGTGACCGCGATCAGTTCACCGACCAAGGCGGATGCGGTGCGTGAGGCCGGTGCGGGTACCGTCATCGGTCGTGAGGAATCGCTGCCGCCACGGGGCTTTTCAGTGGTTGTCGATGTCGTGGGCGGCAGCGCTTTTACCTCATTGCTCGATGCGCTTCGTCCCGGCGGCCGGTTGGCGACTTCAGGAGCGATCGCCGGTCCGGTTGTTAGCACTGACCTTCGGACGTTGTACCTTAAGGATCTGACGGTCTTTGGCTGCACCTATCAGCCGCCTGAGGTGTTTGCCCACCTGATCGACCTGATCCGCGAGGGCGTCGTTTGGCCTCGGGTGTCACAGACCTACCCGCTACAGGAGATTGCAAAGGCCCAGTCCGATTTCACTTCCAAGCGCTATCCGGGCAAACTGGTCCTCCTGCCCTGATGGCGTCGGCCGCGCGGCGCTGAAGGGGCTCGCTATAATTCCCATACCGGCCTTGGGTGCGATCATGAACATTGGCAAATTAAGAATAATGCGGACATTTACAGCAATACTGTTAACGGCTCTTTTGGCGGGCTGTGGTTTTCATTTGCGCGGGCAGATGGAGCTCGCACCCGTCATCTCAGCCCCGTGGGTGATAGGGCAGGATCTAGATCTCGTTGCCGACCTGCGGAATGGGCTTCGTCAGAGCGGTGTGCATCCTGTCAAGGATGCTGCGTCTGCCTCGGTGATCATTGACCTCGCCACCGTCGAATATATCCGCTCTGTGAAATCGATTGACAGCCAGGGGACGGCAACCGGGTATACGCTGGAATATCAGATTCTTTATCGTGTGGTAGATCGTATGGGCAGGGTACTTGTGGACAATACCTCGCTGAGTTTTAGCCGTGACCTCGAATACAAGAGCACGCAGCTCCTGCAGAAGAAGCAGGAAGAAGATGCCCTGAAAATTTCCATGCGTCAGGAGATCGTTCGTCGGATCATCCGGCGTCTGGGCACAATCGCTTATCACCGGCAAGCCCCGGGAGACTTCCGTGTCGTCTTTGTGTAGGGCTTTGCGACCCTTCGGGAGCGGCGGTTGCGATTAGCGCCTGCGGCGCTCACGGGCCGGTTGCAAAAGGGCCTGGACAACGCCTATCTTCTTTTTGGGGCAGAGCCCCTGCTGGTTGAGGAAAGCGCCGAGGCTATCCGTCTGGCTGCACGCGATCAGGGTGTTGATGAGATCCTTCGTTATACCGCGGGTGTGGACCTCGACTGGAAACAGATTCTGTCGGCTGGACAGGCGCTGTCCCTTTTTGCCTCAAAGCGTCTGCTGGAGATCCGTTTACCGACCGGCAGACCCGGTGACACTGGTGCCGAGGTCTTGATGGAATTTCTAAGCGAGACCGATAGCATGAATCACCTGGTCGTGATTCTGGGAAAGGTGGACAGGGCGATCCAGTCGAGCAAGTGGTTCAAGGCAATGGAGTCGCAGAGCACCGCGGTTGAAGCACGGGCCGTGACCGCGCAGCAGTTGCCAGCATGGATTCGTGAACGGCTTCATGGCCAAGGCATCAAGGCAACCCCAGGTGCTATTGATCGCCTGGCGTACTACTCTGAGGGTAATCTTCTGTTCGCAGCCCAGGAAATCAGCAAACTGCCATTGCTGCTCAATGGCGCCGAGCTCGACGAAGACACGCTGGATTCCATGGCCAGCGATCAGGCACGTTTTTCGACATTTGCCCTAGTGGATACGGCCCTCGCCGGAAAGACTGTCGAGGCCGTACGCATGCTGCATGGACTGCAGCGCGAGGGATCAGAGGCCATACTGGTTAATTGGGCGCTCGCTCGGGAGGTCCGCAGCCTTTACCCGATGGCTCTGGAGATTGCCCAGGGCGCAGATAGAAAATCGGTGCTACAGCGTTATCGTGTTTGGCGCAGCCGAGTGTCGTGCATGTCAGCCGCGCTTGGCCGCTTGAATCCGGAAAACTTCCGGGAAGTTCTGCAGCAACTCGCCCATTCAGACCAGGTGCTCAAAGGTCAGCGCCAGGCATCAGGCGGTATCTGGGCGGAACTGGAGCGAGCTGTCCTGATGCTTTGTGGTATAAATGTGTTGCGGCGTAAAGACGCGATAACCTACTGAAAATATGAGTAAAGTGACCTCGGTATCGAACGAAATTCGCGAGTCGATGGACAGCACTGGGCGAAATGCCCGTGCCGCTGCCCAGATAATTGCGCAGGCCCCTACTGGGGTTAAAAACAAAGCGCTTCTCGCCATGGCGCAGCGGATCGAGCACGACCGGGAGCGAATCCTTGAGGCGAATGCGGCGGATCTTGAGGCAGCCGACACAACTGGGCTTTCCTCAGCGCTTGTGGACCGACTTGAACTGACGCCTGAGCGGATCGGCGCGATGGCCCAGGGGCTCACTCAGATCGCAGCACTGGCGGATCCGGTGGGTGAGATCAGTGATATGAATACCCGGCCCTCAGGTATTACTGTAGGTCGGATGCGTGTACCGCTGGGTGTCATCGGTATCATCTACGAGTCTCGGCCCAACGTGACCGCGGATGCGGCGGGCCTGTGTTTGAAATCAGGCAACGCAGCAATCCTGCGTGGAGGTTCGGAAGCATTCAACTCGAACCGTGCGATCAGTGACTGTCTTGCCCATGGTCTCGTGGATGTTGGTTTGCCCGAAGGGGTAATCCAGGTCCTCAAGACCACTGATCGATCGGCGGTTAGCGCGATGCTCGATAGCCCCGAGTATCTTGACGTCATCGTGCCGCGCGGTGGCCGGGGTCTGATCGAGAAAGTCAGCGCGGAGTCACGGGTTCCGGTAATTCGTCATCTGGACGGCAACTGCCATGTGTTTGTTGATGCGAGTGCAGATGTGGAAAAGGCCGTAGAGATCGCTTTCAATGCCAAATGTCGGCGCTACGGAGTCTGTGGCGCAATGGAAACGTTGTTACTGGCGAACCCGATTGCCCAGGCAGTGCTTGAGCAGTTGGTGCCGCGTTACCAAGAGGCCGGTGTTGAGTTACGCGGGTGCGAGCGTGCCCGCTCGATGATCGTCGAGTGCACCAATGCGACAGAGGCAGACTGGGAAACGGAGTATCTCGCCCCTATCCTCGCGATACGTATTGTCGATGGTCTGGACGAAGCAATTGCGCATATCGGTCGTTATGGATCGGGACATACTGACGCGATCGTAACCAATGACCTTTCCCGCAGCCAGCGCTTTGTCCGTGAGGTGGATTCCAGTTCAGTAATGGTGAATGCTTCCACCCAGTTCGCCGATGGTTTCGAATACGGGTTGGGGGCGGAGATTGGAATCAGTACTGACAAGCTCCACGTGCGCGGTCCCGTTGGGCTCGAAGGGCTCACCATTCAGAAGTACATCGTCTATGGCGATGGTGCGATCCGTCCTTGACGGCATCTGCTATCGGTTTGTTGCCTGAGCAGACCAACACACCGGTGGTCGTTTTTGGCGGCACCTTTGACCCGGTACACTTTGGACACCTGCAGGCCGCCAAGGCACTGCGTGGCGCGCTGAATGCCGAGCGCGTGGTCTGGCTCCCAGCAGGTGAACCACCGCACCGCCCGCCACCGGCCGCGAGCGCACCACATCGTCTGGCAATGCTGCAACTTGCGCTGGCCGATGAACCCCAGTCGGTGATTGATACCCGTGAGTTGGATCGATCTGGCCCCTCCTACACCGTACTGAGTCTTGGAGAACTAAAGGCAGAATACCTGGATCAGCCGCTGTGCTTTGCGCTGGGGCTGGATGCAGCGTTGGGTCTGCCGCAATGGTATCGTTGGCAGGAGGTTTTGGCGCTTGTGGGGATCGCGGTAATGCATCGGCCAGGCTGGTCATTGCCAGAGCCACTCCCGCCGTGGTGGCTTGGTGCGCAACTTGATTCACACGATCCGCTTCCCGAATCCGGGGGCTGGATCAGGGTTGTCGAGATCCCCCCCGTCGATGTGGCGGCTGCGGATATCCGGACAGACCTCGCCAATAATAGATCTATCGAAACAAAAGTCCCTGCCGTTGTGGCCGCTTATATCAAGGAACATGAACTTTATGGAGAAAACACGCGAGTCTGATTTGGATGAGGTGCGGCGCTGGATCGTTGAGGCACTCGACGATGCTAAGGCCGCGAACATTCTTGAGCTCGATATCCGTCCGCTTACCCAGATTGCGGACTGGATGGTAGTGGCCAGCGGAACATCCACTCGACATGTGCTCGCCTTGGCCGCGCGGCTGCGGGAGGCGGGGGTGCGGCATGGTCTTAAGCCTACCGGGGTTGAGGGTGAGAATGGCGGTGAATGGGTGCTTCTTGATTTCGGTGACCTGATTGTTCACCTAATGCTTCCGGCAACGCGGGAGTTCTATGATCTTGAGGGACTCTGGAACGAACGTCTGGGAGCACAACTGACACAGGCAAGAGAGCGCCAAGGCGAAGGCTGACGCAATGCGGATCCATCTGGTGGCGATCGGCAAGCGGATGCCATCTTGGATCAGTGATGGTTTCAGCGAGTATGCCCAGCGCCTGCGCTCCGGCGTGAAGCTCGAGCTTATCGAAGTCGAGACGCCCCGGCGCGGCTCGCACGTCGATCTCTCGCGGGTGGTTCGTGAGGAAGGTGCACGACTCCTGCGGGCGGCCCCTTTCGGCGCATACCGGATTGCACTCGATCAATCCGGGCGCAGTTACGATTCCGAATCGTTGGCGGTTCAACTGGAAAAATGGATGACTCTCGGTCGCGATGTCGTACTGATTGTGGGGGGCCCAGACGGGCTTTCAGACGAAGTGCTGGCATCGGTCGATCAATGCTGGTCCCTATCGCCACTGACGCTCGCCCACCCGCTGGTTCGCGTCGTAATCGCAGAGCAGCTCTACCGCGCCTACGCCATTTCCCGGGGGTTGCCGTATCACCGGCCGGGCCGGGTCTCATGAAGCCTCGTCTGTGTCTCGCCTCGCAGTCACCGCGACGTGCCGCGCTACTGCGTCAGGCAGGATTTGATTTCTGGATTTATAAACCGATGGTGGATGAAACCCCAGTTCAAGGCGAGTATCCGGCCAAACTGACCGAAAGGCTGAGTGCGAAAAAGGCTGAGGCCGCGGTGCAGGCCGCTGCGTCAGAGAATATTGAGTCGACAGTCTGTCTGGGATCCGACACCGTGGTGGTGCTAGATGATCTAATCCTTGGCAAGCCGGTGGACAGCGCCGATGCAGCCCGAATCCTGAAGCACCTTTCCGGAAGCAGCCATGAGGTGATGACTGCGGTGACTGTCGCGTGCGGCGCCTGGCGCGAGTCACGACAGGTGACGAGTAAGGTAACATTCTGTCACTTGTCGGACGATGTTATCCGGGACTATTGCGCCAGTGCCGAACCGTATGACAAGGCTGGGGCTTATGCGATCCAGGGTTACGCTGGATCATTCGTCGAGTCGCTGTCCGGCAGCTACTCAGCGGTGATGGGTTTGCCCTTGTGTGAGACCACAGCGCTTTTGGCGCTTGCTGGAATCCATCCGTGCTGGAAGGAGGGGGTGTGCGATGAGTGAAGAGTTACTGGTGAACGTGACGCCGCAGGAGACGCGGGTGGCCGTGGTGGAAAACGGCGGACTGCAGGAGCTACACATCGAGCGCAGTCGCAGTCGCGGTATCGTCTCCAATATCTACAAGGGAAAAGTCGTGCGGGTGTTGCCGGGTATGCAGGCCGCTTTCGTGGATGTGGGTCTTGAGCGCACCGCGTTTTTGCATGCCGCGGACATGGTCTCCCACCGCACGCCAGCGCCAGATTCCTCATCAACTGCCGTGTTACCCGAGGCAGCCGTCCCGAGTGCCCCGCCGCCGAGGCCAGACATCAGCGAACTGGTTTCTGAAGGACAGGAGATCGTGGTGCAGGTTGCCAAAGACCCGATTGGCAGCAAAGGTGCTCGTCTGACGACACAACTCTCCATCCCCTCGCGCTATCTGGTCGTGTTGCCAGGATCCGAGCACCGCGGTATCTCGCAACGGATTCAGGATGTCGACGAACGCGACCGGCTACTCCAGGCGTTGGATACCGCTCTACAGCAGCATCCCATGCAGGCAGGTTTCATTGTTCGCACGGTCGCCGAGTTGCAGCACAGTCTAAATTTTGAGGCCGACCTAGAATTTCTGCATCGCAGCTTGCGGCAGATAGAGGACCGGATTGTTTCAGCTCGCGCGGGAGAGCTGATTCATGCCGATCTTCCGCTTTCACTGCGGGTCATTCGTGATCTTGCCCGCCAGGACGTCGAGAAAATCCGGGTTGACTCGCGCGAAACCTATGCCCTGATGCATCAGTTTGCGGTGGACATGATGCCCCAGATGGCCGACCGCATCCAGATCTATCCGGGAGAGCGGCCGATCTTTGATCTTTATTCAGTCGAGGACGAAATTCAGCGGGCACTGGACCGCACGGTCGACCTTAAATCAGGGGGATCGTTGGTGTTTGACCAAACTGAGGCCATGACGACGGTCGACGTCAATACTGGCCGCTTTGTTGGGAAACGAAACCTGGAGGAAACGCTCTTTAAGACCAATATGGAAGCGGCCCAGGCTATTGCCCGGCAACTGCGGGTTCGGAATATTGGCGGCATTATTATCGTCGACTTTATCGACATGGAAGACGAGGAACATCGTCGACAACTGATGGACGTGTTCGAACGTTCACTTGCCCGGGACCGGACCCGTTGCCATATCGCGGACATGTCGGTGCTGGGCCTGGTGGAGGTGACCCGCAAGCGCACCCGCGAAAGCCTCGAGCGGGGAATGACGGAAACCTGCCCCCACTGCCGGGGTCGGGGCACACAAAAAACCGCCCAGACGCTGTGCTACGAAATTTTCCGTGAGATCATGCGCGAGGCCCGCGCCTTTGAGGCCAAAGGGTATCTGGTTGTTGCGTCACAGATGGTCATTGATATCCTGCTTGATGAAGAATCAACGGGCCTTGCCGATTTGCAGGAGTTCATCGGCAAGCCGATCCATCTGCAGGTTGAGCCGACTCATAATCAGGAAAGTTACGACGTGGTACTGATGTAGGTACCAAGACCCGCGTCCCGTTGTCAGTGCGGCGACGTTGGCGTTATAAACGGTGCAGAGTTTCGGTACGCTGAGGCAGAGTGCGGGACACCAGTGAAGTGAACAACGACGTGAACACGATATCTTCCGAGCAGTCTCTTACACTCGCCGTAGTGCAGATGACCTCCACTTCCGTCCTTGAAGAGAACCTCGTGAGCGCCCGTGCCTTTATCGATGAGGCTTGTGCAGGCGGCGCCGATATTATTGCCCTGCCCGAGAATTTCTCATTGATGTCGGAAACGAGAGAGCAACGCCGGGCCGCAGCTGAGCGCGTCAGCGAAGTGGAGGCGATGTTAAGTGCCGCCGCACAGGAGAGCGGTGCGGTGATCATCGGTGGATCAACACCGTTTCCTGCGCCAGATGGTCGCGTGACCAACACCTGTCTGGTTTTTGATAAAAGCGGTCAGCGGATTGGCCGCTACGACAAGATCCACCTTTTTGATGTAAGTGTCTCAAGCAGCGAGTCTTATTGCGAATCGAAGCATATCGCTCCGGGGGAAACTCCGCTTGCGCTGAGTGCGCTCGGCCTGATGATGGGCATCACGATCTGTTACGACATGCGGTTCCCTGAACTGTACCGGCAACTCGCCGAAGCGGGTGCTGAACTGTTCTCTGTGCCGTCGGCTTTTACGGTGCCAACAGGGCAGGCACACTGGCATACGTTGCTACGGGCCCGGGCGATAGAAAACCTGGCGTGGGTGATCGCTCCGGCTCAGGTCGGTGAACACCCCAATGGTCGACGGACTTTTGGTCACAGCCTGATTATTAATCCATGGGGAGAGATTGTTGCCGAGCTCGCCGGTGGCCCAGGTGTGATCTTCGCCTGCTTTGACCGTGCCGACGCGGCACAAAGGCGCCGGCAGTTTCCTGCGCTTGAGCACAGGGTGCTTAAGGGTTAGCGAACACGCGTCCTGTGTCTGAAAAATTTTCTGAATTGCAGCCGGGTAGTTTTGTTTACGCG
>JABJIU010000073.1 GCA_018661145.1 Pseudomonadota bacterium | reverse complement strand
CTTCTCGGGCAAGCGGGTCGCTGCCAATGCGCCGGTTATCGGCACCGATGTTTTTACTCAGACCAGCGGGATCCATGCCGATGGGGATCAAAAAGGCCAGCTTTACCAGACTGAACTTAGTCCGAACCGATTTGATCGACGGCACAGTTATGCGCTCGGCAAAATGAGCGGCAAAGCCTCGCTGACGAAAAACCTTGAAGACCTAGGAATCGAACTGTCAGAAGACCATCAGGCGAAGGTGCTGGAGAAGATCGTCGAGATCGCCGATACCAAAGCCACGATCACCCCTGAAGATCTACCCTTTATCATCGCTGATATTCTCGAAAGCGGTGATTACCAGCATGTGGAACTGCTTAACTGCTCCATCACAAGCGGTCTTGACATCGAATCCACAGCGAGCGTTCGGGTGCGTGTCGGTGAGGATATCCACAAGTCTTCGGATTCAGGCAACGGGGGATTCGATGCCTTCATCAAGGCCCTGCGAAAAGTGCTTGAGCCAGGTGGATTTGAATTTCCGGAACTCATCGATTTCGAGATCCGGATTCCCAAAGGCGGCCACACCAGCGCGCTGACTGAGTGTTTTATCACCTGGGAAGATGGAGGGCGGCGATTCAAGACCCGAGGGGTGCACGCCAACCAGGTGTTTTCCGGCGTCAACGCCGCCATGCGTATGCTCAATATGAAAATGCGCCAGCAGGTTTCACCCGACGGCGAGTCCCGCCCTTTGGATAAACCCGAGTAATTCTTCCCTAGCAGGCGCTGGGCAAGTCGGCCAGCGCCGAGACCACCCGGTCGCCGAACTCGCTGGTACTGATCTGCTTTTCCGCATCGCCGCGCCGGGCAAGGTCGGGTGTCGTGTAGCCGTCGGTGAATACACCCTGCATCGCCTTCCACAGATTTCCCGCTTCGGCGCTCATGTTGAAACTCATCTCGAGCATCATGGCGACAGAGCCCAGCATGGAGTAGGGATTGGCAATCCCTTTGCCGGCAATATCGGGTGCGGAGCCATGTGAGGGTTCGTAGTAGGACTGCTCCGGGCCAACGCAGGCGGAGGGCATTAAGCCTAGGGAGCCGAGAATCCCACCGCATTGGTCGCTCAGAATATCGCCGAACATGTTTTCCATCACCATGACGTCAAAGCGGGTCGGATTGAGGCACAGGTAAGTAGCAGCGGCATCCACCAGTATATGGTCAACACTGACTTCTGGATAATCGCTATGCACTTCATCCAGAATTTCGTTCCAGAGCACGCTGGACTTAAGAACGTTACTCTTATGGACGTTCGTGAGTGACTTTTTGCGCTTCATGGCGAGTTTGAAAGCCACCTCCAACACCTGTCGGATCTGGTCTTCGTCGTACTCCAGCATCTCGTGGACGTAGCGCCGTCCCTGATCATTTATCCCCGTTTCCTTGGAACCGAAATACAGGCCCCCCACCAGTTCACGGATAATGACAAGGTCAATTCCGTCACCGATGATCTCGGGCCGAAGCGGAGAAAAATGCGCGAGTTCAGGGGGTAGAGCAACCGGACGGAAGTTGGCATAGGTCTGGTATCGCCGTCGCATGGGCAATAGACCGCCGCGCTCGGGCTGCTCGTCCACGGGGATCTGCTTGGATTCCTCGTGGCTGAGACCGATGGTTCCCTTGAGGATGGCATCGGCGTTGTCGCAGATAGCAATGGTGTCGTCCGGGAAAGATTTTCCGGTCTCAAACCAGGCGCAGGCGCCAAACAATGCCGACTGCAGATCAAAAGAAACGGTGTTGCGCTCCTCAATGAGTTTCAGAACTTTTACGGCTTCGGCCATGATCTCCGGGCCGATGCCGTCACCGGCGAGCAGGGCAATCTTGTGTGTGGTCATATCAGTACAGGGTGTGTTTTTCAATTAAGACGTGGGACTTCGCAGTCATCGCCGACGCCGTTCTGATTGCTATCAGTCTGGAGTGGATTAAACAGCCCAAAACAGTTATCCAAAAGGTCGAGAATGCCGTCATCGTCCAGATCATCACAGATCAGAACATCATCATCTTCCTCGTACAGCGGCAAGATCTGAGAGGCGGTGTTCTCTGCCAGAAGCGGTGTACCGCTCGTCAACGTCAGTAGTAGCGTCGCCACCACGGAGCGCGCCGCAGTATAACGGGCTTTGCCGGTCACCACGGAATGGATGCCCCGCTGTAGTCAAAAAAGTGTCCGTTCTGTGCG
>JABJIU010000077.1 GCA_018661145.1 Pseudomonadota bacterium | reverse complement strand
CAAGACTGTTCAAAATACACTCGATACGCTGGACCTCATGGATATTTCCTGGGAAGTCCGGATTACCTCTGCACACCGCACCCCTCAGGACACCCACCGCTACGTCGAGGAGGCCACCAAGCGGGGCTGTGCTGTCTTCATTGCCGCGGCTGGCCTCGCTGCGCATCTTGCAGGAACGGTCGCTGCTCTGACCATTCGGCCAGTCATCGGGATTCCGATGGATGGTGGACCACTCAACGGGCAGGATGCACTGCTGTCGACGGTCCAGATGCCTGGGGGCATTCCCGTAGCCTGTGTCGCAATCGGTAAAGCGGGTGCGAAAAACGCGGCCTACCTTGCGGCACAGATCATGGCCACTGCCAACTCCGATCTCGCGGCCCGGCTGACGCGTCAACGAGAAACCGATGCCCAGGCCGTACGCGACAAGAACCAAGCACTTCAGGCATCGCTGGAATCGACAAGCGCCTGACAAGGAATCTACCAGCCGCGGTGGAATGCCTGAAACGCGGCGGGGTGATCGCCTATCCTACCGAGTACTGCTTCGGGCTCGGTTGCGACCCGACAAATGAAAGTGCGGTTCGCCGGATACTGACGATGAAACGCAGACCCTGGCAACAGGGACTGATCGTCATCGCCGACCAACCCGAACGCTTGCAGGGGGTCATCGATGGACATCATCGGGAATTGATGGCACCGGCACTTGCCTCCTGGCCGGGCCCGTACACTTGGCTGCTGCCGGCAACAACCCAAGTTGCCCCCTGGCTTAAAGGTCGACATTCCACCATCGCCGTGCGGGTGACGGCTTTTCCGCTGGCGCGCCAACTGTCTCGCGACAGTCGTATGCCCCTCGTCTCCACAAGCGCCAACAGGTCGGGCCGACCACCACTGCGTGAGGGCAGAGCGGTGCTGGCAGAATTCGGTGAAGCGATCGATCTTATTCTGGACGAAAGGGTCGGCACTGCGATGGAGCCGAGTACGATTACCGATGCAGCAACCAGGGTTACCCTTCGAGGCTAAGGCGCCACTCACTTGCGAACACGATATGAACAGCTCTGAAACGCTTGACCAGGTAACGCAGTATTTACGAGACCTCCAGGCCCGTATCTGCGCCGGCCTCGAAGAAGCCGACGGGGGTATCACACCCTTTCACGAGGATGCATGGAAACAGGAAAATGGTGCGGGGCGCACCTGCATCCTGAGTGCGGGCCAGGTGTTCGAGCAGGCCGGGGTCAACTTTTCCCATGTGCACGGATCAGCGTTACCTGCCGCTGCGTCGTTGAGACATCCGGAACTTGGTGGCAGTCCTTTCGAAGCGACGGGGGTATCGCTGGTGGTTCACCCGCATAACCCCTTCATCCCAACCTCCCACATGAATGTCCGGTTCTTCTGCGCAGAGACACCGCAGGGAGCGGTATGGTGGTTCGGCGGGGGCTTCGACCTCACGCCGTACTATGGTGACGAGGCTGATGCCGTTCACTGGCACCGGACTGCGCTGAAGGCCTGCTCGCCGTTTGGCAGTGACCTCTACCCGAGATTCAAAGCGGCATGCGATGATTATTTCAACCTGCGTCACCGGAACGAACAGCGCGGCATCGGCGGTCTTTTCTTTGATGACTTTAGCGAGGGAGGCTTTGATCTCGCATTTGCCCTGACCCGCAGTATCGGTGATCACTATCTGCCCGCATACCTGCCGATCGTAGCCCGACATTGCGACACGCCGTTTTCCCCCCATCACCGTGAATTTCAACTGTACCGCCGGGGGCGCTACGTCGAATTCAATCTTGTCTACGATCGGGGCACCCTGTTCGGCTTGCAGAGTGGTGGGCGGATCGAGTCTATCCTGATGTCTCTGCCCCCTAAAGTCGCCTGGCGCTACGGCTGGCAAGCCGAGTCGGGCAGTCCTGAGGAGAGTCTGGTTCAGAACTTTCTCAGACCGCGAGACTGGCTGGCGGAGTCGGACAAGCAGGGTTCGTCCTAGGCGTCCACGTGGCTCGTCGGTTTTACACCCTTCTACTATGGCTTGCGTTACCGGTCGTGATGATTCGCCTGGGATGGCGTGCACTGAGTAGTTCCGGATATCGAGGCCGCATCAGTGAACGTTTTGGTGGCGGCGCACCAGATGACCGACGCTGCGATCTCTGGATCCATGCCGTCTCGGTAGGAGAAGTCAAGGCGGCAACCCCGCTGGTGCAGCGTCTTCTCAAAGAAAAAAAGCATCTGGATATCATCATCACTACGATGACGCCAACGGGTGCCCAACAGGTGGTCGATACCTTCGGCAGCGAGGTTCGCCATCGCTTCGCGCCCTACGACTACCCTTTCGCCATCCGACGTTTTATCACTCGGTTCTCACCGCGACTGCTGATCATCATGGAAACCGAGATTTGGCCCAACATGATCCGCATCTGTCATCAGCGGGGGATAGCGGTGGCCATGGCAAACGTCCGGCTCTCCGCACGCTCAGCGCGGGGCTACCGTTTTGTTCTGCCTTTGGTGCGCGATGGGCTTAACAAGGTGTCGTTGTTTGCCGCGCAATCCGAAGCGGACCGGAAGCATCTGCTCTCCCTGGGAATCGATGCATCAAGAACGCACCGGACCGGCAGTATGAAATTCGAAATCAGAATGCCAGCCAGTGTCAACGAAGTCGCACAGGCTATACGGCGGGACTGGAGTCCCAATCGCCCCGTGATCGTCGCAGGCAGCACTCATGATGGAGAAGAGAGTCTGCTGCTGCGTGCATTCCAATCACTGTGCAATGAATTTCCAGATCTTCTGCTGGTGATCGCTCCGCGTCATCCCGAACGCTTTGATGCCGTCATGCGGCTCGCGTCTCGGAGCAGTTTAGGGGTAAGTCGAAGAACGAATCAGGCCGGTGCACTGGATGCTGCTGTCCAGATTCAGATTGCTGACACCATGGGAGAATTGCCAGTGCTGTACGGTGCCGCTGATATCGCAGTCGTCGGCGGCAGTCTGATCCCAATTCGGGGGATCGGCGGACATAACATCCTGGAGCCTTGTGCCGTCGGGGTACCAGTCATTTTTGGCCCGAATATGGGGAACTTTCTGGAAATCAGCGAGATCACCCTAACAGCCGGCGCAGGATTTCAGGTCAACGATGAAGTCGCTCTGATTGTGCAGCTGCGGCATCTTCTAAACGATGCTCACCTGAGAAGTTCCGTAGGTGAACGTGGACGCATGATGGTGGATCAAAACGCAGGCGCAACACAACAAACCTGCGACCTGATTACGCCGCTCTTGGCATCACGCTAACCAATCAACATCACGAACAGACATTATTTGTTTTCAACTTTGGTTTAAATAAACCCTAACGGTTACAGTCGCGTCTTCTGGTTTATGCGTTTGTTTTTTAATCAAAGGCGTCTTGCAACTTCGTGTAGTTTCTTAAGTGCGTTGCACAGACATGTTGTGGTTTGTTTTTTGTCGTTAAGACAGCAAAAAATGCGTGCGACACGTTGAGGTGTTTGCTTGACTTTTAACCTTGCATGACTATAGTTCGCCTGCAAGGAGTAACCACAACATTGTTACTCCATTGTTTACCGGTACGCTTCCTCGTTTCATTAGATCAACGGAACTAAATGTATACGGGAGACGCAAAGTGGTATTGCTGACAGAGGCGGTGTGTCGATAAGCCACCAATGTGAACCTGGGT
>JABJIU010000162.1 GCA_018661145.1 Pseudomonadota bacterium | reverse complement strand
TTTCATCCTGAGGTCACGCACACCACTAAGGGTAGGCAGATCATCGAACGCTTCGTTCACGACATCTGCGGCTGCGGACGGAAGTGGACGGCCGAGCGGATTATCGAATCAGCGATCGAGGGAATTCGCGCAAAGGTCGGTGACGATCACGTACTTTTAGGTCTTTCCGGTGGTGTGGATTCTTCAGTGGTTGCCGCGCTGCTCCACCGGGCCATTGGAGATCAGCTAACCTGTGTGTTTGTCGATACGGGCCTACTACGTCTTAATGAGGGTGACGAGGTTATGGAAACCTTCGCAGAAAATATGGGCGTGAAGGTTGTGCGAGTAGACGCCGAACAGCGTTTTCTATCGGACCTTGAAGGCACCTTAGACCCCGAAGCGAAACGCAAGATTATCGGCCACGCCTTTATTGATGTATTCAACAGTCAGGCAAAAAGCAGTCCCGGTGTGAAATGGCTGGCCCAGGGCACCATTTATCCGGACGTGATCGAGTCAGCCGGGGCGGCCTCTGGAAAAGCGAAGGTCATCAAGTCGCATCACAACGTCGGCGGATTGCCTGAGGAGATGGAACTGGGTCTCGTGGAGCCGTTGCGGGATCTTTTCAAGGATGAGGTGCGCAGAATCGGTGTTGAACTTGGGCTGCCCAAAGAGATGGTATTTCGTCATCCGTTTCCGGGGCCGGGGCTCGGCGTTCGAATTCTGGGTGAGGTCAAAAAAACCTATGCTGACCTCCTGCGACTTGCTGACGCCATATTTATTTCGGAGCTTCGGGCAGCCGGGCTTTACGATGAGGTCAGTCAGGCTTTTGCGGTTTTCCTGCCGGTAAAGTCCGTGGGGGTGGTGGGAGATAATCGGGCTTATGAGTACGTTATTGCACTTCGCGCGGTGGAAACGGTCGATTTCATGACCGCGCGATGGTCAGAACTTCCCTACGATTTTTTAGATCGGGTCAGTCGCCGGATTATCAACGAAGTTAAGGGAATCTCCCGGGTGGTTTACGATATCTCGGGAAAGCCCCCTGCGACGATTGAATGGGAGTAAAAATATAGAATATAGGGGAGAGTTGAGGTGACAAGATTCCAGCACGGAGGAGAAAAATGACGATTAAAGAAACCTGTCAATGCGGTCCCGTAGAGTTCACTCTTGAGAACGACCCGATGATGCATTTTGTCTGTCACTGCAGTGACTGCCAGAAACTCCACGGCAACTCGTTTTTTGGTTATGCCTACTCTACTGAAGATATCAGCGTAACTGGAGAGGTAAAGACATATTCCTACGAGGGAGGCAGTGGCAACCTCTTGCACATCGTGTCCTGCTCGAATTGTGGTAGCACGTTATATACACAACCTGACCTGATCGAGCCAATGATTTATGTTCCTGCCGGAATGCTCAAGGAGCATTATGAGTTTTCGCCAAGGGTGGAGCTCTGGGCATCCAACAAGGCATCCTGTCTCGCACCAGTCGTGGCGTCTGGTGAATCCTATGAACATAACGGAACCCTGGAACGCATCGGAGAACTACTTGAGCATCTCGACCAGAGATAGTAATGAGCGATCTAGAGCAGGAGATCAAGGATCTTAAAAAAGAGAACAAGAAGCTCTCTATAGAATCAAAACTGAGGAAGTCGATGGCGGTCGAACTTGACCGCCAGAAAGAGTTATTGCGTCAGGCCACCGAGGAGGTTGAGGCGCAAAAAGAGAAAATTGAAGGGATCTCGCTCAAACTGTCCCGATATCTGCCGGTTCAGTTATACGAGCAAATTTTCAGTGGATCCTTAGACATCCACAAAAAAAGCGAGCGTAAGAAGCTCACTATCTTTTTTTCCGATATTGTCGATTTCACGTCCATCTCAGAGCAGATCGAAGCTGAGGAGATCAGCGAGTTTTTGAGCTTTTACCTCACGGAGATGAGCGCTATCGCCGAAAAATTCGGTGGCACGATCGACAAGTTTATTGGCGATGCCATCATGATCTTTTTTGGCGATCCAAAAACTGAGGGCGATGTACAGGATGCCAAAAACTGCGTCGATATGGCGATAGAGATGCAGTTGCGAATCATCGCGTTGCAACCTTATATCCGGAAGGAATTCAGCTTTCCCGTTGATCTGAGAATTCGGATCGGCGTCAATACAGGATTTTGCAATGTGGGGAATTTCGGCAGCGCCAACCGATTGGATTACACCGCCATCGGCAGGGCAATCAACGTAGCTTCCCGTCTTGAGGCTGAGGCAGAATCCGGTGAAGTACTGGTATCCGAGAATACCAAAATTCTACTGGAGGACTTCTTTGGATTTTCTACCGAGCGGGTGATTCATCCGAAAGGGGTTCCTCACCCGGTGAACTGTTATAGCGTTGCTCACGAAAAATCACTAAATCGTGAAAGCATCTTGGGAGAATGCTTCAAATTGGTCATCAACGACGCGAATTTGACTGAAAATGATTTGAACCGACTAAGAGCGTTTGTCGCCAAATACACCGAACAATCGGAGGGGAAAGACTCAGGCGAGCGCTCAGCATGAACGGTATGGTCGAGAATGCACAATCGCACTAGCGTAACGGGCAGGGATCAGCATTGGATGCGGCAGGCGCTGATTCAGGCTAGATGCGCCGCTGAACAAGATGAAGTGCCAGTCGGGGCGGTGGTGGTGCTCAACGATGAGATTATCGGTACGGGCCGCAATCAGCCATTGGGAACTCATGATCCAACTGGCCATGCCGAGATCGTTGCGCTACGCAATGCTGCGTGCAATCTTGAGAATTACCGTCTCGTTGGGACAACCCTATATGTAACGCTCGAACCCTGCTTAATGTGCGCCGGAGCGATTATTCAGGCACGGATTGAACGTGTCGTCTTCGGCGCGTTCGACGAAAAAGCAGGAGCGGTTGGTAGCACGGCTAACCTGCTCCAGTCGCCGCTCGCAAACCACCAGTGCCGTGTTACGGCGGGTGTGCTTGGAGATGAATGCGCTGCCGTGCTCGAACAGTTCTTCACAGAACTGCGGTCAGCCAATCAGGAGGGGAGTCCGACGTGTTCATGACCCGCTTCTTCACGATCCGGGACCGACCCGTTATTGCTGGACTCCAGCTCCAGGTCCATCGGCGTTAACGTCGCTGGATTCACTTTAGGAAGGCGTTCTTCCCGGGGCGGGATACCGAAAAAATCGCGGTAGCATTTGCTGAAGTGCGGTGCAGAAACAAAGCCGCAGGCAAAGGCAATATCTACAATCGACCGAGAACTGCGAAGCAACAATGCCCGGGCACGGCGCAGGCGAATCTCAAGGTAGTAGCGTGTTGGCACGCACTGCAGATGTTTCTGGAACAGCCGTTCCAACTGACGACGTGAGATCCCGACGTGGGTTGCGAGTTCGTCGAGCGTCATGGGCTCCTCAATATTGGACTCCATGAGCTCAACCGCTTCTACCAGCTTGGGCTGGCTTGAACCTAGTCGCATGCGCAGCGGCATGCGCTGACGGTCCGAACCGTCGCGGATCCGCTCACAGAGCATGCCCTCGGAAATCCGGTCGGACAGAGCGCGGCCACGCTCCCTCGCAATTAGCGTCAACATCATGTCAATCGGTGCAGTGCCGCCGGAACAGGTGTAGCGGTCCCGATCAAGTTCAAAAAGTCCCGACGACACCACCAGATGGGGAAACTCATCATGCATGTCGGGGATATTTTCCCAGTGCAGTGTGCAGCGATAGCCGTCAAGAATACCGGCACGAGCCAGTTGATAACTTGCCGTACAGATGCCGCCGATCGGGACGCCTCTTTTGATAAAAGGTTTGAGTTTTTCAGCCAGCAGTTCTGGGCTAACCGAGTGAAGATCAGCTCCAGCACAAATAAACAGTGCATCGAGGGGCTCTTTTCCGGTCAGTTGACGGACAGGACTGAGACTGAGCCCATTACTGGCTTGCCCGGGTTCACCATTCAGGGTGAACAACGGAAACTGATACAACTCGGTCTCCGCAGCGCGGTTGGCGGTGCGCAATGGCTCCACGGCGGCCGAGAAGGCCATCATCGTGAAGTCCCGAAGTAAGAGGAAACCAAAACGACGGACAGTCGTCGAGTCGAGCTGGTAGCCTGGATTATCCATATTGCCCCCTAATCCAATTCGCCGGAATATAACACCATAAAACCTCTGCCAGCACAGTTTTCTTTACTTTGGAAGTATGCGTTACTTTAATTTAAATTATGGCAACAAGTTTTCGCCAATCGATAAGTTGACCGACTCCTGGCACGCCGGCAGCGAAGATTCATTGCAGACGCAAAAGCAATGGTGGCGCACTCGCTTTCGATAGGTCGGCGTATTGAGTCTTAAGTATTGAATATTAGGGAATCCAAATATGAGTGAGATTGAAGCGCGCGGTAAAAGGAAGCGACGTCGATCGGGATCGAGTCAGCAACAAACACCAAGGGTAAGGCAAGCGATGGGTGGCGTCATGGGTGGAAGCTACCAACCTTTGGACTCGAAAGAACTGCAGCAGATTGATCAGACCGCTCGTTCGATTTTGTCGGATATTGGCATGGCGGACGCCCCTGATTGTGTTGTCGAGCCGGTTACCGACGCAGGCGGGCATCTGGACGAAAATGGCCGCCTTCGATTTTCTCCGGACCTAATTGACAAGGCATTGAACGGATTCAAACGGGATTTCACGCTTTGCGGGCAGGCCAAAGAAAACGACATACAGCTTGGGGCCGGTCGGGTGCATGCGGGTTCAGGCGGTGCGGCGCCACTGATACTTGATCTTGATAGTGGGCAGTATCGCGAATCCACGCTGAAAGACTTATATGATGCGGCGCGTCTTGTGGACAATCTCGACAATATTCATTTTTTTAGTCGTTCCATGACCGCCCGTGATATGCCGGATGTTCGTTTGCTCGATCTCAATACTGCCTATGCTTGTCTCGCCGGCACCCGCAAACATGTCATTTCAGCGGCTACCGAGGCCGCTAATGTCGAAGAGATTGCGAAGATGTGTTACGCCATCGCGGGCTCAAAAGAAGCCTTTCTGGCTCGCCCGTTTCTATCAATGCATTGCAACATGTCGGTGCCACCTCTGCGCTTCGACCCCGAATCTTGCAAGATTGGGGCCGCGGCAGTGCGTTTTGGTATCCCGCTGCACTCGAATACATTTGGCCAAATGGGGGCGTCCAGTCCAGTCACCTTAGCGGGATCGATTGCCCAAACAATCGCTGAGACACTGGCCGGAATGATTTTTGCTTGGGTTCTAAATCCTGAAGCGAAGATAACGTTTGGCGCGAGAACCATGCTAACCGACCTGAGAACCGGAGCGATGAGTGGCGGCAGTGCCGAGGGCGCCATTGCAACTGCGGCGACAATACAGATGGCAAACTACTATGGCTTACCAAACTCTGTGATTGCCGGCGCCACCGACAGCAAAATCGCGGATGCGCAAAGTGGTTATGAAAAAAGCCTGACCGTCACGTTGGCCGCTCAGGCCGGCTGTAATCTGATTACCCAGGCTTGTGGGATGCAGGCGAGTCTGATGGGTTGTGCGCTGGAAAGTTATGTCATCGACAATGATATGCTGGGGACAATTCTCAAATCCCTCTCTGGCGTCAGCGTTAATGAGGAAACCCTGGCGCTGTCCTCAATCGAAGAGGTGGTGCATGGCGACGGCCATTTTCTTGGGCGTGAAGAGACTTTAGCGCGGATGCAGAGTGACTTTGTTTACCCCGAGATCGGCGATCGTCGCTCGATTGATGAGTGGATGGTCGATGGTGCTCGTGATATTCGAAGCGTTGCGATCGACCGCACGAGACAAATTTTGAAGCATCATCATCCGAGTCATTTATCTGGGGACCTGGATAATGTTTTACGGGACCGATTTGACATTCGCCTGCCACGTTCGTCATTAGAGAAGGTATGATGACTGTGCAACCGTTTAAAGGCATTATCCTTAGTACCAGGCCAGCTTATGTTTCAGAGATGTCATTCGGGATAACAAATTAATGTCGCAGCTGAGAGATGTCACACTTGAGGACAAATACCTCCTTAAGTCGGGACAGATCTTCGTTACCGGAATTCAGGCGCTGGTGCGTCTGCCAATGATGCAAAGCGATGCTGACCGCCGGTCTGGGGTTCGTACCGCGGGTTACGTTACCGGATACCGGGGGTCACCGTTGGGCGCCTTGGACCAACAACTGGCGCTCGCCAGCGAGCAACTCGACGCTTGCGATGTCCGTTTTCTTCCCGCGGTGAACGAGGACCTCGCGGCGACAGCAGTTTGGGGAACCCAACAGGCGGGGTGGCGAGGCGACGGCCTCTATGACGGGGTATTTTCCATGTGGTACGCCAAGGGGCCGGGAGTCGACCGATCCGGAGACCCTTTGCGACACGGCAACCTTGCGGGAACCAGCGCCAATGGCGGAGTGCTCATTCTCATGGGAGATGATCACGTCTGTGAGTCCTCTACCACAGCTCATCAGAGTGAATACTCCCTCGTTAATACATTCATTCCCGTACTGAATCCAGCGGGTGTCCAGGACATACTGGACTTTGGTCTTTATGGCTGGGCGTTATCCCGATATTCGGGCTGCTGGGTAGGTCTTAAGAGCGTGCATGACACCGTTGAAGCCTCGGCGTCAGTCATGGCGACTCCGAACAGGGTAGTGACTCATGTCCCGGAAGATTTCCTAATGCCCGAGACTGGGGTCAACTTTCGGTGGCCCGATACGCCTCAGGCGCAGGAAGTAAGGCTGCATCAATTCAAGTTGCCGGCCGTGACCGCGTTTACGAGACACAACCGCATTGATCGGCAGGTGCTGGGTGATCCGGTTGCGCCGCTTGGAATCATCTCAACGGGGAAGTCCTATCTTGACGTGAGGAGAGCGCTGGTCGAAATTGGGATCGATGAATCCCGGGCAAAAGCATTGGGGGTGAAGCTTTACAAGGTAGGTATGCCGTGGCCCCTGGAACCTGACGGCCTCAGAGATTTTGCAAAAGGTACCCGTAAACTCATTCTCGTTGAGGAGAAACGGGGCCTAATGGAGGAACAGGTCCGTAACCTCTTGTATGGTGTCACCGATTCGCCCGAGGTCATCGGTAAAACCGACGAGACCGGAGCGGTGCTTTTTCAAGTCTACGGTCGGCTTGATGCAGCACAGATTGCCACGGCGATCGGTGACCGGCTCGTTGACCTCACCCACGATGATACCCTGATCGGAGCGCTGAAGCATTTGCGCGCCCGTTCGGAAAAAGCGGATCTTAAAGAAGCTCCGATGCGACGGACCCCGTATTTTTGTGCAGGCTGTCCGCACAATACTTCTACGTTAGTACCGGAAGGGTCTAGGGCACTCGCCGGAATCGGTTGCCACTACATGGCACAGTGGATGGACCGCGAAACGGCGACCTTTACGCAGATGGGAGGAGAAGGGGCGAGCTGGATCGGCGAGAGCCCCTTCAGCAGTACCGAGCACGTCTTCCAGAACATCGGTGATGGCACGTATTTTCATTCTGGGCTTCTCGCAATTCGAGCGTGTGTCGGGGCAAAGGTCAATATCACCTACAAGATTCTCTACAACGATGCAGTCGCCATGACCGGCGGGCAGTCAGTAGATGGACCGATGGACGTTATGCGGATCTCCCGTCAGGTCCATGCAGAGGGGGTCTCCAAGATCGCTGTTGTGACCGACGATCCCGAGAAGTACCCCGCCGACGCTGACTGGGCGCCCGAGGTAGAGATCTTTCACCGCAATCTGCTTGCCCGGGTTCAGCGAGAAATGCGTGAGGTTCCGGGGACCTCGGTAATCATCTACGACCAGACGTGTGCGGCGGAAAAGCGTCGCCGTCGGCGTCGCGGTCTTATGGAGACGCCAAACGAACGACTCTTTATCAATGAAGCCGTTTGCGAGGGTTGTGGTGACTGTGGGGAGCAGTCGAACTGCGTTGCACTTATCCCCGTTGAGACTGACCTCGGACGCAAACGAGCAATTGATCAGTCGGCCTGTAATCTCGATTACTCGTGCAACAAGGGCTTTTGCCCCAGTTTTGTATCTGTGTTTGGCGGGCAGAGAAAGATGCCGGCTCGAAGCGTTGGATCGATGTCGTCTGACCCATCAGCATATTCAGATCCGGCCGTTACCCAAGTTGATCGTCCGTACTGCATTACCTTGACCGGCGTGGGTGGGACGGGGGTGGTCACTATCGGTGCCATTATTGGCATGGCGGCCCACGTGGCCAAAATGGGTTGCTCGGTTCTGGATATGGCAGGTCTCGCGCAGAAGGGTGGAGCCGTAACGAGTCACATCATTCTGACAGCGGACCCGGATGAGATCACGGCAACACATGTTGCCGACGGCGGTGCAGATCTTTTACTGGGTTGCGATGTGGTGACGGCTGCTGCACAAGAGACGCGGATTAAACTCAGCAATAAAACAAAATCGGTGATCAATACGCACAAGATGATGTCGGGTGAGTTCACCCACCAACCGGATCAAAAATTTCCCCTGGACGAATTGCTCGGCGCCATTGGTAACGTGAGTGGCGAGTTACGCACCGTCCCCGCGACCGAGCTAGCCCAAAAGGTCTTCGGGGATACGTTGAGCGCGAATATGATCATGTTGGGCTGTGCGTACCAACTGGCCGCCTTGCCAGTTCCCGGACCGGCCATTGAGAAAGCGATCGAACTCAACGGACGGGATGTGGACACCAATATCAATGCCTTCCGTCTTGGGCGTAGGATAGGTGCGGATCCAAAAGCGATCGACGTGCTGATCGGTGGCGGGACCGCTGGCGCGGACGTTTTCGACGATGCTTTAAAGGATCGTTCAGAAGAGATGCTATTGAGGCGCCGTTTGGATCTGTTAAACCAGTCACACGGATCCCGTACCGCCGCCAGATTATCAGCCTGGATCAATACAGCGCGAGAACATATCGATGACGAATTTCTGCCGGAACTTGTTCCAGCGTTGATTGAGAGCGGATTCCGGGTGCTATACGAAAAAGACGAATACGAGGTGGCACGACTCTACAGTCAGCCGCAATTCCGCGAGTCATTGGATCAGGAGTTTGACGGCGACTTTAAGCTGCGGATACATCTTGCACCTCCGCTGCTCTCGCGCAGAGATCCCGATACCGGTCGCCCTGTTATGCAAAGTTTCGGGCCGTGGATTTTCCCAGCTTTCCGCGTCTTGAGTGCTTTGAGATGGATCCGGGGAAGATGGTGCGACCCATTTCGGTTCGGTGAAGAAAGAAAACTCAATCGACAGATGGAGACCGCTTTCGACAAGACTCTCGATTTACTTGGGACACTGCAAGTCACCCAGACGAACGTCGTTGCAGTCTTGCAGTTGGTGAGATGGCCGATGCAGGTTCGGGGTTATGGGCCGGTGCGTGCGCACGCGTTCGAGCGAGCGATGCAGGAACGGGAGAGGCTCGAGGCCGAAGTCAGGGGAGGTATCGGCGGTAGCCGCAAAGCCGCCTGATTCTGATCGCTTGGCTTGCCGATAAAAACGAGTTGTTTAAATCGTTTGTCCAGATGCATTGATCCGGAATGCTTGGATGGGTGTGGTGGTCGTCACGAGTAGACCTGGGTTGAACTTTCAGTATGCGACGAGTTCCGTCAGCCGTTGGAGAGAATAGAGGTTAGCTTGTATGTTCGGGACCTTTGCCAGCATCGCAACAGCCATTTTCATCGAGGCGATGCCGTTTCTTGTGATCGCCTCGCTGTTCTCGGCCCTGATAGAGGTTTTCGTCTCCACTGAGCGCTTGTTACGCTGGTTGCCAAAGAGTGTTCCGGGCGGACTGATCGCGGGCATCCTTGGGGGTTTTCTGATTCCGACCTGCGAATGTGGTGTTGTACCGATCGTCAGGCGCCTAATACTCAAAGGGGTGCCGCCGTTTATCGCTGTGGCTTTTATGCTGGCAGCACCGATCGTGAATCCGATTGTCCTGGTGTCAACATATATTGCATTTCGTGGCAGCGCGACCATGGTCGTGGCTCGGATAGCCGTAGCTGCTGTGGTGGCGCTCGCGGTCGCCTTGTATGTGAGGCGCCTGGCCGAGGTCGTCGCAGATGACCCGGCCACCGCCCGGTATGACCATGGCCATGATCATGCGAGCCAGACCGTTTACGAGAAGGTTCGAGCGGTCTTCAGTCACGCCGCAGCGGAGTTCATGTATATGGGTCGATTCCTCGTGATAGGGTGCCTAGCGGCCGCCGCATTTAAGACGCTACTCCCCGAAGATGGCATGTCTGTTTTTACGGATAACGCTGCGCTGTCCATAGCCGGAATGATGCTGTTGGCAATTCTGCTGTGTGTCTGTTCGGAAGCGGATGCCTTCATAGCGGCATCGTTCCAGACGGTTACGGCTGGGGCTAGGTTAGCGTTCATCACTTTAGGTCCAGTGGTTGATCTGAAACTGATAGGAATGTTTTTGGCAACCTTCAGGAAGCGTGTCGTACTGGCCCTCGTCCTTATTCCCATCCCGCTGGTATTCGTTCTCTCCTGGCTACTCGAGTACTCCGGGTGGCTGTCCGGAGTCATGCAGTGAAAAGGATATACGGGTTATTGGAGTCGTGCATTCTGGCGATGATGGGCGCCGGGATGCTTTGGTTTTCCCTATCTGACCGCTACGGACTCCTGATGAACGTGAAGTTCAGACCGCTCACGGTAAGCGGTGCCGTGCTCGTGCTTCTGCTCGGCGTTGCCACCCTGGCGGGAGCGCAGAAACGGCGTGGTGCTAATACGTTTGTTTTTGTCGTGATGCTGGCGGTAGTGGTAGTCGGTAAACCCTATCTTCCTGCGGTAGGCTCTATCGGCCAGTCAGATCCCGGGGTTGAAGCTTCATTGTGGGAGCAGGTCGATACCAAGCGTTACCCGCGAGTACTCCTACTGGATCTTAGTTCCAGACGGCCAAGTGAGGAGGCGAGCCCTGGGAGGTCTGTAACGACGATCGGCATAGTGAAGCGTCTTGGTGTTCTGAGCGACAGGTCTAGTTTCGCTCTGATGACTACCTTTATGTATTGCTGCCTGGCTGATGCGGTTGGGTTTGGTGTTCGCGTGCAATGGGATGATCTTGATTCGATTGAAGACGGCCAGTTGGCAATTGTTAGCGGGACAGTGCATAACGAAGAGCTGCCTATTGAGATGCCTAACTTCCGGAGTGGTAGGGCAATGGTCTCCAGCGTGAACCAGCACCGTTATCTCGTTGCGAAACAGATTTTGTCTTATCGGCAGGAAGATCGGCTGCCCACAATGACTGATGCAATCAGTGGGCCTCGAAAGGAGCGCTTCGGCCAGGCGTTGGCGACCGCTGAGATGTGGAGTGAGTTGGATGGGCCCGACCGCTATACAGTGTTTGTTCCCGTCGATCTCGCGATTGATGCCATGGACGGGATGAAACCGGTCGAGATGCCGCCGACTGTTCTTGAAAGTTTTGTCAAAGCGCATATTGTGCGCGGTGACTACTCCTTAGAGGAGTTAGAGGAAGTGGGGAGCGTCAGAAACCTTGACGGAGAGCATATAAAAGTCCGATCCGCAAACGGAGAGACAACTGTGAACGGGTCAAGAGTTCTATTCAAGAACCGCCGCACTCGAAATGGTGTGATTCACTTCATTTACCCGGTATTGTCACCGGATGCGTCGACTCTCGACCCTTGAGTCGCGAGCGGCGTTTCACGGGGTTTTTGTCTAAGCCGCCTTGCGAAAGTAATCTTTGAAAGCGTCCACGGTGGTCTTAATACCGGTCTGGTTGATGTCCAGATGGGTCACCAGTCGGACTGGGTTTTCTTCTACGGTAACGAGTATTCCACGATCACGCATAAAATCCGACAGATCCCCGAGCTTCGCCTCCGACATGGAGACAAACACCATATTGGTACGGTGAGCGGCTTCCTGAACTTCCAGTTCCTCAATGTCAGCGAGGCCATCGGCAAGAAGCATGGCATGCTCGTGATCCTGCGCTAAACGCTCGATATTGTGCTCGAGTGCGTACAGGCCCGCCGCAGCAAGAATTCCCACCTGCCGGGTGCCGCCACCCAACATCTTTCGCCAGCGCCGTGCTCTTTGAATGAATTCCGTTGACCCTGTCAATACGCTTCCAATTGGCGCACCGAGTCCTTTGGATAAACAGGCAGATACCGAGTCGAACATGCCGCCAATTGTGCTGGGTGTGATGCCGGAACGCACAGCAGCATTAAAAACTCGGGCGCCGTCGAGATGAAACCGCAGTCCATGCTCGGTTGCCAGACTCTTCGCCTCAGCAAGGTATTCCATCGGCAGTGGGGTACCGAAAAACGTATTTTCAAGGCAAAAAAGACGGGTGATCGCTAGGTGAAAGTCATCTGGCTTTATTGCGGCGCGAACCGACGCAAGGTCCAGCGTACCATCAGTCTGGTTTTCAACCGGGTGTGGTTGAACGCTTGCCAGTACTGCGCCACCGCCCCCCTCTTCAAGGTAGGCGTGCGCTTTAGTGCCCGCGATGTATTCCTCGCCCCGCTGACAGTGGGTAAGAATGGCCAATAGATTTCCCTGCGTGCCGCTGGTAACGAACAGCCCCGCTTCCTGCCCCAACAACTGTGCGGCCTTTTCCTCCAGGTCATTCACCGTCGGATCGTCACCGTAGACATCATCGCCAACGGGTGCGCCCGCCATCGCTTGACGCATGCCCGAAGACGGACGTGTGACGGTGTCGCTGCGAAAGTCAATTGCCGTATTCATCATAGATCAATCGTGGGACTTGCCTCGGTTGACGTTGAGCGATAATGTTGCCGTTGAAGAGCGTTTCAACGGACGCCATTGCAGATTTGCTTAAGGGAATAATTCTGCCACAAGCGATGGGATTCTGTGAACTATACCTATTCCGAATGCGCCCCATTTGTGCGGCCTTGAAAACATTCGATGGATGTCCGTTGGACAAACAGACGTGAGTAATCCACGATCAGGGGGCGCATGAGCGAAGAAAAATTGAACGTTGGCGTAGTGGGAGTCGGGTATCTCGGCTCTATTCATGCTCGTATCTACGAGAGAATGCAAAACGTTCGTCTCGTCGGTGTCATGGATTCCGACGCGGAAACGGGCCGTCGGGTGGCCAGCGAGTGTGGTTGCAAAGTTATGCAGAGTCTCGAGGAAATGATGGATAACGTCGATGCAGTAAGTGTGGTGGTCCCTACGTCCAAACACCGCGAAATTGCCGAACCCTTTCTTGAACAACGTATTCCGGTACTTTTGGAGAAACCGGTTGCACACACGCTTTCGGATGCACAGGCTATTGTGGAACTAGCAAACCGGAAGTGTACGCAGCTGCAGATCGGCCATCTCGAAAGATTCAATGCAGGTGTTGTCAAGCTTGCCGCCGAACTGGATCGACCACGCTTCATTGAGGTTCATCGATTGGGTGAATTTGTCGCCCGTGCGACCGACGTTGATGTGGTCACGGATTTGATGATCCATGATATTGATATTGTGCTTTCCTTGGTGCCGTCTGAGCTTCGCTATATCTCTGCTGTTGGTGCCAAAGTAATCACCGATCACGTTGATATCGCTAATGCGCGTCTGGAGTTTGAAAACGGTGCGATCGTCAATGTGACGGCCAGCCGTGTCTCGGCGAAGAAATTCCGCAGAATCCGGATCTTTGCGGAATCATGTTATCTGGCGCTCAATTTTGAGGATCAGCAGATTGATGTTGCCAGGCGAGGTGCTCCTCCGGAAGAGGGGGGCTTTGCCCCCATCGTGACGGAGTCAATCCAAGTAACCCCTCGGCCACCCCTTGATGCGGAACTTGAGGACTTTGTTGATTGTGTTCGGACTGGCCGTGATCCGGTCGTCGGCGGAGAAGCGGGTGTCCGAGCCTTACAGGTCGCGCACGAGGTCCGCCAGAGGATTGATGACTCTCTGCATTCGCTTTAACTTTGTTGCAGCGTTAAGACTCTAATCCAGGTTGGTACCCATGGCAGCCGAAAATCGGACAAGTGCTGAACAACAGGTTCTGGCCCTGGCTGGTGTGTGTCAGTGCGTGATGCTCGCACAGGAACTTGCCCGTCGTGGCCACGCGCAACCCGAGCCTCTGAGATGCGCGCTGAGCAGTATCCTGATTCTCAATGAGATCGATGTTGATATTGCTCTTGGAGGGGTCGAAGGGGTTTTCGCCGGACTGCCGGATATCGGACGGAGGAAGCCAGACCCTGCAGCAGTTGAAAGGTTACGGTATATGGTTGCCTTGATCGACCTTCAAAGACGGCTTCGCGGCGAAAAAGAGGTTGCTGGTGAACTGCGTTCTTGTTTGGTCAGTCTGCGGGATAACCCGATTGCTGAGGATCCGGTTTTACCGGAAACCATCAAAGCGTTTGCTGATATCTACACCGCTACGGTGAGTGCGCTGACCCCGAAAATCATAGTGCGGGGGGAGCAGCAGTACCTGAAAAATACGGACACCGTGTCAAAGGTTCGCGCAGTTCTGTTAGCGGGTGTGCGCTCGGCCTACCTGTTCCATGAGCACGGGGGGCGGAAATGGCATCTGTTTCTCGGCAGGAAAAAGCTCGCGGTACTGGCAAGAGCGCTATTGGAAAGCCATTAATAATCCTCTTGGGTGAAACGGGCCTCAAGCTCCTGTTTTCAGATTAAGGTGCACGACGTTTTCCGAGGCGCGGCTCCCCCCTCTGTCGAAGGTCCTTTCGAAAAAAGAAGCACACCCTTTGCTGTCGATGATAATCACACTGCTGGCGCGGGTGCCGTATTCCGCACCTTTTACGAAGATCAAACTCTGAATTAGTTGAAGTGGGTCATCGCCTTCAGTTGTAGCGGAAACTGCCTCCAAGGGCTGAGCATCTGATAGCAACGCAAACAAATTTTCCTTAAGATCTTTAATACCGTCGGCTGAGCTTATTGTCTCAGTGAAACGTGCTTGACCGACCCGAGTTTTGGGCCATTGAATTTGGGGCGGACAATTACTCAAAACGAAGACGCCAGAGCTTTCCTCAGACCAAGTTTTGGTTGCGTTGCTCAGGATAAATATCTTAGACGGTGTGCCGGCAATGAGGTTAAAACCCCCGTAGCCAGATTGGTGGGCGAGATCGCCGCTCACGACTGCGGCGACAACCGCCTCATTACCCAGAAGAAAGTCACGCACGATCGCACCTCGAGAGACGACCCCCGGTGCTGATGAGACCGTCCCTGCACGGCAATTGGTTAGCGCCGCGAACCGGCCGTCCTCAGAGAGGCCCAGCCAGGTGCCGCCGGCCGTGAGGTCACGGCCTGCGGCTACAGCGGGAGACCCCGGCCAGCGCTTCAGCAACTCGGCAGGGCGGGCAAAGTATTCATCTCGGTTGGCCGCGACAATCAAAGGAAACTCAGGATGAGACCCGAGTGCAACGGCGACAAAACACATACCCGAAACAGATGCCGGTTACAATGCTCAGGGCATTTGGATTAAGCGGGCGGGTGAACTACGAAACGCCACTCCGATCCGCCCGATGAGCTGCACGGGGGTTGACTCTGTCATCGAGCACAAGCGATCAAGCAATGCTCGCTTTTCACTTTTGGGCAGGGATGGAAGACGGATCTTGACGAGTTCATGGCTGGTGAGGGCGTGTTCAAGTTCAGACGCAACCGCGGGGGTGGCACCGGCGACGCCAATCGTCACCACGGGTTTAAGGTGGTGAGCGAGCGCTCGAAGATGGTTGAGTTGTTTTCCGCTCAGGTCCATTGAGTTTTGATGGGTTAGCCGTTGTTGAAGTTACAGCATAACATTGACACCTAATGAGTTCTAAACGCGCCTCCCGAACCAGAAACTGGGCCGAGCGACAACGAAAGGATCCTTATGTCCAAAAAGCCCGCGAAGGTGCGTTCCGTTCCCGCGCAGCGTTCAAGCTGCAACAACTAGATCAAAAGGAGAGGCTGCTACGTCCTGGAATGCTCGTTGTCGACCTTGGCGCTGCACCGGGAAGCTGGAGTCAGTACGCGGTTTCCAGGGTTGGACCGACAGGTACGATCGTGGCGGTGGACCGGCTCGAAATGAAGGCCATCCCTGGTGTTCATCAGATCGTCGGAGATTTTCTTGATCAGGAGATCAGCGAGGAGCTCCACCAGGCGCTTGGCGAACGGCCTGTAGACCTTGTTATTTCTGATTTAGCCCCCAACCTTACCGGTGTGCGTACCGTCGATCAAACTGCAATGGAAAGCCTAGTGTTAGCGGCAGTGCGGTTCTCTCAGCAGCACTTGACTCCCAACGGCGCGCTGGTGACAAAGTTTTTTGAAGGAGAGCAGGCTGATTCACTGCGCCGTGCTATCGAGACGTTTTTTATTACCAGTCGCGTGAGAAAGCCGGATGCATCACGGGCAAAGAGCACTGAATCGTATATTGTTGCTCGCCGGCCTGTCTCAGCCGAGGGCCCATGAATTTGGGAGAGGTTTGTATTTCACACCAAAAACTTTCAGAATCCATGGAGAATCTTGTGCGCCCGGCTGTATGCCACCTGATTGTTGATTAAAGTTCAATCATTTAAAGCTTATGAATAATTTAACCAAGAATTTAGTCCTCTGGCTGGTCATCGCGATGGTGCTGATGGCGGTGTTTAACAACTTTGCGCCGGAGCAGAGCCGTTCAGGTCAGGAGATTGACTATTCCATGTTCCTGGATGAAGTCGAGCGGGGTTCGGTCGAGCAAGTCACTATCGACGGATCAGCAATCTATATCCGGGCGCGCAACGGC
>JABJIU010000152.1 GCA_018661145.1 Pseudomonadota bacterium | reverse complement strand
GCGCCAGGCTTCGGCAAAGGCGCTTCCAATCCGGGGCCGCAGGTACGTCCTGGCCATCCAGGCAAGTTTTGCAAACAAACCCAAGAAGCAGAAAGCGTCAGGGGTTAGCTCAAAAGAGATCGGACTGTTGGCGCCTCCAGCGACGGTATACCCGCCGTCAGCACGCGGCCGGACAGAAAAATCCGGAGCACTGATACATGAGTTGAGGTCGGCGGCCACAGGGGCAGTTCGCAGCACCGAAGAGCGCACCTTGAGCTGCGGCAGCACTAGATGCTCGTGTTTACAGAATAGTCGCGACCATGCACCCGCCGCCAAGAGCACGGCTTCAGCGCGGATTAACCCTTTTTCGGTGAGCACCCCGGAAACGTGTCCACCGCTTACATCCAGGCCGAGAGCTGCAGTCTGAGTCAGGATGACTGCGCCTTTGCTTTGGGCGCACCGGGCAATTGTCGGGGCGGCGATAAAGGGTTCTGCCTTGCCATCGGTGGGGCAATAGAGCGCGCCATGCCAACGGCGCGAACTGCTTGGTAGATGTCGGGCAACCTCTGCGCCAGTGATCAGGCCCGCGTCTATACCGAAGGGTTCTGCGAACTTGAGCCATTGCACGTGACTTGCCAGGTTCGAATCAGAGTCATCGAGGTACAAGGTTCCACAGCGTTTGAACCCGGTATCCGCGCCAACACGTTCGTTCATCCCAGCCCATCTTTTGAGCGATTCGATAATGAGGGGGATCTCACGAGGATCTCGACCCTGTTGACGGCACCAACCCCAGTTACGGGAGGACTGCTCCCCACCGATTTCCCCTTTCTCGCAGAGCGTGACCGCTATGCCTCTTTCGGCCAGGGTAAGGGCTGCGCTGACACCGATGATGCCGCCACCGATGATGACAACGCCGGTCGGCGTCGTAGGAAATGAATCCGGAATCAGCGGTTTAACGAGGGTCGGCATCGGGAGCCGGAATCACTTTTCCAGGATTGAACAAGTTATCAGGATCAATCGCACGTTTGATAGTAGCCATTATCTCCAGAGCGGTAGGGTCTTTGTATCGATGCATCTCGCTGATCTTGGAGATGCCTATACCGTGTTCGGCGCTGAAAGAGCCACCCAGCTCTGCTACGTGATCGTGCACCAGATGGTTAATCTCCTCCCACAGTGCGAGGAAGGTCTGTCCGTCCATTTCAACGGGCTGCGACAGGTTGAAGTGGATATTTCCGTCTCCAACATGGCCAAAGGGGCACGGCCTGATGCCGGGTACCCGCTGAGCAACCGTCGCCGAAGCCCGGTCAATAAACTCAGGAACCTTTGAGACGGGAACTGAGACGTCGTGCTTGATGCTCGCGCCTTCAAACCGCTGGCCCTCGACCAATCCCTCACGCAGTTTCCAGAGGGCCTGCGCCTGTTGTTCGCTGGATGCGACCACCGCATCAGTGATCTCGTCAGCCTCAAAGGCCGTTTCAAGAATCTGCGAAAGTAGGATCTTAACGTCGATAGCATCACCACTGGCCTGAAGCGCCAGAAGCACATACCAGTCATGTGGAGTTGTCATGGGGTCGGAACACCCCGTGACATGTCGGCAGGCAAAATCCAGACCGATCCGCGGTATGAGTTCGAAACTGCAAAGGGTGCCACCGCTGCCGGACTGCGCCTGCCCCAGAAAAGTTATGCTCGCCGCAAGATCACGAAGGGCCACAAGTGCGTTAGCGCTTTGATCGGGGTGAGGATAGAGCTTCAGGGTCGCCGCGGTAATGATACCTAGCGTTCCTTCTGATCCGATTAGCAACTGCTTGAGGTCGTAACCCGTGTTGTTCTTTCGAAGCCCGTGCAGGTCCGAGAGCAATTTGCCATTGGGCATCACGGCCTCGAGGCCCAGAACCTGGTCCCTGGCATTGCCATAGCGGAGAACATTGATACCACCGGCATTGGTGGCCAGATTTCCACCGATCTGGCAACTGCCTTCTGCGGCGAGACTGAGTGGGAAAAATCGGTTGGCGTCGCGAGCCTGGGCCTGAAGATCTGCGAGGACACAACCTGCCTCAACGGTCATCGCATTGTTGACGGGATCAAGGTCCCGGATTCCCTTCAGGCGTTCAAGGCTGAGAATAACCTCATCGGCCTCGGCCACAGCGCCTCCACAGAGCCCGGTATTGCCTCCTTGAGGAACCAGAGAAGTTTTTTCCGAGATGCACGCCCGCACCACCGCCTGGACTTCAGCAGTATCACGGGGCCGGACGATGACTCGTGACTTGCTTTGGAAGCGCCCGCGGCGCTCCTCAAGATAAGGCTCAGCTTCGTCGCGGTCGGTGATGATGCCTCGATCATCGAGAATGCCTTGAAGGCGCGAGAGCAAAGCATTCATCAGAAGGTTCCTGAAGGGTGATCAGTGATTGACCTAGTTATATCAAGGTATTTTGGACAGCCTAATTATAGAGTTGTGAGGTGGAGGGTGGTGTCACACCGACATTCTTTTTTGGTACAGTGTCAGGTTGAGGAGATAACAACGTTTTCATTATGCATAGGAGAATCGGGTAATGCATCGGATGCTTCATATCGAGCCCAGTCTTTGTACCGGGTGTTTGCAGTGCGAAATGGCTTGCAGTTTCGAGCACGAAGGGGAATTCAACCCTGCGCGGTCGCGCATCCGGGTTTTTGAATTTGAGCACGGCCGCACATCCGTGCCGTATACCTGTACCCAGTGTGTCGAAGCTTGGTGCATGAAAGCTTGCCCGACAGCGGCAATATCCGTTGATACCCAGCTTGGGGCCAAACTCGTTAGTCCGGAGGCCTGCGTGGGTTGTAAGGCCTGTGTTACCGCGTGCCCCTTCGGCACAATTGAATTTAATCCGACCAGCGGCAAAGTTGATAAGTGTGATTTTTGCGGTGGTGATCCGAAATGCGCCTCGGCTTGTCCTACCGATGCGATCACCTATGTGGACGCAGGTGCATCGGGTGTCGGTCGTATGCTCGCGTCCGCGCAACAAGCTGCACAAGGGGGTGCATCATGAGCTGGCAAGGAAAAATACTTCGGATAAACCTGACCTCAGGAGAGTTAACGCCCGAGCCCCTCAACATGGAGTGGGCGCATGACTATATTGGTGAGCGCGGTCTTGCCACCAAGTATCTCTGGGAGAACATGGACCCCAAAGCAGATGCCATGAGTCCCGAAAATGCGCTAATTTTCGCGACCGGGCCGCTGACCGGAACCAACGCATCGACCAGTGGACGCTATGCCGTGGTTACTAAGGGGCCGCTCACCGGTGCAATCGCCTGCTCCAACAGCGGCGGCAAGTTCGGGGCGGAACTCAAGTACGCCGGTTTTGATCTGCTTCTGATTGAGGGTCGTTCAGAAAAGCCTGTGTATTTACTCATTGAGGGAGACGAGATCAGTTTAGTGAGTGCGGACAAGATCTGGGGCAAGACCGTTTGGGAGACCGATGCGTGGATCAAAAAACAACACCATAACCCCATGCTCAAGATCGCAACGATTGGCGTCGCGGGCGAGCGGGGCGTGCGTTATGCAGCGGTGGTGAACGATCTGCATCGGGCCGCCGGCCGGTCGGGTGTTGGTACGGTCATGGGCTCAAAGAATCTCAAAGCGATCGCGATTCGGGGTACTGGCGGGGTGCGTGTCAAAGATCCCAAGCGATTTATGGAAGTGACTGACGAGATGAAGAATCTTCTGGCTAAGAGTACCGGTGGCCTGACGAAGTACGGCACCAACGCCATGATGGATACCATGCAGGAGTTTGGAGGTTTGCCGACCAACAATTTCCAGCAGGTCCAGTTTGATGGTGCTGACAAGATTGATGCCAAAGCCATGCTCAAGACTGATGAGACCGGCCATACAAATCTGTTGACTAATAAAGCCTGTTTCGGCTGTACCATCGCTTGTGGCCGGATCGCGCATATCAGGGAAGATCATTTTACGATCCAGAACCGTAAAGAATATTGGCACGCCTCTGGTGGGTTGGAATACGAAACGGCTTTTGCTTTCGGGCCAGTGGTAGGAGTTGATGATATCGACGCTTGTACCTTTGCTGGATATTTGATGAACGAGCATGGCGTCGATCCGATTTCTTTTGGCGTGACCCTGGCAGCGGCAATGGAGCTTTACGAGATGGGCGTCATAACGACCGACGATACCGATGGCGTTGAACTTAATTTCGGTAACGCAGAAGCGTTGACGATCATGGCAGAGAAAACCGGCAAGCAGGAAGGGTTCGGTGAGATTCTGGGTATGGGTTCACGGCGGATGTGTGAGAAGTACGGCCATCCGGAATTGTCAATGACGGTCAAAGGTCAAGAATTTGCCGGCTATGATTCAAGAGCGCTGCAGGGTATGGGCCTGGGTTACGCTACTGGAAACCGGGGAGCCTGTCATTTAAAGCATGACACCTTTGACGTGGACATGGACGACCAGACCGGAGAAGGCAAAGCCGAGCCTTGTAAAACCTCTCAGGACTGGACGGCTGCAGTAGATTCCAGTGGTTTGTGCATGTTTACTATGGGCGCTTGGGGCGCGCCGGAGTTTGCCGCACAGCTTGATGCGGACAGCGAGGGTGAATGGACGGCAGAGCGCCTCACACAGAGCGGAGAACGAATCTGGAACCTCGAGCGCATGTTCAACCTCGCAGCGGGTCTGACCCGCGCGGACGATACGCTGCCCGAGCGACTGCTTAAAGACCCGGCCCCAAGTGGTACCGCCAAGGGCCGCGTGAATGAACTCGATCGGATGCTGCCGGAGTACTACGATTTAAGAGGCTGGAACGAGGCGGGTGAGCCAACCGAGGATACGCTCGGCCGGCTGGGTCTCATCTAGACGTCAATGCAAATCAAAGTTCGAGTGACTGGGCATCTCATCGATTTTTGCTCGGTCGACGCCGTCGAATTGCCTGGCGGTGCCAGCGTTGACGATGCGATTGGGTTACTGGGTATCCCACTTGATCAGGTCGGACTGGTGTCTGTTGATGGCCTGGCGGTGTCCAAGGCCAAAAGAGCCGGGACTGTGCTTGCTGACGGTAGCGAGATGGTGGTAATGGCGCCGCTGACGGGTGGTTGATTTACTTCCACCCTGGCCACAATTTGGCGTTTTTCTCGGTGCGGTAATTGTTCTGGGGGTCACCCCGGGGCCCGGCGTCTTTTATATCCTGGCGACCAGTATCGCCCAAGGCGCCCGCTCAGGACTGGTGTCGGTGTTGGGGATCGCTGCGGGCACCTTCGTTCATGTACTGCTGGTGGTCTTTGGGCTGACGCTGCTCCTTGCGTCTTCGGCCGTTTTTTTTCAATTCGTCAAGTATGCTGGCGCGGCCTATCTTATTGCTCTGGGAGTTTATCTTCTGATTCGGCGGGGCGTCCGACAGGAAGCTCGCCCGGCGCAGTCGCCGCGAGAGACGTGGCGGGTTTTCATGCAGGCGGTGATGGTGAACGTCCTGAATCCCAAGGTGGGGATTTTCTTTCTCGCCTTTTTCCCTCAATTTGTAGACCCCGCACGGGGCGATCCCGCAGTACAGTTTTTTCTTCTTGGCGCGCTGCTTATTGGAGTGATCTTGGTGACCGATACGCTGTTTGCCCTCGCGGCGGGGACCGTGGCCGGTTATCTCAAGGCTCAAGGTAGTCGTCAGCGCTGGCCTCAAATGGTGGCCGGCCTGACGTATATCGGGCTGGGCATCTTTAGCGCGACGATCGATCCACCGGCACGAGAGTGAAACCTGGTCACTTGAAACTACTATTAAGAGCGATCAATCACTTCTTCGGGCAGTTCACATTGGGAGCGCTTTCATACCAGAAGCGTCCTGTGAGCTCACCACGCCAGACCCATAACGCTAGCAGTGGCGAATCAGTGGTTTCCATCGCGTGGATGGCGCAGGGTGTGTGGTGAATTAGATCACCCGGTTGAGCTGTGAAGTCCTGTGTATCGATACGCCAGTGCGCCTCGCCGCTTAAAATAAAATAAAACTCTTCGGCATCGTGCGCATGACCTGGATAGGCGATGGCTGCGCGCTGTAGTAGCAGACCCATCCTGATAGGGTCATCACTCGCTGGTGGTGTTTCATCTGCCAGATAGGCAGCCGCATAGCCACCTGCGAAAAACTCTGGCACCCCCCGGGTGGCCTCGTGCCACGGAGCGCGAACGGCCGCAACGGATGCGCTAGCGTGAAGCCCATGATCGGGTGGAATTGCCGCGAGGGCGCTCTCAAGGCACGCATCTGCCGTGGGACAGGTTGAGGAGGTCTTCTCAACCTTGTTTTTTGGCACATTATCTATCTGAATCGAAAGCGCCTCGAATACCGGTTTATCACTGTCACGGCACAGCCGTGAGACATCGTCCAGAAGCGTAGGAAGGTAACCACTCATTGATAACTCTCCTTAGATATCGATAGGTAATTTAGCGTGTGGGGAGATATTTTGTAGATAATCGTGAATAGGGTAATCTCTAGGGTTGGCTTATAGCAGAACTAAAGACCGTCTGTGTAGGCGTCTAGTATCTGGAGCCCAGAGTCCAAGCCAAAGTGGCCCCAAAACCTTGAAGAGGAGTTTCCTGTGAGTGAATTGTTACTGGACATACGCGATCTCGTCATCGAGGCCGATATCGACGGTGACTGGAGGCCGATCGTAAATGGCCTCAGCATGGGATTACACAAAGGGGAGATCGTCGGCCTGATTGGTGAGTCGGGGGCAGGTAAATCGACATTTGGCCTTGCAGGCATGGGGTACACCAAGCCTGGTTGCCGAATTGTTTCTGGGTCCATCAAGTTAGAGGGTGAGGAGCTCGTCGGGGCGTCGCCCTCACGTCTTCGGGAGATTCGGGGAAACAGTGTCTCTTATGTGGCCCAAAGCGCGGCAGCGGCCTTCAATCCAGCCCACCGTCTAATCACGCAATTTGTCGAAGCACCGGTTCAACACGGCAAGATGCGGAGCGAAGAAGCCGCACGCCGGGGTCAAGACCTCTACCGGCAGCTGGATCTTCCTGATCCGGAGCACATCGGCAACCGTTTTCCCCATCAGGTATCGGGCGGTCAACTGCAGCGCGCCATGACTGCGATGGCGATGGGCTGTGATCCGCGCCTTATTGTCTTTGATGAGCCGACCACTGCGCTTGATGTCACCACCCAGATAGAAGTGCTCTCAACTATCAAAGAAGCTGTCAGAGCAAGGGGCGTCGCCGCGATATACATCACCCACGACCTGGCTGTCGTCGCACAGCTTGCTGACCGGATTATGGTGCTGCGGCACGGCGATCTGGTTGAGGAAGGTAACGCACGTGATCTTCTGGAAAACCCCCAACAGGACTACACCCGTCGTCTGCTGGCGGTTCGCTCGCTCCGCGAGGAGAAAGGTGCCTCCGAGAAGGATGACACCGTGCTCGAGGTCTTAGGCGTGAGCGCACGCTATCCGCGGGCCGAGGAAATTGTGCTAAACGATATCTCGGTCAGGGTGCAGAAAGGCAAAACAGTTGCGGTGGTGGGCGAATCAGGAAGCGGTAAGAGCACCCTCGCGCGGGTGATTACCGGGCTGTTGCCGCCCTTTGAGGGAGATGTCCGTTTTCGCGGTGAGGTGTTGAGTCCGGCACTCGCTAACCGTGGTCGCGAGCAGTTGCGCTCGATCCAGATGATCTACCAGATGCCGGATGTTGCGCTGAACCCCCGGCAGAAAATTTCTGAGATCATCGGTAGGCCGCTGGAGTTTTATCTAGGCGTTAAAGGTGTAGAAAAATCAGCTGCGATTAACCGGCTTCTCGAGCAGATCGAGCTGCCGACAGATTACGCGGACCGCTACCCTGCGCAGCTCTCGGGTGGGGAGAAGCAACGGATCTGTATTGCTCGGGCGCTGGCAGCGGAACCTGATCTCATCATCTGTGATGAAGTCACTTCAGCGCTGGATCAGTTAGTTGCGGAAGGCATTCTGGAATTGCTGCAGAATCTGCAAAACCAACTGGGGGTGTCCTATCTTTTCATCACCCACGATCTCGCAACGGTAAAGGCCATTGCAGACAGTATTGTGGTCATGTATCAGGGCCGGGTGGTCGAGCAGGGCGCTAAGGCCGAGATTCTTTCTCCTCCACACGAAGCCTACACGGAGTTGCTGCTGTCGTCTGTCCCGGAGATGGACCCGGACTGGCTGGACACCCTCGTGGAGCGGCGCAAGCGAGGGGAATTGCCCACAGCGGAATCAATCAACTAGAGCCGGCGTTATCGGCCAATTAGCTTGTGTGGGCCGCTCGCGACCTGGTGTCTGCTAATGTGACCAGAGCGCCTGTTGCTTGGTAAGAAGTTCCTCTACGTGAGCCGCAATGCCCACATCGACTTTACCGTAGACCTTGAACACTGCATTCGCGCCGATCATGGGTGCGGCTAGGAGAAGGATGGTGATGCGTGCCACCTCTAGCGAGATTTCCTGATTCGTTTCTTTCGTTCGAAAACTTCGCGGTTGCGCTAGTTGGAGAAAGCGTTACGAAGTGACTAACTTCGGGCTTCTTCGATAGCGCTGACCTGACGCTTGACTCGTTGCACCATAGCGTAGACACCGACATGGCGACTGGGACTCAAATGGTCAAAGAGGCCAAGTTTATCGAACTCTGCATCTGCGTCGAACTCCTCTATTTCATTCGCTGTCCTTCCGCTAAACATTGCTAGCAGAATCGCGACCACGCCCTTCACGGTGGAGGTGTCACAGTCGCCGTGAAAAGTGAAGATACCCCCAGTGTCGCGGATAGCACGGATATAGACAGTGCTCATACACTCGGGGACGAGATAAAGATCAATGCGCTCCTCGTCCGGGTAAGGCGCCAGCTTCTCACCAAGTTCAGTTATGAAGTGATAGCGTGCATCCCAGTCTTGCAGAAATTCGAAGGCTTCTATTACTCGGGGGTAGTCGATCGGGAAGGTTTCCATTGAGAAAGAGGGGTTTGGGTTAGTGGTGATTTAAACGAGACTTTCTAATTATATCGTTGTCCTGGGATGATGACTTAACAGGTTCTCGACAGGTATCATCTCGGGCAGACACTTTAGTTAAAAATTACGTTCTTCCCTATATTGCCCTATGGAAACTACCGACTATCGATTGACGATGAAGCGATGGCAGGCACCACTGGTGGTGTTGCTTGGAGGGTGCCTGATTTCGCTCATTGGGTTTGGCGCGCGATCGAGTTATGGCCTCTATCTTGGACCGATTACCGAAGCCTTTGGCTGGTCGCGGGAGACCTACGCTTTGGCGATGGCACTACAAAACCTTTTCTGGGGGCTATGCCTTCCCATTGCAGGAATATTGGCCGATCGGTACGGCCCAATCTGGGTAATTGGCGGCGGTGCGCTTATCTATGCAATTGGCACCTTCGGTGTGACGCTGGCAGATACCGCTCTGGGACTCCACCTGACCGGGGGTGTTCTAGTAGGAACCGGGGTCGCGTTTACCTCATTTTCACTCGCCACAGCAGCGATGCTGAGGGTCGTCGGGATAGAGAGGCGCTCTTTTGTGATTGGCTTGTGTACGGCAGCCGGCTCGGTGGGGCAGGTGCTGTACTCACCAATTACGCAAGGAATGATCAGTGGCTATGGTTGGTCGATAGCCATGATTGTCACTGCTATTTCAGTTTGCCTTATTGTGCCCCTGGCATTTACGCTCCCGAGTGATCCACGTGTACGTGACGAGAATGTGGTGCACACTGGCAGTATCGGCGCCATTCGTGAAGCATTCGCACATCGGGGGTTTGTGTTGCTGACAGCAGGATTTTTCGTTTGTGGTTTTCATGTGGCATTTATCACTGTCCATCTTCCCATTTATGTTGCTGATCTTAAACTGGCACCGATGGTCGGAGCTTTCGCTATTTCGCTGATTGGGATATTCAACATTTTTGGTTCCTTGCTCTCGGGCGCCTTTGGGCAGCGGTTTAGCAAGAAGCTTGGCCTCAGCGGAATTTACGCATTGAGAGCGCTGGTACTGACCATTTTTCTGTTGTCACCCAAAACCACTGAGGTGATCTACTTGTTCGCGGCGACTATGGGCATCCTCTGGCTATCCACAGTACCTCTTACTGCAGGGCTGGTGGCTCAGGTTTTTGGTATCCGTTATATGGCAACCCTTTACGGTTTCGTATTCTTAAGCCATCAGATTGGCAGTTTCATCGGAGTCTGGATGGGGGGATATATCCATGATGTCACCGGGTCGTATGACCTTATGTGGCAGGCAGGCATAGTGCTTGGGCTGGTTGCCGCAATAATTCACCTCCCGATCAACGAAGCCCCGGTAGCACGCCTTCAGCGAGCTTGAGCCAAAAAAATACACATATCCCCCGCGGGAATTATCTCTTCATTGTTATTCATAAGGTTGTCACTGATTGGTGAGAAAGGCATCATGCGATAACCGTGCGGCCCTTCTTGCGGTAGTAGTTGAACGAAGTGGTAAATTGGCGCACATTAAGGCCCATCTAGCGCGGAGGAGCGATGATCGACGCAAGCCTCAGGGTTTTACGAACTGACGTAGCGGGAATGCCAATTGAATGGGTCGGCTTCGAAGAGGTTGTCCGGCTCCACTGCCTCGAGCAGATTCTCTACCCGATGGGCTCCGTGCTCTATCACGTGCACGGCGGCATCAACGCCCGATCCGGTGAACAGAGTACACTGGCAATCCACTCGATCATATGTACCGCCGGGCAGTCCCGATCCCACCTGAAGCGCCTCCCGACTTACGCTCCACCGCTTAACAACGTCACGCTGTTTCGGCGTGATGCAAATCTTTGCTTGTATTGCGGGGACCAATTTAGGAATGCGGATCTGTCTCGGGATCATGTAGAGCCGCTAAGCAAGGCTGGGCGGGATATCTGGCAGAACGTAGTGACGGCCTGCAAGCGGTGTAATCACCACAAGGGTAACCGCACGCCTGAAGAGGCCAGAATGCAACTGCTGGCGGTACCCTTTGTGCCAACCCATGCTGAGTACATCTATCTGTCGGGCCGTCGTATCCTGGCTGATCAGATGGATTTCCTACTCGCACATTTTCCCCGAAACAGCCTGCTCCATAGTCGACTAGATGCCGGCGTCGCCCAGAGAGTCGCGTGCACCTTCTAAGGTGACAATGTAATGGCGCCGCCCCATCCCTTCGACATCGAGGAGGGGATCAGTGGTGGAGAATTTGACTCAGGAAAAGTTTGGTTCGCT
>JABJIU010000151.1 GCA_018661145.1 Pseudomonadota bacterium | reverse complement strand
CGAGATCACGCTGGGCACGCATGCCTGTCTTCGGCTTGGGCGTCTTTTCGACGAAGGCCGAGCGGCCCCGGAATCGATCTCTCTGCTCAAGCGCAACAACTGCGGCAAGGCGCTCGAAATCGCAAGAACCGCACGGGACATGCATGGCGGTAACGGGGTCTCGGATGAGTACCATGTGATTCGCCACATGATGAATCTTGAAGCCGTGAACACTTACGAGGGGACGCACGACGTGCACGCGCTGATTTTGGGGCGCGCCCAGACAGGCCTTCAGGCCTTTACCGGCTGACCAATGGGGGCGCTTTCCCATATCCGCGTTCTCGATCTCACCCGGGTGTTGGCGGGTCCTTGGTGTACCCAGATGCTCGCCGATCTGGGCGCCGATGTTATCAAGGTCGAGCGGCCTGGCAGCGGCGACGATACCCGTCAGTGGGGTCCTCCTTTTATCTGCCCCGATGGAAGCGGGAGCGAGGAGTCCCCATATTTTCTCGCGACTAATCGCGGTAAGCGCTCAATTACGCTGAATCTCTCCGACCCCCGCGGTCAGAGGGTGATCAATGAACTGGTGCCACATTGCGATGTGCTGGTCGAGAACTTCAAGGTGGGAGCCTTGGCACGTTATGGGCTCGATTACGAGACCTTGAAGCAGCTAAACCCCAAACTGGTGTACTGCTCGATCACAGGTTTCGGCCAGGACGGGCCGTATGCCGAAAGAGCCGGCTACGATTTCATGATGCAGGGGATGGGCGGTCTGATGAGTGTTACCGGGGAGGCGCAGGATGTTGCCGGCGCAAATCCCCAGAAAGTTGGTGTCGCCATTGCTGATATTGTGACGGGTCTTTATTGCGCCAGTGCGATTCAAGCTGCGTTAATTTATCGCAACCAAACCGGGCAGGGTCAGTACATCGATATGGCACTTCTGGACTGCCAGGTAGCGATCCTCGCGAACCAGGCGATGACCTATCTTGCGGCGGGGGAGACTCCGGTCCGGATGGGGAACGCCCATCCGAACATTGTGCCGTATCAGGTTTTTGAAACCAAAGACAGCCACATCATCCTGGCAGTAGGGAATGATGGCCAGTTTCGGCGTTTTTGTGAACTTGCCGGCCAACCTCAGTTGGCAGAAGACCCCCGTTTTTCTGCAAACCGCGATCGGGTCCAGAACCGACGTGAACTGGTTCCAGTGCTTTCATCATTGATGAAAACCCGAGATACGGGTGAATGGCTCGCGCTTTTAGAGTCCGAGGGCATCCCCTGCGGCCGGATCAACCGGATCGATGAAACTCTGAATGATCCTCAGGTGCTCCACCGACAGATGCGTGTGAGCGCACAGCACAACTCCCTCGGGGCGATGGATCTGCTCGGCAGCCCGCTCAAGCTTTCGGCCACGCCCGGTGAAGTTCGCCGGGCACCACCGGTCCTCGGGGAGGATACGGATACGGTGCTCCGTGACGTGCTGGGTTATCCGGAGAAAACTATTAGCGCGTTACATGACGACGGGGTCGTCTGAATTGTTCCAGGTCCTCAGCCGCGGGAGTCGATCAGGCGAAACTGTACGGGGATATCGATAACCATGGCAGTCGGTACGCCGTCCCGGGTGGCCGGGGTGAACTCCCATTTTTTCACGGAATCAATCGCGGCTTGATCAAGAATCGCAAAACCACTGGGTTTGCTGACGGACACCTTAGAAACCTGCCCTGCGGGGGATACATTGACCGACAGGCCAACGTCTCCCTCGATTCCCCGTCGAATGGCCATCCTTGGATAAACCGGCTTGGGGTTACCCGCGGTGGGAACCGGACGAAGTTCGCTCAAAGCATTTCCCATCTCTAAAGACGCAATAGACGCCTCTGATTGATCAAGCTGCTGTCTGAGATTAGCGGTCGTGTTTTCTGAGCGTGCCAGCTCGTGCCGAAGTTTGTTGTTTTCCTCGCTGATGGAGCGCAGGGCGGATGTTGTCTCCAACAGACGGGTATCGGTCTGTGTATAAGCCGCTTCAGTCTCCCGCTGCTCACCTTTCAGTGCCGTCAGGATTTGACTGACTTGATCAGCCTCATCGCGCAAGCGTTGGTTTTCGGCGCGCTGGGTATTGAGTTTGTTCGAGATTACCTGAATTTCTTCGTTAAGCGTTGTGCGTTCTCCAGTCATCGCCTGGTGGTCATTTCGCGCGGTTGTAATCGAGTTATCGAGCGCATGCTCGAGCTCAACGGACAGTTCCCTCGAACTCAACAGCCGCTGCTGGAGCTTTATGTTTTCTTCGTGAAGCGCATCAAGCGCCAATTCATGCTCAGAAAGGCTGGCGACCAGTTGTTCATTTTCCAAATCAATACTTTGTCGTTCCGCCTGAAGCGCCTGTCGGACCTTCTCGGACTCCCGGGCCTTCTCTTTGAGTCGGCGGTTATCGCCCTGCTGAAGATCAAGGCTCTGGACAAGAGTTTTCACTTGCGCATTTAGAGCGACCTGCACATGTGTTGCTGCACGAAGATCTGATTCTGTTTCGGCAAGCGCCTTGGTGAGTGAGGTGTTTTCGACTTGCGTCACCTGGTACGTTTCTCGAAGTTGGGTAACGGCTGCCTGCAGATGTCGGTGATTGTCTGCAGCCATCTGACTGTTTTCTCGAAGCGCGAGTATTTCCTTCTCGTGACGGGCTTTTTCGGCGTTGCGTTCTGCGTGGATCTGTTCCAGGCTGGATTGCTGGGAAGCTGTGAGATCCTGAAGGCGCTTTACTTCGCGCTCAAGCGCATCGGCGGCTGCGGAGTCGGCTGCGGCTTCAGATGGCAACAAGGTTTCACCTTTATCCTGCGCCGCATCGAGAAGGACCGCCTCTAACTGTGTGCTGTAGACCAGAGTGGGGTCAGAGGTAAGTTTAGGCGCAGCGTCGTGCGAGACCGCAAGCACACCGGCATGGAGTACGCCTGAAATCACCAGCGCGAAAGGGAGGGTTCGTGACCTCATGGGGAATTTGGGACCCGCCTCGTTGCGCGGAAGCGTTCGTCTTTCGACGTGCGCGCTGGCATCTTCATAACGAACCCCTCTGATTAAGCGACAATGTGCGTCGCCCACCGTAGTGGTTCGCGTCCCGATTTTTCCCGATCCTGGACTAGCGACGCCGGCACCGGCAGGTTTCCTGGCTTGCGGTTCGACGCAGCGGATCTGCCTTCCCGGTCTTGGACCAGTGGCTTTGGTGACCCATTGCTCGCCGCCTACAGTTGCGGGTACAGCCAAGGTTACGCCGTAGCGCGCCTTGTTCCCTTTTAACCCCGTTAGGGGCCGGCACCATCGCGAATGCTCACGGTTTCAAAAGACAAAGTCAAGCATGCCTGACGAGACGGGAAATTGGCTTGTCGATCAGGTGATATTTCGTGTCGCTGCCGCGCGATTTTTGCTAGGACTGACGGAAACAAGACTTTATAATAGAGATACTTTCTGGTGTCGCGGGCGTTGTCGTCCGCGGTGAAACGGGAAGCCGGTGCGCAACGACTTAAGTCCTTTGCAATCCCGGCACTGCCCCCGCAACGGTAAGTGGGTCGGATCGGCTCATGCCACTGCGACAGTTCGTCGTGGGAAGGCGCAGATCCTCATAGCCTTAGGGCGCTCACGAGTCCGGAGACCGGCCTGAGAGTAAACCAAATCCACCGCGTGGGGCCGTGGCGTTTTAGGCGATGTTCTGCCAATGGACCCTTTGCATAACCAGTCGCACGGAGGGTGCGAGGGAGGCTCCAATGGCGCGAAACGCCCGCTTTATCCTATCTTTTTTTGTTCTGATGTTCTCCGGCCTGTCTTATGGCCAAACTGAGCCCGTTGTTGTAACCGCAACCCGAACCGCTCAGACGGTTGATGCTTCACTTGCGGCGGTCAACGTAATCGATCGCGAAGAGATTGAAGCACTGCAGCCGGTGACGGTGTCCGATATTCTGCGCACGGTCCCGGGAGTATTCGTAAGTAATAGCGGTGGATTAGGCCAGCCCAGCGCTGTCTTTCTTCGTGGATCTGAGTCAGACCATGTGCTAGTGCTGATCGATGGAGTGAAGGTTGGCTCTACGACCCTCGGCAGCACTTCTTTTCAGTTCCTCGATCCAGACCAGATCGAGCGGATTGAAGTGGTCAGGGGGCCTCGATCAAGCCTCTATGGACCGGACGCCATCGGCGGGGTGATTCAGATCTTTACCCGGGATCCTGACAAAGCACCGCGAGCCTCCGCTTTCGCCACCGGTGGGACCGATGCCTACTCAAAATTCGGCGCAAGACTCTCGGCAGGTGGGAATGCCACGAAATTCTCTATCGGCGCGAATTATGAAAAAAGTACCGGGTACGATGTCTGTAAAGGCTCGACTACCGCCGGATGCTTCACTTTTGAGGACGACCTTGACGGGTATGAGAATCTTTCTGTCCAAGCCAAACTAGCCGGCTCTTTGAATGAGCAAACAGACTTTTCCGTAAGTTACCTCTCATCAACCGGAGAAACCGAATACGATGGGTCGTTCTCAAACGAGACGGATTTCGCGGTCAGCGTCCTCGGCGCACAGCTTAATGTCAATGCAAGTGAACGTTTGGGACTGAAGTTCTCGGCCGGCCAAAGTCAGGATGACTCTGATTCTCTAAAGAATGGCACTAAGACTGATCACTTTGATACCACTCGCACGTCTTTGGGCTGGCTAAACGAATATTCGCTATCATCACAGAACATGGCCATGGTGGGAATCGACTTTGCCAGCGATGAGGTAGATAGCGGTACTGCCTACACTAAAACATCCCGAGACAATCTTGGCGGGTTTGGCCAGTTCATTGGCAGCGTAGGCATGCTGGATGTTCAGGCAGCGCTGCGGTACGACGATAACCAGCAGTTTGGTGACTCGGTGACCGGCGATGGAAGCATCGGCTATGACCTGAATGCTTCTTCGCGGATCACGGCACAGTACGGGACGGCGTTTAAAGCGCCCACATTTAACGAGCTTTACTACCCCGGTTTTGGGAATGCAAACCTGGATCCGGAGGAATCAACTACGGTGGAAGCGGGTTATCGATGGCAGGATGCGAATAGCCGCTTTTCTGCCAATATCTTTTCCAGCGATGTGGATAATTTGATTGCCTATGATGCCGCAACCGGCGCACCAGGGAATGTTAATGCAGCGCAGATCCAAGGCCTTGAGCTACAGTTGGATACCGCAGTGGATGCCTGGAGGATTGGTGCCGCAGTGACACTGTTATCTGCCGAGCAGGACGGCGGCACCTATGATGGTAAGGAGTTACCCCGCAGACCCGGTGAATTCCTCGAATTGCGGTTGGACCGGACGTTTTCGAAGGCATCAGCCGGTGTCTCGTTGTTTTCTTCCGGCAGTACCTATGATGATCTTGCCAATACTCGGGTGATCAAAAGCTATACAACGCTGGATCTTCGCGGCGCTTATCATTTGAGCGCAAACTGGCATGTTGTCGGCAAGGTGGGTAACCTGACTGATGAAGATTATGAGAATGCAAGTTACTACCGGCAGCCGGGCCGGGAGTTTTTTGTCGGCGTTAAGTGGATGCAATAGAGGTAACAATGACAGCAGGTGAATCCCGAGTGGGAACAAGGCAGTTGAGTCGTTTTGATTATCTGATCTCAGCTGCTCAGACGGCGTTGACGACGATTGCGGGCACCCCCGTGGGTACCGGTCGTGCAGATCCTGCGCAGGAGTTCAATGTCGACCCTTTGAGCGATGCAACAAAGCGTGAATCAGCCCGCCTGATGCGGGTGAATCATGTCGGAGAAGTCTGTGCCCAGGCATTGTACGAGGGACAAGCATTAATCGCCCATGATGGGCGCGTGCGTGATGCCATGATTCAGGCAGCGTCCGAAGAGCAGGATCATTTGATCTGGTGTGAAAACCGCCTTAAAGAACTTGGGGGAAGGACGAGTTTGCTCAACCCGTTATGGTACCTCGGTGCTTTTGGCATGGGAGCGCTTGCAGGGTGGGCAGGAGATCGGTGGAGCCTTGGGTTCCTGAAAGAGACAGAGGAGCAGGTGGAAGCACATCTTGATAGCCACCTGGACCGTCTGCCCAACGAAGACCTTCGTAGTCGGGCAGTGGTGCAGCAGATGAAAGATGATGAGCGCGAGCATGCGCAAACTGCGAAACGTGCCGGTGCTGCCGAACTCCCATGGCCGGTACCGAACTTAATGCGTAAGGTTGCACGGATCATGACCGGCACCGCTCGCTGGATCTGACACCATCTGGCAGGCCTTATGGACGCAACGCAGCGATTGCGTTATCTCAGGGTGCCAGCAGTAATCATGGACGGCTTCATGGCAAAAGCGAGTTTCAGTCTTCGTGTTCTGATCGGGGTTGCTCTAACCTGTCTTGGTATTCAAGTCTTTGCGGTCGAAGTCGCTGACGACCGGGGCCAGACCGTAACACTGGATACCCCGGCTCATCGTGTGGTGGCATTGGCGCCGCACCTGACAGAGATTCTCTTTCATATCGGATCGGGGGACCGTCTGGTTGGTGTGATGGATCACAGCGATTTTCCAACTGCCGCGCAACACCTGCCTCGTGTCGGCAATCACAGTCGACTCGACATAGAAGCGATTCTGGCTTTGAAACCGGACCTGATTGTGGGTTGGGAAAGTGGCAACCCTCCGGGGGATATTGCGCTGCTCGAGACTTTGGGCCTACCGGTTTTTGTAAGTGAGTCACGGACGCTCGCGGATATCGCGAGCCTTATGTCCCGGTTGGGTATGCTAGTTGGCAAGCCGGAGTTCGCCGGGCAGCAGGCGGATGATTTTACGCAGGGATCAGAGGAACTCGCGGTAAGTTACGCCAGTCGCAGCCGCCTTCGGGTGTTTTATCAGGTCTGGGACGAGCCGCTGTATACGCTGAATCGTGATCACATCATCAGTGGATTGATCGCTGATTGTGGTGGTGTCAACATCTTTGCCGATACTGCTGCTCTGAGTCCGGCGGTTTCCCTGGAGTCCGTTATTGCGCGAGATCCCGAGGTCATTGTGGGGGGCAGTTCCGACAATACGATTCCCGGCTGGGTGGAGCGCTGGCAGAACTGGCCATCCGTTACCGCTGTGCGTTTGGGACAAGTTCATGTGATCAATGCAGATCATATCGGCAGAATGGGACCGCGCCTGCTCGAGGGTATGCGGGCGCTTTGTCATGCAATTGATCAGGCCAGAAGCGCGGTCTGACCGAGCCCGCAGAGCGCGGCCATCGGCCCGACAGAACTGGGTGATTCCAGCTCTCGTGCTGTTGGTTTTTTTGGCGATGGGCCTCTCCCTTTTCGTGGGGAGCATGCCGATTGACTGGCAGGAACTCATCACGACCCTGCGTACCGGGGAGCCATCGGTATCTCACACAGTTGTGTTTGATCTGAGCCTGCCGCGCGCCTTAAGTGCGCTGGTTGTCGGGGCATCTCTTTCACTGGCTGGTGTTTTGATGCAGGTACTTCTGCGCAATCCGCTGGCAGACCCCTACGTCCTCGGCACCTCCGGCGGTGCAGCCGCCTTCGTCCTGTTGGTGATTTTTCTAGGCCTACCCCACCAGAGTGTCCCGCTTGCAGCAGGGATCGGATCTGTGCTCTCGATGGGCCTACTCTTTATGCTGGCACGCGGCGAAGGGGACTGGTCATCGGCACGCCTGCTGCTGACGGGTATTGTTTTAGCCTCGGGCTGGGGCGCCTTGATTAGTTTTATTCTCTCGATTACACAGGGTGCCGAGATTCACAGCATGCTGTTTTGGCTGATGGGGGACTTTCGTGCTGCTCCGCCAGGTGGAGCTCGTTGGCTCCTTCTGCTGGCTGCACTTGTATTAAGTCTTGTTGTTGCACGGGATCTGAATTTACTGGCGG
>JABJIU010000137.1 GCA_018661145.1 Pseudomonadota bacterium | reverse complement strand
CAATTCATTGCCGGAGCGCTCCTTGGAAGCGCGCCAGCGGTTTATTTCTTTGAGAGCACTAATCCACTCATCCTACCGTGCATGATGTTGCTTGGCATTCTGGGCGGCATGGCCTGGGCGGCTATGCCGGCTCTTTTAAAGACGCGATTTAACGCCAACGAGATTCTGGTCTCGTTAATGCTGGTCTACGTCGCCGAACTGCTACTGGTCCACTTGGTGCAGGGGCCTTGGCGAAATCCGCAAGGTTGGGGCTTTCCAGGCACCCGGATGTTCCCCGATGCCGCGCTGCTACCCACGTTTTTCCCGGGCTACCGAGTACACCTTGGCACCCTGATTGCAGTCTTGATTCCGTTTGTGGCCTGGTTTGTGCTGACGCGGACCCGATTCGGATTCCAGGTGCGGGTCTTCGGCTCAGCACCGCTCGCTGCGCGTCATGCCGGTATTGGCAGCACTCAGATGGTATGGGCCACACTACTGGTAGGCGGCGGTCTTGCAGGTCTGGCCGGGGTTCTGGAGGCAGCCTCGACCATCGGCCAGCTGATGCCGAAGATCTCGCCGGGGTACGGCTTCACTGCAATCATCGTGGCCTTTCTGGGGCGGCTGCATCCGGTCGGGGTGCTGCTGGCCGGTACGGTGATCGCCGTCACCTATATTGGCGGCGAGAGCGCTCAGATCTCTGCGGGTTTGCCCAAAGCGGTAACAGGCCTTTTCCAGGGAATCATTCTTTTCTACCTGCTGGCCTTTGATCTTCTGACGCGTTATCGGCTGACTCGAGTCAGCGCGAGAGGAAACGCCGCATGACAGAACTGCTGATCGCTTCGATCATGACCATGATGACGGCAGCGACCCCGCTGGTCTTTGCGGCAACTGGCGAACTGGTGGCAGAAAGATCCGGCGTGCTCAACCTCGGCGTCGAGGGCATGATGCTCACCGGTGCTGTTTTCGGCTTTGCCGCGGTGACACTGACTGGTGAACCGTTGATTGGCCTTGCGGCAGCCATTGTGATGGGGGCTTTGGCATCAATGATCTTCGGTGTCCTCACACTTTCGCTATTGTCGAACCAAGTCGCCACAGGTCTCGCCCTGACAATCTTCGGGACGGGACTTTCCGCTCTGGTCGGCCTTGATTACGTTGGCAAAACAATTGAACAGATTCGGGCGATTCACCTTCCCATACTGACCGATCTACCCATTGTGGGCCGCCTGCTGTTTGGCCACGATCCTTTGGTCTACGTCAGCATCGCGCTGCTCGGTGCCACTCACTGGTTTTTGAAACACACCCGCTGGGGCATGATCCTTCGTGCCGTTGGCGATTCGGACCAGTCGGCCCACGCCATTGGCTACCCGGTCATCGCGATCCGTTACGCCGCGGTGGCCTTCGGCGGTGCTATGGCAGGTCTTGGCGGCGCTTACCTGTCACTGGTCTATACACCGCTGTGGGCCGAAAACATGACCGCGGGCCGAGGCTGGATCGCGCTGGCACTGGTGGTTTTTGCGAGTTGGCGGCCCTCCCGGGTGCTGCTCGGTGCAGTGCTTTTTGGCGGAATTACCATCCTTCAGCTCAATGCCCAGGCGGCAGGCCTTGGGATTCCGGCATCCTTTATGTCGATGCTCCCTTACATTGCGACCATAGTTGTATTAGTCTTGATCTCACGCGATTCGACTCGGATCCGGCTGAATGCTCCAACTTGTCTGGGCAAGCCATTTCGGGCCGAGCGCTGACCGATAACGACGAAAATTTTGTGATTTCTGATCACCAATTTAGAGGAACGTGAACGTGAAAAAAATGATCAAACTAACTGCCATAGCGCTCGCGAGCGCCCTGGCGCTGACCGCCGGGACAGCCTCGGCTGACAAACTGAAAGTCGGGTTTATTTATCTTGGCCCTCCGGGTGACCATGGCTGGACTTATGCCCACGATCAGGGTCGGCTTGCACTAGAGAAGGAACTCGGTGACCACGTCCAGACTACTTATGTGGAGAACGTGCCTGAAGGGCCGGACTCCGAACGCGCGATTGCGAAACTCGCCGAGACCGGGCACGAACTTATCTTCACGACTTCGTTCGGCTACATGGAGCCCACGCTCAAAGTGGCCAAACGCTTTCCGAACGTAAAGTTCGAGCATGCCACGGGCTACCAGCGTTCCGACAACGTCTCGACCTACGTCGCACGTTTCTATGAGGGTCGCTATGTACAGGGCGTAATCGCCGGCAAAGTCTCCAAGTCCAATACCGTCGGTTACATCGCCTCTTTCCCGATTCCCGAAGTTGTCCGAGGCATTAACGCCTTTTTGCTTGGTGCGCATTCAGTCAACCCCGATATCAAACTTAAGGTGGTCTGGGTATACACCTGGTTTGACCCGCCCAAAGAGGCTGACGCCGCCAAGGTGCTGATGGATCAGGGCGCCGATATCATCACTCAGCATACGGACAGCACCGCAGCGCTGCAGGCAGCGGCGGAGCGTGGCGTACATGCATTTGGTCAGGCCTCAGACATGATCCACTTTGCGCCCAAGACACAACTCACCGCCAACGTAAACAACTGGGGTCCCTACTACGTCGCCAGAGCCAAGGCCGTACTCGACGGCACCTGGAGCTCTTCCGACACCTGGGACGGCATGGCCGAAGGCATGGTGGTTATGGCGCCTTTCACCAATATGACCGCTGATGTTGCGGAGCTGGCAGCCAAAACCGCTGAGTCCATCCGTACCGGTGCCCTCCATCCTTTCGCAGGCCCTATCAGCAACCAAGCCGGTGAAGTCGTTGTACCGGCAGGAGCGGTAGCTGATGATGGCATGCTGGCCGGCATGAACTTCTACGTTGAAGGTGTTGACGACAAGCTGCCTCAATAAGGTAGTTTTCGACTGAACCAAAACCCGCCCCGGTGACGGGGCGGGTTTTTTTCGACCACGCTATTCATACCATGAGCCGGCTCTGGCTTAAGAACCCACTCGCTATCCTTGCCGAAGACGCCAGCGGTGGGATCGTCATTGACGGTAACGAGATCTCTGAGCTCATCCCGTCAGGCAAAACACCTTCTGTGCCGTGCACCGAATTCGACGCCTCTTCCCATGTCGTTCTCCCGGGCCTCATCAACACGCATCACCATTTCTACCAGACGCTCACCCGAGCGCTGCAGCCTGCGCTCGGCAAAGAACTCTTCGACTGGCTGAAAGTGCTTTATCCGGTCTGGTCCGGGCTCGATCCAGAAGGGCTCACTGTTGCGACCGAACTCGCCCTGACGGAATTGCTGCTTTCAGGCTGTACCACCACTTCGGATCATCACTATCTTTATCCAAAAGGGCTTGAGGATGCAGTAGATATCCAGGTTGGCGTCGCGGCGCAGATCGGGATGCGGGTCACCCTCACCCGTGGCTCGATGGACCTATCGCAAAAAGACGGCGGCTTGCCGCCGGATTCAGTGGTTCAAAAGACAGATTTGATTCTGACTGATAGTGAGCGTGTGGTGAAGCGCTTTCATCAGTGCGGGCCGGGTGCGATGGTCCAGATTGCCCTTGCTCCCTGCTCGCCGTTTTCAGTCACGCAGGATCTGATGCGCGAAACGGCCAAGCTTGCCTCCCAATTGGGCGTTCGACTGCACACACATCTTGGCGAGACTCAGGACGAAAACGATTTCTGTGTTGCGAAGCTTGGGATGCACCCGCTTGACTACCTTGAGGACTGTGGCTGGCTTGGCCGCCACACCTGGCTCGCCCACGGCATCCACTTCAACAACGATGAAATTGACCGGCTTGGCAAAGCCGGCACCGCTGTCACGCACTGCCCCCACTCCAACATGACGCTGGCTTCGGGCCTTTGCCCTGCTTGCGCGCTACAAAATGCAGGCAGTGCGGTAGGCTTGGGCGTTGACGGATCTGCCTCCAACGACGCATCCAATGCTATTGAGGAAGTCCGCGCAGCGATGATGCTGCAGCGCCTGCGTGAGGGTGCTGGAGGATTCAGCCACCTTGACGCGATTCATCTCGCGACAGAAGGCAGCGCCAAGTGTCTTGGCCGCGACGATATTGGTTCAATTGGGCCCGGTAAACAGGCGGACCTTGCGCTCTTTCAACTCAATGAGCTTCGTCATAGCGGCTATCATGATCCGATCGCAGCGCTGGTGCTGTGCGGGGCCTCTCGCGCGGACCGCGTCATGATTGGCGGCGAATGGAAAGTCGTTGACGGGCGTGCGCCTCATATTGACGAGCAAGACCTCATGCATCGACACAGCGCAGCGGCTCGCAAACTACGTAACGACATTGGGATTAATTTCTAGACCGCCGATAAATTCGGGGCACTATTTGTTCGAACCCACAATCAGAAAAGCATATTCAACGGCCTGTGGCCGAGTTTCCCCCGCGTAAGGTCGGATTTTCGGCGCCGGGTTCATACCGCACGCTTCCAAGATTGATCGAGAACATGAACCCGCTCCAGAGTCGGGGACCTACGCCCGCAACCCCAATCAGGCGTCCCTCGTGCACCCGCAGTGAACCCCAGGTCATATCCGCAGTGAGGTCAACGTATCCCTCGAGCGAACCGTCCGACATGTTAAGCGCCTTCAGCGTGGCGCCACTACTTGCCGGCTCTTGGCCAAAAACAACGTGGTCGTTGTCGAGAAGCACTCCGGTGGTATAGACATCTCCATAGGTTTCCACTTCCCAGATCACCCGCGAGGCTAATGTATTGGGACAACTGCCATCGATCTTGTAGAACATGCTGTCCTCATCATCTTTAGTGCCGATATAGATATCTCCGTTCGCATCGACCAGCGGAGAGGCTCGAAGGTCACCTGAAATGCCGGGAATCTCACAGCCACCTTCCCAGGCTCTGGAACAGGCATTGCCCCGGGTGTCCAGGCAGTACAGCGTCTGGCGCAAAGCGGTGTAGATCCTTGTCCGATCCTGATTAAACTGGGGACTGGACAAACCGTCATAGTGATCAGTATCGGACGGTGTATAACTCCAACGCTCTCTTCCGGACCAGATATCGATGGCATAGATGCCATTGGCGGTCGCCGGTGCAGAATCACTGGCGCCACCATCAGAATTGATGAATACCAGATTGCCGATCACGATCGGACTGTTGTAGAACTCTTCAGTGCTCGAGCCGGGAGAGAACGTCCACATCTCGATACCATTGGCACGATAAGCCTTGACAGACGGGCCACCCACCACAATGACGTCGGACTTTGATATCGTCGGCGTGATCTGGCCCAGGTCATAGACTTCCCCTTCGCGGGCAATGACGCGCTCCCAGAGAATCCTCGGAGTACCGGTATCGGGATTTGAAAGTTTGATCAGTTTCAGATGCGATTCGGAATGGTCGCCACTGGGTGCTGTGCCTGACGCGACTTCCTGGACACGTCCCGTTTCGGCAACAAAATATACGGCGCCCCGGGAGTCCAGCACCGCACTGCCCCGTACTTCACTGGCACCCAGCTCATATCGCCAGACTTCACTCATAGTTCTGAGGTCAACCTTGGCCAGAAAATTGTCTCTCGCGACACGGTGGTTGGTTCCATCCGCAGTTCCAATGTAGGCGTAGTTCCGAACGATGGTGGGTGTCGAGTAGTAGAAGTTGGCAGTACCGTGCGAATACAGCATGACAGCATCACAGCCGGCGACTCCGGTCATAGGATTTCTGATTCCGTGAACGTCATAACGAAGACCTGCTTTGCCGAGCCTGCCACCGACGAGATGACCGGCAAACTCTAGATTGAATTTCGACGCGCCGCCTGTCTTCACGAGCATCAGGCCGGTACGATCACGATAGGCGCGAAACGACTCCCAGCTTCCACGGCGTCTTTCTATCCGGCCGTGCACCACGCCGGCACCTTCGCTCAAAATCTCCAGTGAGTGATTGGTGTCACCAACTTTCAGACAATAACTGCCGACCAGCGGAGTACCTGACGCGGTGCAAGCTCCGGCAGCGCCACTGAATGCGACATCGGCACCGGTCGGAAGGCTACCCGGAGCCCCATCCGCCATGTATCCGGTAATTGCGATACCGGACTCAACGTAGATATCGAATGCCAGATAACCCACGAGCGGATCTTCATCGATGAACACCTCTGCGATGCCGTTGCCACTCCCATCAGGATACCAGTCTCCCGTAAACTCCCAGCCCTTG
>JABJIU010000107.1 GCA_018661145.1 Pseudomonadota bacterium | reverse complement strand
TATCCCAATCCTCGTTGGTAGTATCGAGAATGGTCTTTTCGATCTGGATACCGGCGTTATTTACCAGAATATCCAGACCACCAAAGCGGTCTAACATCTCAATGCGCAATTCCTCGATATCATTTGCCGATGCCATGTCGGTCTGACGCCAGCCAAGCGTTGGCGGCAGATTCTGCGGTCGTTCACCGCGCCCGCAGGTCGCCACGTCTGCACCCTCAGCCATGAAGGCGTCCACGATGGCGCGTCCAATCCCTTGCCGTCCACCGGTGATGAGTGCCGCGCGGCCATTAAGCCGGCTCATAAAGGACGCCTCCAAAAAGTGTAGCGAGCATGATGGGATAACGGCGCCTGGAGCAGAGTAGGTTCAGTGGTCTTCTCCTTAAGAAATCCCCTATCCACTGGTTGATGACGGGGGATAGGGGATTGGTTTCCCCGAAGTATCACTTAATCCCTGGGTGAAAATCCCCACAGGCCCAGATATTCCATCCCGAAATAGAGACCAAGCAGCACGGCAAGGCCGAGGCCAAGTCTCCGAAGATCTGTCGGTGCTTCTTTTTTCCCGCGCAGGAGTAGGAGTAGGTTTCTTGGTTTCATGGGGTCTATCCTTAAAACTTCACCTGACTTGCGCCCTTAAGCGCAAGGCGCCGGCGGGCCTCATCAGGCGTGGCAACGGTCAGGCCGAGCGATTCAATAATCCCACGAATCTTCTCAACTTGCTGGGCATTTGAAGTCGCGAGCTCCCCCTTGCCGATGTAGAGGCTGTCTTCAAGGCCGACCCGGACGTTGCCTCCGCGCAGACTCGCCTGGATGGCGAAAGGCATCTGGTGCCGACCCGCTGCCAGCACCGACCATTCGAAGTCATCGCCGAAGAGTTTGACCGCGGTGTTGTGCATATGGGTGAGGTTGTCCGGGTCTGCCCCAGCGCCGCCCAGAATGCCGAAGATCAGTTGGATAAAAAAGGGCGGCCTGACCAGGCCTGCATCTACCACGTGGGCAAGGTTGTAAAGATGGCCGAGGTCATAGCACTCAAATTCAAAGCGAGTGCCGTGGCCGTCGCCGAGTTCTCTGAGTGCGTATTCGATAGTCTTGAAAGTATTGGGAAAGATAAAGTCCTTGGTAGAGGCGAGGAAGTCGTGCTCCCAGTCATATTTCCACTCGGTGTACTTATCTGCCAGCGGGAAGATACCGAAATTTATTGAGCCCATATTGAGAGAAGCCATTTCCGGGCTCGTTGTGAGCGCTGCCGCCAGACGTTCTTCAATAGTCATCCCCATACCGCCACCGGTTGAGATGTTGATCACTGCGTTGCACTGCGCCTTGATGACCGGCAGAAATTCCAGGAAGGTCTCGGGCCGGTAGTCCGGTCGTCCGTTTTCAGGGTTCCGTGCGTGCAGATGAATAACGGCGGCACCGGCCTGCGCTGCACCAATGGCAGCCTCGGCAATCTCGGCCGGTGTGATGGGTAGATACGGCGACATGGTAGGGGTATGAATACTACCCGTCGCGGCACAGGTGATGATGACTGGTTGGCTCATGCGTTGGCGTCTCTTTGTGAATAATAGTCCGGGCTACAGGCGCATCTGCTGCACCTGTGCAGACAGACCGCCATCGATCACCCACAATTGTCCGGAAGCATAACGCGCTTCGTCACCCGCAAGCCAGTTCACGAGGTTGGCAATATCCTCGGGCTGACCGTAGCTTCGGATGGGATGCACATCCCGCACGGCCTGTTTCAGGGACTCGATGTCACCCGATTCGCCGAAGAAACTTTGTAGCATCGGCGTATCGACATACCCGGGACATACAGCGTTGACACGGATGCCTTCGGGCCCGTGATCGCAGGCCATGGCCCGGGTCAGCGCATGCACCGCGCCTTTGGTGGCGCAGTAGACGGCAAGGGAGGGGTCTGCAATGAAGCCGTCGTAGGATCCAAAGTTGATGATTGAGCCTGCACCGGCCTTACGCATCAGTGGCAACGCGTATTTACTGGTCAGGAAAGTGCCGTTGACGTTAATAGAGAAGCTGCGATTCCACTCCTCGAGCGTGGTGTCCTCGATGGTTTTTTCGATCTCGATCCCAGCGGCATTCACCAGAATATCGAGCCGGCCGTGATCTTTCGCCACCTGGGCCATCGCGGCCTTGGCATCGCTTTCAGCGCCGACATCCTGGTGTAGCACATGGATGTTGGGTTCGGGAAAATCAAATGAGGTGACGTCGGTTGCATAGACGACAGCGCCTTCGGCATGAAAGCGCTGACAGATAGCGCGTCCGATCCCGCCACAGCCACCCGTAACCAGGGCGATCCGCCCCTGGAGGTAATTCGGCGGCACGGCACTCACGATTGTACGGCTCCCCGGTAGGCATCCAGTAGCAGACCGTGAAAATGGTGCACAGCATGTTCGCTCATGCCGCTGCCGTCCGGATCGACCAGGTAACGGCCCTGGTTAAATGCCGGGGTCTGCATACCCCGTTGAACGCTTTCCACAAGCCCGATATCTTCGGGCTGCAACACCTCATCGATGAACCGGATGGCCTCGATCTCGGATTCGTTGGGGGTGTTGGTTTCGAAGAAAAAATCGAATACCTCGTAAGTCTGCTCAGGACCGTCAGGATAAAAGCGCCAGACCATGAAGTTGCCGCGTCCCGGATAGCGCATCAGCGTAGTGTTCGGCCACAGGTACCAGACAGCGTGGTCGGTAACGCTGGCACTGTCGACATCATAGGCTTTGTTGTCACCGCGGCCTGCCTTGGCCATGTGGCTCGAGTAGATGCCGTGGTTCTTCACCTTGTACGTGTCCATCTCGACCAGCGTACAAAAATCACGGTGGGCGACTGGACAGTGGTAGCACTCGAGAAAGTTATCTACCACGGCTTTCCAGTTGGCCTTGATCCGGTAGGTCAGGGTGTGGGCATAGGTTAGGCTGGCGAGATCAGGAGCGTAGGACATGATCTCCTCTGACAGTGACCCGGTCTGCTTGGCGAGCTCGGGTGCATCGGGATCGAGGTTAATAAACACCAGATGACAGAAGACCTCGACTCGCACGGCGTCCAGGCAGATCTTTTGGGTATCGAAATTTTCTATCAATTCCGAGCGCCGAGCGCGGGTGAGGCGTCCATCGAGACCATAAACCCATGCGTGATAGGGACAGGTGATGACTTTTGTCTGACCGCTGCCTTGAAGCAGTTGATGACCTCGATGCTTGCAGACGTTGTAGAAAGCGCGCAGTTTGCTGTCTTGGTCTCTACAGGCGAATATGCTTTGTCCCTCAATCTCAGTTGCAACATAACTACCCGGCTTGGCGAGGTTTTCCTCATGACACAGAAATTGCCAACTCTTGTGGAATATCTGCTGGCGCTCAAGATCAAGAAAGTCCGGGTCCCGGTAGCAGTCCGCATGCAGCGAGTGTGAGCGTGAGGCGATGGCGTCGAATCCCCGGCTGATGCGGTCGAAGGTGCGGGTATCGATTGTTTGAGTTGCCATGGTGTTTCTCCATATACCAAAAGTGTCGCAACGCGAATACCCAATCTACACTAGGGAATTACCCAAAGGCGAGGCCTTGTCGCCCAAAGGATTATGCGATTTGCGTAAGAATCCAGCTGAGACGGCATCTCATGCGAACTTAAGCCTGTCCTGGAAAACAGCGATAAAATCAAACCCTATGAAAAAACTTTTTGAAAACAACCGACGCTGGGCAGCGAAGATCACGGAAGATGACCCCGAGTTCTTTGAGAGACTCTCGCATCAGCAGAGTCCTGAATATCTCTGGATTGGATGCTCGGATAGCCGGGTTCCGTCCAACCAGATTGTGGACTTGCTGCCCGGTGAGATTTTTGTGCATCGCAACGTCGCCAATCTGGTAATCCATACCGACCTCAACTGCCTCTCCGTCATTCAGTATGCCGTGGAGGTGCTGAAGGTCCGACACATTATTGTCTGTGGGCACTACGGTTGCGGCGGTGTGGAGACAGCGATCAATGAACGCCCCAGCGGTCTGATCGACAACTGGCTGATGCACATCAAAGATCTGTACCATCGAAATCTGTCGAAATTTTCTGACTGTACCGATCACGAAACCCGGGTCAACCGTCTTTGCGAGATGAACGTGACCGAGCAGGTCAATAACGTCTGCCACACCAGCACGGTGCAGGGTGCCTGGGAGCGGGGCCAGTTCTTACAGGTGCACGGTTGGATCTACAGCATAACCGACGGGCTGCTAAGAGACCTCGAAGTCACCTTCGATGCTCCGAATCAGGTGCCGGACGTTTACCGCTGATCCTCGGCTTTAACTGTGACTCAGTGCGCCAGAATCAGGATACGCGAACTCTCCAATGACTGAACCCGTGATTACCGGAGGTTGTCTTTGCGGGCGTGTGCGCTACGAGTTGAGCGGGCCTCCACTCGATATGGGGACATGCCATTGTCGCAATTGCCAGAGATGGTCAGGCAGTCCTTTTCATTGCGGCGTCGCGTTCGCGCTGACCGATCTGAGATTTACCCGCAGCCAGCCGGTCTGGTATAAGTCGTCTTCCATTATGGAGCGCGGTTTCTGTCTGGGTTGCGGCAGTCCGCTGGCATTTCGTTATCTTGTTTCGATTGAGGACCCTCCAACGGCACACCCCGGAACGGTCTGGTTATCCGTGGGCTCTTTGGATGAGCCCGAGATAAGGTCGCCCGACTGGCATTTTGGCGTGGAGGGGCAGCTTTCGTGGGTAAACTTTGATGACGGGTTGCCCCGTACCCGATGCGACGAGAGCCTGGGGCTCACAAAGGCTTATGCGTCTCAGGGCGCCGATCAGCGGACACCCTGATCTAATGCTGCCATGAGCAACCAGCGCGACCCCCGATACGACGTCCTGTTCGAGCCTGTAAAAATTGGCCCGGTTACGGCGCCAAACAGGTTTTACCAGGTCCCTCACTGCAACGGCATGGGGCGTATGTTCCCTGACAGCATGATAGCCATGCGCGGCATGAAAGCGGAAGGTGGTTGGGGAATCGTCACTACCGAACAATGTGACTTCCATCCCACCGGCGATGTGCAGCCTTTCACCGAAACCAGTATGTGGGATGATGGTGACCTGCCCTATCTGGCGGCTATGGTGGATGCTGTGCATGAGCACGGTGCTCTTGCCGGCATCGAACTCGTACATAACGGTCAGGACAGCGGCTGTCTTTACTCTCGAGAGGTCCCTATCGGCCCTGAACATCGGCCAGTGACATGGCATCAGCACCCGATACAGGCGCGCGCGATGAGCCGGGGCGATATTCGAGACTATCGTCGCTGGCATCGCAAGGCTGTGCTTCGAGCGCGTGAGGCCGGTTTCGATATGGTCGTGGTTTATGCCGGACACGATGGTACTGTGCCCAGTCATTTTCTTTCGCGTCAAAGTAATCAGCGCAGTGATGAATACGGTGGCTCTCTGGAGAATCGGCTGCGCCTCTACCGTGAACTCATCGAGGAAACAAGAGACGCGATCGGCGACACCATGGCGGTGGTGGCGCGTTTTGCAGTTGATGAGATGATGGGTAAGGGCGGACTGGAATGGGGCGGAGAAGGCAAGGAAGCGATCGAAATGCTCGCCGAATTGCCCGACATGTGGGATGTCAACGTCAGCGACTGGGAAAATGATTCGATGAGCTCGCGCTTTGCGCCAGAAGGTTATCAGGAAGAATATATTTCCTTCGTTAAATCAGTCACCAGTAAACCCGTTTCTGCGGTCGGCCGTTACACCTCTCCCGATACCATGGTGTCGGCTATTCGCCGTGGTTTGGTGGATATTATTGGCGCAGCACGTCCATCCATTGCTGACCCTTTTCTGCCCGCTAAGATCAGAGAAGGTCGGCCGGAAGATATCCGCGAGTGTATCGGCTGTAACGTCTGCGCCGCCTGGAATAATCTTTCGGCGCCGAGCCGGTGCACACAAAATCCTACGATGGGGGAGGAGTGGCGCAAGGGATGGCATCCAGAAAAAATTGAACCAAAAGAATCAGAGTCGACCATTCTCATCGTCGGGGCGGGTCCGGCCGGCCTCGAAGCCGCGCACGGATTAGGTAAACGTGGCTATCAGGTAACACTGGCCGAAGCCAGGGGCGAAGTGGGCGGGCGCGTCACGCGTGAAAGCCGTTTACCGAAACTCAACGAATGGGCGAGAGTGCGTGATTATCGGCTGGGTCAAATCCAGCGCATGTCCAACGTAGAGATCTATCTCGAAAGCGAAATGGATGCTGAGCGAATCCAGGAATTCGGTGCCGATGCGGTTGCACTGGCCACCGGCGCGCTATGGCGCAATGACGGCGTCGGCAGAAGTATCAGGTTTTCTGTGCCGGGCTGCAAAGCTTTGACACCGGACGACATTATGGATGGCAAGCGCCCCGATACGCCCGGCAGTGCGGTCACTGTTTACGATGACGATCATTACTACATGGCCAGTGTGATCGCGGAACTGCTTGTCAGTGAAGGATACCGGGTCACGCTGGCAACACCGGGAATGTGCGTTGCGAGTTGGACTGAGTACACCTTGGAACAACGGCACATTGAAAAGCGGTTGCTGAATGCCGGCGTTCAAATTCTCGCACGTCATCAGTTGGCCGACGTCAGCGAGGGACGGTTGCGGTTGACCAATACATTGACTGGGGAGGTCAGCGATCATGAAGGCAACGTTGTTTCGGTGACGGCGCGACTACCTCGAGATGAACTTTTTGAAACACTTAAAGGAAAAATATCGGTGCGGCGCATCGGTGACTGCTTCGGTCCATCTATCATTGCAGCAGCTGTCTATGAGGGTCATCGTTATGCGCGCGAGTTCGATACAGAAATTGACCCTGATGGGGTGCCATTCAACAGAACCCGGCACCAACTCCAGCATTGACTGAGAAGGGGTGCCGTGCTGATTTGGCTGCATTGAGTCCAGGTTTCCAGGCGTTTTACAGAGTCCGGAGCCTGGAGTTGGTTAGCGCTCTTTGTATGCTGACAAATCACGAAATCGAGCAGCGCACACAGAAAAATCAAACGAGGAGATAGCTATGGGTGCGACAGAGGAACTCGAATATGACGAGAGCATGATCTCTCTGCTGGAAGCCGTTTGGGGCGAGGGCTTTATGTCACCCGGTGGTACGGATGAAGTGGATCGGGTACTGGACAACAAGGACTTGAGCGAGGCCAGAGTGCTCGATATCGGCTGTGGAATTGGCGGTGCGGCAGTTCACATCGCGCTCACCAGGCAACCGAGCAGCATAACCGGCATCGATATCGAAGAGAATCTGGTAGACCGGGCAATGGACCTTGCCGAAAGAAACAACGTATCGGCTATTTGTGACTTTCAACGAGTTGAACCCGGCCCCCTGCCTTTTGAGCCGGGGAGCTTCGATATCGTCTTTAGTAAAGACTCTATTATTCATATTGTCGACAAGTTCGGCCTGGCAAACGATGTCTACCAACTGCTATCTCCCGGCGGTTGGTTTCTCGCCAGCGACTGGTTGTGCGGCTACGAAGGGGAGCCCTCAGTTCAGATGCAGGCATATATCGATGCAGAAGGGCTGGATTTCGGGCTGGCTGCGCCAGAGGTTTATCAGAAGGCTTTTAAAGCGGCGGGCTTTGTTGATATTGAGCTCGAAGAGCGAAACACGTGGTACCGGACCCAGGCCCGGGTAGAGCGCGATAATTTGGCCGGTCCGCTATATGACGAATTGCTTGGCCAGGTTGGCGAAGAGTTTTTGATCCGGGAAATCGATGTGTGGGACAAAATGATCGTTGTCCTAGATAGTGGAGAACATCGACCCACACTTTTGCGCGCGCGAAGGAAAACGTAATGTTTTTCTCCAGAGAGTAATTAGTTGATTAGTTGTTGATCACCGCAAGGAAGCTGTCGCCATAGTTTTCCAGCTTCGCAGGGCCTACACCAGATAAATTCAAAAACTCGTCCCTATTAGCGGGTTTTCTTTCGACCATTTGGTACAGAACCGTATCGGGAAAGATTACGAAGGCCGGAACACCCTGATCTTGGGCCAGTGATAATCTTTTTTGTTTGAGTCGAGCTAATAGTTCGGCATCCTCTCCACTGTAGATATGTGCTGGAATGCTGTTTTTTAAGCTTTGGCTAGATTTACTTTTCGGCGCTGGTTCCAACGGTTGCTTGAATTGGAACTCGATCCCTCCTTTCAAAAGCATGAATCCGCTCTTTGAGATTTCCAGGCCACCGAATTTCTTAATGTTCAGAGTGGCATGACCGGCGGCTATCAGTTGTCTGATGAAGCCCTGCAAGTAAGGTTTCGAGTACCCGGCACAGATGCCGAACGTTTTGATCTGGTCGTGGTTTCGTTCCATGATTTTCTCTGATCGAGAACCGCGCAACACATCGATGATGTGCGCAGCACCGAACGATTGCCCCGTTCTATAGATGGCAGACAGGGTCATTTGGGCCAGTTCGGTGCCATCAATCAACGCAGGCGGGCTTATGCAATTGTCGCAGTTATCACAGGGTCCAATCTCTTCATTAAAGTAGTGGAGTAACGCGATTCGCCTGCACGATGACGCTTCACAATACCCTAGCAGGGAGTCCAGTCGCTTGTGCTCCCTCAGCTTGTGGTGCTGGTCTTCCCCATCTTTTTCGATAAATCGGCGTCTTTGAAACAAATCATCCAAGCCGTAAATCAACAATGTTTCAGCAGGCTCCCCATCTCGTCCAGCCCGACCTATCTCCTGATAGTAGGCTTCCATGCTTCCCGGGAGGTTGGTGTGCGCTACAAATCGTATGTCTGGTTTATCTATACCCATTCCAAACGCGATTGTGGCTGTCATGACAGCGTGGGGCTCCGTCATGAACCGGTCCTGGTGTTCGCTCCGGGTTTTACTGTCCAGTCCGGCATGATAGGCAATAGCGTTGTAGCCCTCGGCGCGAAGGAATTCGGCGGCTTCTTCTGTTTGTTTCCGTGAGAGACAGTAAACAATGCCTGAGGAGTTTTTTTTGTCTTCGAGAAATTCCAGAAGTTGAGTTTTCCAATTCAGCTTGGCCTTAACAGTCAGGTGTAGGTTCGGTCTATCGAATCCCTGCACGAACTTTATGCAATTGTTATTGGTGAGTTTCTGAATGATGTCTTGTTGTGTCGCAGCATCTGCGGTCGCCGTAAATGCTGCGATCACCGATTGAGGGAAAAGCCCGTTAAGTTTGGACAGGGCTTCATAATCAGGACGGAAGTTGGCACCCCACTTGGAGATACAGTGAGCTTCGTCAATCACGAACATTCCGGTTTCAACACTTTGCAATGCATTCAGCATTTTTTGACTCATCAACATCTCTGGAGACATATAGAGCAGAAAAGTTTGACGGGACTTAAACTGATTCCAGGCTTCACCGTTGTCTTCATGAGTGCGATTGGAATGGATGCGATCGGCTGGAACGCCTATATCCTGAAGAGCGGCAACCTGATCATCCATGAGCGCCATAAGGGGTGATACGACGATCGTTCGTTCGTTCAGAACAAGTGGGGGAACCTGGTAGCACAACGATTTGCCCGAGCCTGTCGGCATGACAGCGAGCACATGGGACTTGTCCAACAGGTGGTCAATAATCTCCTTTTGACCAGGCCTGAACGAGTCGAATCCGAAGATTGAGTGAAGTAGCTTGTCGGGTCCAGTCGATTTTTCACCAGCCATAGCAGTACTTATGATTGTTGTCTCAATATAGTCCGCGTCATTTCCAGGTAATCGATCACTTCCTTCAATACGAACAAACGCCCTGTTTAACTCGTTGCCTGGATAACCCTGGACAACTGGCAAGACAAACTCTCCGAGCGGAGTGTCTGGTGGAGGTTAATATACTCCGGCCTTGGTTAAAGGAAGAAGTAACGACCTTATAGGCAAGAGGTGATCGCTTGAACGGCCATCGCTCTACAAAGAAAAATCTAAAGTTCAGTTGCTTGAAGAGGTGGCTTGCCGAGGATCATATCGGAACCCTTTTCAGCAATCATTAATGTTGACGCATGAGTGTTGCCTGACGGAATGTTTGGCATTACCGATGCGTCCACCACCCGCAAGGCCTCAATTCCGTGCACTTTCAGTTCAGAGTCGACGACCGCTGTCGGATCGGAAACGGGCGCCATCCTACAGGTTCCGACAGGGTGATAGCCCGTGCTCACACTCTGACGCATGTAGTCATACCATTCATCATCGGTGTTTACCTCGCTGCCAGGCTGATCCTCACTTTCAAAAAAATCAGAAAATGCTCGGGCCGAGAGAATATCTCTGGAAAGCCTCGCCGCGGCGAGGAGCACTTTCCGGTCGGTTGGTTCTTGCAGATAGTTGGGTTGGATTCGCGGAGGTTCAAGAGCGTCTCTGGAGCAGATCTGGACCACGCCTTTGCTCTTTGGAACATGTTGCCATGGTGCGCACGTCACGCCCGGATAGTCGTTTAGCTGCATATCCCGGTTGGCATCATAGCTGGCTGGAGCGTAAGCGATCTGAATGTCGTTGTCGGTGAGGTCTGGGCGGGATTTCCAGGATACATAACAAAGACTTGGTTGCAAGGCCAGGAGGCCCCGCCGGCCAAAAACATATTTCAAGACCTCCATGCAAAGCGGGATACCCCGGCTTCGTTCATTCAGAGATTTGATGTTTCTGACCCTCGCACTTACCGGTATATAGCAGTGGTCGCGGAGGTTCTGCCCGACTCCGGGGAGATGATGGACAACAGGTATAGCTAAATCGTTCAGAGTTTCAGAAGACCCAACGCCGGAGAGCTGGAGAAGTTGGGGTGTATTGAACACCCCACCGCAGAGTATTATTTCCCGAGTTGCCTCCACTTTGAATTGTCGACCACCGCGGTGGTAGCACAGTCCCTTTGCCCGTCCGTTATCAAAAAGGATCTTCGTCGCGAGCGCATTTTGCCTGAGGTCGATGTTGCCGGTGCTCAACGCCGGGTGGAGATAAGCCTGGGCTGGGCTGCACCGCCAGCCACGATAGATACTGCGCTGAGCTGGAAAAACCCCAGCCTGATTGGCGCCGTTGTAGTCGGGATTCGCGGGAATGCCAAGTTCCCTGGCAGATTGGATAAAGGCATCGGTCAGTGGGTGTTGCCAATCCAATTCTGTCACCTGAAAGGGGCCGTTGCTCCCTCGGAACACAGAATCCCCAGTACCATGATAAGTCTCGAGACGCTTGAAATATGGCAGCAGATCGGTGTAGCCCCACCCGGAGTTCCCCCGTTTCAACCAGCTATCGAAGTCGCAAGCTTGGCCCCGGTTGAAAACGTGGCCATTGATAGCACCCGAGCCGCCAACTACTTTGCCGCGCGGCTGGGAAATCCTACGACCGCCAGTCCATTCTCCGGGTTCTGTTTGATACAACCAGTTGATTCGCGGATCGTGAACCGTTTTCACAAATCCCGCAGGAATGTGGATGTAGGGATTGCGGTCCATTGGGCCTGCTTCGAGAACACAGACCTTGTGATTCCGATCACGTGCCAGGTGACTTGCTACTACGCAGCCGGCACTGCCTGCACCGACAATGATGTAGTCAAAGGTCTCTGCCAGCATGGAAATTGCTACCCATTCCGCCCTGGTGGTGATAATTAAAGCAAGGCAACCGTCTGCGTCTCACAAGAAATTGGTGGAGGCGGCGGAAACCGACTCAATTTATAACTGCTTGAAGTGTATATGAAAGGCCAAATTGGCTTACTGCTTTCTCTTGTGATTCCGATTTAATTCAGGTCATTGACCCTTAGAAACACAATGTTGCTATCAAAGATGCAGACAGAGCCGCATGGCATCCAGCATGGCAGCATGGATATTGCGACTCGCCCAGGCGTCGCCAATGCGGTAGAGGCTAAAACGACCTTCCGGGTTTGGTGTCAGCGCCTGTGACCGGGCCGCGGTAAGGCTTTCAAGGTCAAGCTGGCCCAAGTTGGTGGAAAGCGGCTTCAGAACGAAGTAAAGATCTGAGTTAGGGGTGGTGCCGTGGTCCCCTATCACCAAGTCAAATCGATGATTCTCGTTGAGGTCGGTGTACACATTGGCCAAGGTGGCTGTCAAGCCGTTATCCTCGCGTTCGAGTTTCTCAAGACGCGTATCTACCCTGATCCGTACTTTCAGTTTAAAGAGCTCATTCATGTGGGCTCCCATGTTGGTCTGTGCAAGCTCTGTGCCTAGAACCTTGTCGGGACTGATTATCTCGACTTGCCCGCCATGATCTGCTGCAAACTCCGCACAAGACAGCGCTGCGTGACCTCCGCTTTCATCGACGATGAGGATTTGCCCGGTACATTCAACATGTCCTGCCAGTACATCCCAGACTGTGTTCGAGAGTCCATTACCCTCGAAACGACCGACGTTGGGGATTCCTCCTGACGCGATGATCACGACATCAGGGTCGCTCTCGAGTACAGTGTTCTGATCGGCTAACTGGTTACAGCGAACATCAACACCCAGAAAGGCCACCTGATCAGCCAGCCATGTGGCGATTCCGATCAGGCCCGCACGCCATGTCGCTTTGGCCGCCAGGACGACCTGACCACCCAGGTTAGCCGTCGCTTCATAGAGGATTACCTGGTGCCCGCGCGAAGCACAAACGCGGGCAGCCTCTAGACCGCCCGGTCCGCCACCAACTACAACGACTCTGCGTTTCCTGCCAGGTCCAGATCGGATGATGTGTGGCAAGTGTTGTTCGCGGCTTGTTGCAACGTTGTGCACGCATAGTGCGTCGGCGCCCGAAATTACCCGATCTACACAGTACCCGACACCAACGCAGGGGCGTATGTGCCGCTCCTCGCCCGCTTTGAGCTTGTGGACGTGGTAAGGATCGGCAATAAATGCCCGAGTCATGCCAACCATATCGACCAGACCTTCACTGACCGCGTAGACAGCGGTAGCCGCATCGGTGATTCGCGTGGCATGAAAGACCGGTACGTCTGATACGGCCTTGATTGCACCTGCAAGCGGCAGGTAAGCGGCTGTGGGTACCCACATAGTCGGCCAGATCTTAGCGACGGACAGGGTGTCGGTCGGTTGTGCGCCGACTACACTGATAAAGTCGATCAGGCCGCTGCTGGCATAGATTTTAGCGATGGCGATGCAGTCGTCCTGGTTCAGACCGCCACGTAGCATCTCGTCACCCGACATACGAATGCCAACGACGTAGTCTTCGCCGATGTCCTGGCGAACCGCTTCAAGCACCTCCAGACCAAAGCGCATTCGGTTCTCCAAAGAGCCACCATATCGGTCGGTTCGGTAGTTCATCGCTGGTGACCAGAACTGCTCAATTAGCGCACCAGACTGGCAGGCGATTTCCACTCCATCAATGTCCCCGTCTCGGGCTCGTCGCACCGCGGCAACAAAGTCCCGTTGGGCCCGGGCGATGTCATGATCTTCCATCTCCGCGGCAAAAACACCAAAATTGAGCTCGCGGGTGGTCGAAGGAGAAAAAGCTGGTAGCCACTGATCGTGGTCCCAGCGTTCTTGCCGGCCGCCGTGTCGGAGTTGAATGGTACACACCGCTCCATGCGCATGGATGGCCCCGGCAATGCGTCGATATTGCGGAATGATGTCATCCACAGAACCGTTGATCTGGCCGTAGTGGTAAGAACCCTCGACCGCGACAGAGGTAGCACCGCCAAATTGCAACAGACCAACGCCACCTTTAGCTTTTTCGGCCTCGTAGTGGATATACCGCTCAGTGATGTTGCCCTGCAGGGTATAACCGGGTGCATGGCTGGTGCTCAGGAACCGGTTTTTTATAACGAGGCCATTGATCGTCAGTGGTTGAAACAGGGGATCAAGTTGAGGCATTGAAGGAGAAGTCAGTGCTCTTCAGTCGATTGGGCAGCATAGGGCAAGAAAATGGTGGAGGCGGCGGGAATCGAACCCGCGTCCGTAAATCCGCCACACACCGGCGACTACATGTTTAGTCTGTCAACGTTTTGACCGTACGTGCCCCGACCGACAGGGTCAC
>JABJIU010000146.1 GCA_018661145.1 Pseudomonadota bacterium | reverse complement strand
GCAAAGAGCAGATTACCCGCAAAACCTTCTGAGCCAATCCCATGCGTCTCAAGAGCGGATGCCAGGGCAGCCTCATCGCAGCGGCAGTGAGGCTCGACGGCACGGCTCCAGTAAACAGTGCTCGCCCCGACTTCAAGCGCAAGCTCTGTGATGATGTTGACCGGATCACCGTGCTTGAGCAACAGGTCTCCACCCTGCTCGCGGATGCGCTGACCCATTTCTGACAGGCTATGGTAGAGCCACCAGCGGCTCGCACCGCCGGGCCGCCAAGGACGCGTATCGCGGGTGTCCAGCACATAACAGGGGATCACTTTTCTTTTGCTTGCCTCGGCAGCCGCGAGGGCCGGGTGATCGCTAAGTCGTTGATCCTGGCGTAGCCAAATAATAATGGGAGGTTTCAAGGGTACTGTTATCCAAATTCTGTGGTTTCAATCGCGCTTCGCCAGCTTTTCCCAAACTGCAACAGCATGGAGCATTCACAGTGGAGATGAGAAAATAGGAGTTTAAAGACCTTACGCGAAAAAAATGTTAAGCAACCCCTTCATACAGGCTGCCCTCTGGTGCGCACTGGTGTCGCTGCTGGCTTGGGCCATCAGTCTTGCGAAGCATGATGCCAGTGTTGCCGATGTCTTCTGGCCGTGGATGAGTGTCGGCAGTGCTGCCATATACCTACTCAGCGCCTTGTCGCCATCGCCCATCGCCTGGGTAACACTCGCCGGGATCACGGTAGCCGCCCTTCGGCTGTCAGTCATGGTGATATCTCGAATTGCCCTTGGCGGTGAAGATAGACGCTATACCGAGATCCGTTCGAGTTGGGGCAGGGGCTTCGGACTGAAAAGCCTGCCGGGAATCTTTATGCTTCAGGGTGCAATGGGGTTTGTTACGGCGGTGCCGCTAGCGGTGGTGATGGCTAGGCCGGACGCATTTGGATTCGTTGATGTCTTGATGATGGGCTTGTGGCTCGTCGGGTTTGTGATCCAGACGGCCGCCGACCGACAACTTGCTAAATTTACCCGTGCGGATGATGGCACCGGCGTACTCAGGACAGGGCTTTGGCGATACAGTCGACACCCAAACTATTTTGGGGAATTGTGCATGGCATGGTCAGTTTTCGGACTTGCTCTTGTCGGTGATGGTGGCTGGACTCTGTTTGCGCCTTTGTTACTGACGTGGTCGATACTCAGTTTCACGGGGGTAACCCGGATGGAACGTGAGATGCCGTCCCGACGTCCGGAATATGCCGGCTACGCGAGCGTCACCAGCGCGCTGTTTCCCTGGCCCCCGCGATGCCAAAAATCCTGATTCACGTAGATATCACGTTTGAAGCCCAGAATTCGGGCTCGAATTAATAGGATACTTAAATTATGGAACTCCAAAGTAAGGGCAGCGTGTTGCTGGTCGAGGACCATCAGGACATCGCTGAGCTGGTCTACGACTACATGGAAGATGTGGGATACGAGTTAGATTATGCTCCGGATGGAGAGGTTGGCATCAACCTGGTTGCTCAAAATGAATACGATGCCATCATTCTCGACCTTATGCTTCCCCGGCGTGACGGCCTGTCGATGTGTCGGGAGTTACGTGAGAAAATGGGGAAAACCACCCCGGTGCTGATGCTCACCGCCCGGGACACGCTCGAGGACAAACTGAAAGGTTTTGAGTTCGGGGCAGATGATTACCTGGTTAAGCCCTTTGAAATAGAGGAACTTGAGGCGAGAGTGCGCGCACTCATCCGCAGAGGCCACGCGGCACCCTCTGTGCAAGATACCCTTTGCGTCGGGCGGATCGAATTCGATCAGAAGTCGGTCGTGGTCAAGAGGGACGATCAGGAACTTATCCTTTCTCCAATCGGTTACAAGCTGCTTAAAATCCTGATGGAACGCTCCCCCGGCGTGGTTTCGCGTCAGGACGTGGAGCGGGAAATCTGGGGAGATATGCTGCCGGATAGCGATACATTGCGTAGTCACATGTACAACCTGCGCAAAGTGATTGATAAGCCCTTCGAAAAGACCTACCTGCAGACGCTGCCAGGGATCGGCTACCGGCTGTGTGATCCGGATGCCGCCCATTAGTACTGGCGGCGTCCGGCGTTTTTCGCGGACGATTACCTTTCACCTTGTTCTGGTGGCCTTCGCAGCCGTCCTCGGTACTTGGGGCGCAGGCTGGGTCATGGAAGAACTGCTGGTCCGCCAGGCGCTGGATCTCGAGGCAGAATATTTCTGGAAGCAGCGACAGGAGAACCCCCAGTTTCCACTACCCGATACCCGTAACCTCACGGCGTATTTTCATGATGATCCAAAAATTCCAGAGGAACTACGTAATCTCGGCCCAGGATTTCATGATCTGAAGGGACATCACCATTCCTACAATGCACTGGTCTCAGAGCGCCAAAGTGACCGACTGATTCTTATTTTTGAAGGCGAGCAGGTCCGGGCGCTGTCCTTATGGTTTGGTCTGGTGCCGTTGGCACTTGTCCTGATTTTCGTCTATGCCTCCCTGTTTCTGGTCTACCGTTTTTATCGAAGTTCTGTTTCTCCGGTCGCCAGGCTCGCAGACCAGGTTGAGTCGCTGAAGTTGGAGTCATCACAAAGCCCTGATTTCGACGTCAGTGATCTTCCCCAAGGGACGGATCGGGAGATCGTGGTTCTGGGGGACGCGCTCAAACATCTTTTGCAGCGTGTCAGCGACTTTGTCGCGCGTGAACGTGAGTTCACCCGCGATGTGAGTCATGAACTGCGCAGTCCCCTGACGGTGATGCGGGTTGCCTGTGATCTCGTACTGAAAGACGATGCGCTGGCGGAAAGAGTTCGAAAACCGGTGACCAAGATCCAACGTGCAGCGGTGCAGATGACCAACCTCGTAGAGGCATTTTTGCTGCTGGCACGGGAGCCCGACCGGAATATCGAAGCCAGTATGGTCTGTGTTAACGACCTCCTTGCGGAAGAGGTTGACCGGGCATCGATACTTCTGGAGGATCGGTCGGTCACCGTGAAGACCGATTTCTTTAACCGCTTGCTGGTCAGAGCTCCGGAGCGCGTAGTGTCGGTAGTGCTGAATAACCTGTTGCGCAATGCCTGCACCTACACTGATGAAGGCTCCGTCATGGTTTCTATTCAGGGCACTGAAGTGACCATCACCGATACGGGTATCGGTATGTCTAAGCAGGATCAGGATCTTGCCTTCCATGTCTTCAGTCGGGGCAGTCAGGCCCGTCCCGGGGGACATGGTGTCGGGCTTAACATCGTGGGCAAAATCTCAGACCGTTTTGGCTGGCCAGTAACACTGCGCAGCGCTCCGGGGGAGGGAACGACCGCGCTGGTGGCGTTTCCTGACGCCGTTACCGAAGACCTGTAGGGCTCCGCACTTTGAAACCGCAGTTGGAAGATGGGTTACTGAGACCTTCGCGCTGGCAGACTTTTATCTACTGGCTGAGCAATGATGACCGCTACCTTGGGCGCAACCCCTTGCGTTCACCGCGCTGCATGGATCCGTGGCGCTTGGTGCCATTTGTTGGAGTGCATCTTGGCTGCCTGGGTGTCCTCTGGACAGGGACCAGCGGATTCGCGGTCCTGCTGGCGGTCACAATGTACATCAGCCGGATGTTTTTCATTACGGCTTTTTATCACCGTTACTTTGCACATCGGGCCTTTGAGAGCAGCCGGCTATTGAGATTTGTGTTTGCGGTGCTGGGTTGTACGGCGGGTCAGCGTGGGCCGCTATGGTGGGCGAGTCATCACCGGCAGCACCATATTCATTCTGACACGGAACTCGATCCGCACTCCCCGCAGACCGACAGTTTCTGGTTCAGTCACCTCGTGTGGTTCCTGACCCGTGATGCGTTTTCGATACGGTGGGCTCAGATCGGTGACCTGCGAAAGGTCCGAGAGTTGGTTTGGCTCGAGCGTGTCGATTGGTTGCCACTCGTCGCTGTGGCAGGACTTTGTTTCTACATAGGTGATTGGGCGGCGGTCGCACACCCCGAGTGGCAGACCCATGGATGGCAGACGTTGGTTTGGGGGTTTTTCGTATCGACGACCGCGCTTTACCACGCGACCTACACCATCAACTCGCTTGCCCATCGTTTCGGCAGGAGGCGCTTTGACACGCCGGATCACAGCCGCAACAACGCCGCGCTGGCGTTGCTGACGCTGGGCGAGGGGTGGCATAACAATCACCATCGTTACCCCGGCGCAGCAAGGCAGGGTTTCTACTGGTGGGAGCTCGACCTGTCCTACCTCGGGCTGCGACTCCTGCAGATGTTGGGGTTGGTTTGGAACCTTCGACCCGTACCGAGAAAAATTATCGAGGCTGGCCGGAGCCGTCGTTGAATATCGCGGTTGTGGGGGCCGGGGTGTCCGGACTGACGTGCGCGCTGGGCCTTGGTCGTCAGCACAACGTAACCGTGTTTGAGGCGGCGGGGCGTCCCGGGGGACATGCCCATACGGTCGACGTACGTGACGGCAGTTCCACTATTGCCATAGACACCGGCTTCATTGTTTTTAATTTTGTGCATTACCCGCTGCTGAGTGCGCTCTTTGACTCCCTGGGCGTCAGGTCTCAGCCGTCCGATATGAGTTTCAGCGTCCGTTGCGATGAGAGCGGTTTTGAATTCAGCGGATCCAGCCTGAACACCTTCTTTGCACAGCGGTCCAACGTGCTGCGACCCGATACGTGGCGTTTGCTGAAGGACATCTTGCGCTTTAACCGGGACGGCACCCAGAGTCTGAAATCGGGAATTGAGGATCACATCACGGTCGGCGATTTTGCCCAACAGCATGGATACAGTAATGTTTTGCTGGCGCGCTATCTGCTGCCGCTGGGCGGCGCGCTATGGTCCTGTGACACGCAGACGTTCCGGAATTTCCCGATGCGCTTTGTGTTGGAATTCTTGCGCAATCACGAGATGCTCCAGATCGGCAGCCGCCCTGCATGGCGCACCGTGAGTGGAGGTTCCCGTCACTACGTTGAGCGGTTAGCGGGTCACTTGGGCTCGCGGCTCCGTCTCAATCAACACGTGATGGGGGTCGCCCGCAAGGGTCGGGGTGTCGAGGTCTGCTTTACTGATGGGGGGAGGCAGACTTTTGACGAGGCGGTTCTCGCAACGCACGCCGATACCAGTCTTGCGCTGCTGGCGGACGCCGAGGATGAGGAGCAAGCACTTCTGGGCACCTTTCCCTACCAGGACAACGTGGTTTGCCTGCACTCGGATACCCGTGTTCTGCCCCGGACCCGGCGTGCGTGGGCGAGCTGGAATTACCGTATCCGCAAAGGGGGGCAGGACGGCACCTGTGTGACCTACAACATGAACAAGTTGCAGGCACTTGAGAGCCCCACGACGTTCTGTGTCTCGCTGAATCAACAGGAGGATCTGCAACCGGATCAGATTTTGCATCAAGAGACGGTGCGCCACCCGCTGTTTGTGCCGGGGCGCGATAAGGCCCAGGCCAGTCACCCCAAAATGATCCGACGGCGGGGACTGAGTTACTGCGGTGCTTACTGGGGTTTTGGGTTCCATGAAGACGGTGTGCGTAGCGCTGTCTCTGTCTGTGACGCCTTCGGTGTAGAGAGGCCATTTTGAATAGCCGACTGTATACGGGCAGGGTGTATCACCAGCGAACGCGTCCCCAACCGCACGGTTTCTGTTATCGCCTCTTTATGATGTACCTGGATCTCGATGAGCTGCCTAAGCTCTTTGATCGGTACTGGCTATGGTCGGCAACGCGACCCGCGCTCGCGTGGTTTCGTCGCGCCGATCATCTAGGCGATCCGGCGCAGCCGCTGAAAGAGGCAGTAGCTTCACTGGTCGCACGTGAGGGGGGCAGCCGTCCGGACGGCCCCATCACGTTGCTTACGCATCTTCGGTACTTCGGTTACTGCATGAACCCGGTCAGTTTCTATTTCTGCTGGGACGCATCGGGCAAGCACGTCGAGCATATCGTCGCGGAGGTTAACAACACGCCCTGGGGTGAGCAGCATTGTTACGTGATGCATTATCCCCATGGCGTTGATTCAGCGGACAAAGTCTTTGAGTTTGATAAAGCCTTTCATGTGTCGCCTTTTATGCGGATGGAGCAACGATACCGCTGGGAGTTTTCACGACCCGACGACAGGCTTCGGGTCAAAATGTCTTCTTTCGAGGACGGGAGAGAGATATTCTCCGCCGCCCTTGACCTGCGATCGTGCGCACTCAGCGGCCGGTCGCTGAGACGATCCCTGGCCCGGTTCCCGCTGATGACCCTACAGGTCATTACCGCGATTTACTGGCAGGCTTTTCGCCTCTGGGTGAAGCGTGTGCCTTTTGTGCCGCACCCAGACGCAACATAACGATCAGGCAACACGCGCAGGAGAGAGAGGGTTTGAACGATAACGTAGCAGTGTCTGGTGCGGCCGATCAGGTCGCCGGGCCATCGTGGTTTGAGAGAAAGTGCAGGGAAGTACTGATCCATCGACTTCAGCGACTTGCCGGTAAGCTGGTACTCACCGAGGGTGGAGACACCCTGACCTTGGGCGATGGCAAGGGCGCTACGGCACATCTGGTGGTGCACGGTCCCGACTTCTATACCGACCTTGTTCTGCGCGGAAGCCTGGGTGCAGCGCAGGGCTGGATGGCGGGTAACTGGGACAGCGACGATCTTACGACCCTGATTGCGCTCTTTGCCCGAAATCCCCAGCTGACAGATGGTCTAGATCAGGGCTGGTCGCGTTGGGCCGCCCGGGCAGCAGCGGCGTTCCATCATCGTCGCCGTAATTCACGTACGGGCAGCCGTCGGAATATCGCCGAGCACTATGACCTTGGCAACGATCTTTTTTCGCTGTTTCTTGACCCGGCCATGAATTACTCAAGTGCCATATTTCGTAACGCCGACGATCCGCTGGAGCAGGCAGCCCGTAATAAGTTGGAGCGTATTTGCGCCAAGTTGTCGTTGTCGGGCGAGACGCATGTGCTTGAGGTGGGCTGTGGCTGGGGCGGCTTTGCCATCCATGCCGCACGTGAATATGGGTGCCGGGTCACCGGTATTACCATCTCTCAAGAGCAGCACGATTTTGCGCAGGCGG
>JABJIU010000224.1 GCA_018661145.1 Pseudomonadota bacterium | reverse complement strand
GCTGACTGAATTTCAGGCGCCCAGGCGTCGCCTTGAGCGGACCAACCCTTCATCATCAATCGCGTTATTCGACGACTTCGCGCACCACCCCACGGCGGTTCGTGAAACTCTGCACTCACTTCAGGCCCTGGAGCGCCGTGGAAAACTAATCGCAATCCTAGAACCCCGCTCCAACACCATGAAGCGCGGGGTTCACCGTGCGGAACTCGCGCGGGCGCTGTCGATCGCCGACATGGCCATTATCCTTCGGCGGGATGATCTTGATTGGGATCCTTCGGAACTGACACCTTTGGCGGAGGGGGCTAAAATTACTGTCTGTGATTCCGTTTTAGAGATCGTTGATAAGGTCTGTGACACGGCAGAACCCGGTGACCGCATTGTGATGATGAGCAATGGCAGCTTCGGCGGGCTTCGAGGCCTGCTTAGCGCTCGCCTCAACTGACAAAAGCATCCCTCCAGAGGAAACTTTGATGAATAAAGTCTTAAGCACCCTGAGCCTCTTTTTGGTTTTGAGTCTTCCGAGCGCAGCCCAGGAATATCAGCAGGACGTCAACTTCTTTGAGCTTCAGGTAACCCAGCCCGTACATACGGGCGACAAGATCGAAGTGCTCGAACTCTTCTGGTACCGCTGTCCACACTGCTTTGCTCTGGAGCCCTACCTAAACAAATGGCTAAAGAACAAACCCGAATTCGTGGAATTCGTCCGACTCCCCGCAGTTCTTAACCGTTCGTGGGAGTTTGATGCACGGGTTTATTACACCTTTGTCGCCCTTGGCCTGGTAGACCGGTTGCACGAGCCTTACTTTGAAGCAATCCATGAAGAGCAAAAACGGTTTAGATCGGTTGAGCAGGTGGCCGATTGGGTGGCAGAACAGGGTCTCGAGCCGCAGCCCATACTCGATACCTTCAATTCTTTTGGTGTCGATTCCATGGTCGCACACGCCGCCGACATGTCCGGTCGATACGAAACGGACGGTGTGCCAACAATCATTATCGACGGGAAATACCGAACCAAAGTGTCCTGGGCCGGGGGTCACAACGAACTCATTGACCTGATGAACTATCTGGCCCAACGCGCGCAGACCGAGCGCGTCAACTAAGGGCAAAAGTCCGCTGGCACAACGTGGCGCGAAATCCCAACGAATACCAGATTTTCTATCACGTTGGTCTGGGTAAAGCCGCCTCGACCTATCTACAGAACCAGATTTTTCCTAAGCTGGAGGGTATACGTTATATCCCCCGCGACCGTTACCGCGGTTACCGGGGCCTGATCGAACGGAGCCGTGATCAACGCTATCTGATCTCGCGCGAGGCCGCCTACCGATTGACTCAGCGCCTTGATGAATTTTCTGCCTTCAAGGCCGATGCACGGATCATCCTGGTGCTCCGTCGGCATGACGGCTGGATCGCCTCCCATTACCGACGCTACCTCAAGAATGGGGGCAGTATGGACTTTGAGCGTTATGCAGATCTCGATAGCCCTGAACCGCTCGTCTGGGGCGAGGGACAAATGCGCTTCATGCCGATGATCGAGGCCATTGAGAAACGCTTCAACTCAAGTCCACTGGTCCTTTTCCATGAGGAACTGAAAACGGACCCATTTACGCTTATTGATAAATTGTGTGCATTCACTGGCGCTCGCTACCGGCGTGACCAGATTGATCTGTCAGCGGTTCACAGCTCGTGGAGCGACAACCAACTCAAAATCATGCGGCGGACGGGAAAGCATCTTTTTTCCGAGATTCCCAAACCGGTCCGGCATCCTGGACTTCACCGGGTGCAACGACGTCTGAGGCTGTGGGCCTGCTATGGCATCCTGGGCGCTGGGAAACTGGTCCCCGAATCATTGCTTGATCCCAGTCCGCTGATCCACCCGGACAGCCTCGACCGAATCCGCACCCACTTTGCAGAGGACTGGCGCGTCTGTCACGAGTACGCCCAGACACACAATCCGTCGTCACCACCGCTCAAACGTTGATTAGGCCCGATCCCTTAATTCCATCGAACACAAACTGCACGGCAAGCGCCGTCAAGAGGAGCCCGAATATCCGGCTGACCACATTCATACCGGTCACACCCAGCAGGCGCTGTACCTGACCTGACACAAACATTAACACCAGAGTCAACAGGAGCACGAAGCTCAGGCTCGTGACCACTGCCAGTTGCTGATATACATCGTCTCCCGCATTGGTCATCAGCAAGATAGCGGCACCAATTGCGCCCGGCCCCGCGATTAAAGGGGTGGCAAGCGGGAATACCGCGACGTCCTTTCTCTCACGAGCTTCTCGATCCTCATCCTGGGTCGTCGACACCACGCCGGAGTGACGTGCGAAAACCATATCCAGCCCTACTAGAAACAACAGGATGCCACCGGCAGTCTGCAACGCCGGAATAGAAATACCAAGGCGGTCAAGGAGTACCTGGCCAAACAGGACAAATGCATATAGCAGGCAGGAGGCCAGAAATACAGCGCGCACAGCAGTGCGCCAACGCTGCCGGGGCGGCATTCCGCGTGATAACGCGGCGTACACAACCGCTATATCGATTGGGCCGATAGTGGCAAAAAAAGTGGTAAAGGCAATTACCAGTGTTTCAGTCATGATCGTTATCGGATCTGCTCAATAGGATCGCTCAATCGAAGGTTGTCACTCCCTCTTTGTTCAAATCATCCATGGTACGTACGATCCCTTCACGAAGGATGCCGACCATTTCGTCGACCTGTTCGCGGGTGATGCATAGCGGCGGAGACATTACGCACATATTGATCAGTGGTCGAACCAACAAACCCAGCGCCTGGCAGTGCTGATCGATTCGACTGCCTACCTCGTAGTCCAATTCCAGGGGTTCTCGGCTCTCCTGGCTGACAACACACTCAACACAACCCATCAACCCCATGCCACGGATATCGCCCACGATGGGAAGATCCGACAAGGTTTGCAACTGAGTCTGCATATAGGGGCCCACCTCCCGTGCATTCTCAAGCAGTCCCTGCGATTCAAAGACTTCCATATTGGCAATTCCCGCCGCGCAAGCCACTGGATGACCCGAGTAGGTAAAGCCATTGGAAAACACGGAGCCGCGGTCGCTGTCGCCACTGACCGCCTGAATCAACCTATCCGAAATGATCACACAGGACAGGGGGATATACCCAGAAGTCAGACCCTTGGCCGAAATAATGATGTCCGGCGTGATATCGAAAACAGGTTCGGATGCATACCAGTGGCCCAAGCGACCGAATCCGGTCACCACTTCATCCGATATATATATGATGTCATGGCGGCGGCAGATCTCGAGACACGCGGCATGGTAGCCCGGCGGAGGGACAATAACCCCTCCAGAGGCAAGTATCGGCTCTGCAATGAAAGCGCCTACCTTATCCGGGCCGACCTCCTGGATCTTATCCTCCAGTTCTTTGATTAAAAACTGTTTGAAGGCGTCCACACTCATCCCCTCCGGCCGACGGTAGGGATTGGGAGATGAAATAAAATGTACTGTATCGAGCCTTGTATCGAGCCAACTCTTATCCCGGGTTTTTCCTGACACGGCAGCGGCAAGATAAGTGCTCCCATGGTAGGCGTCATGACGGGAGATAATGTGTTTCTTTTCCAGCCTGCCCAAGACATTGTTGTAGAACATCATAAAACGCAGCGCCGAAT
>JABJIU010000112.1 GCA_018661145.1 Pseudomonadota bacterium | reverse complement strand
GAGTAAATGCGGGGGCAGAGGCCTGGGACGGCGATTGGCCCGGCGCAAAAAAAGCGGACCGACAAAAGTCGGTCCGCTTTCTTGGCTTTGTTCCAAGACAAGTAAACAGTCGATATGCGCTTCTCTGCGCCTCGCGGCACAGATGTCCATCACGTTGGGCCGAAGCCCTCGGTACATGGACGAGGTTGTCCTGACTACCCGGTGCAGGTCTCCCTGCGAAGAAGTGGGTTGTGCTGCCCGAAATCGGACAACTATCACTTCTACATCCGGGTCTAAGGAAATCCCTTAGAAAGGAGGTGATCCAGCCGCAGGTTCCCCTACGGCTACCTTGTTACGACTTAGTCCCAGTCACCAGTCTCGCCGTGGGCACCACTGAATCGTGGCGACTTCAGGCGCTACCAGCTTCCATGGCTTGACGGGCGGTGTGTACAAGGCTCAGGAACGTATTCACCGCGGCATGCTGATCCGCGATTACTAGCGATTCCAACTTCATGGAGGCGAATTGCAGCCTCCAATCCGAACTGGGGCAGATTTTCGCGATTTGCTCCACCTCGCGGTATTGCATCGTTCTGTATCTGCCATTGTAGCACGTGTGCAGCCCTGGGCATAAAGGCCATGCGGACTTGACGTCATCCCCACCTTCGTCCGGTTTAACACCGGCAGTCTCGTTAGAGTCCTCACCATTACGTGTTAGCAACTAACGACAGGGGTTGCGCTCGTTAAGGGACTTAACCCGACACTTCACAGCACGAGCTGACGACAGCCATGCAGCACCTGTGTACGTTCCACCCGAAGGCGTCACCTGTCTTTCAACAGGCTAATTCGTACATGTCAAGCCCAGGATAAGGTTCTTCGCGTTGCTTCGAATTAAGCCACATGCTCCACCGCTTGTGTGAGCCCCCGTCAATTCCTTTGAGTTTTAGCCTTGCGACCGTACTCCCCAGGCGGCGTACTTAATACTTTTGCTTCAGCCGGGAACAGCGTCAGAGCTTCCCCAACCTAGTACGCATCGTTTACGGCGTGGACTACCGGGGTATCTAATCCCGTTCGCTCCCCACGCTTTCGTGCCTCAGCGTCAGAACAGGCCCAGTTGCCTGACTTCTCCATTGGCGTTCCGATAGATATCAACGCATTTCACCACTCCACCTATCGTTCCGACAACCTCTACCTGTCTCGAGACTCATGGTTCACCCTGCAGTTCCTCGGTTGAGCCGAGGGATTTCACAAGGTGCCTTCAAGTCCGCCTACGCACGCTTTAAGCCCAGTGATTCCGATTAACGCTCGGGCCCTTCGTATTACCGCGGCTGCTGGCACGAAGTTAGCCGGCCCTTCCTTTGAGTCTGGTCATTGAGTTCCTAAACTCTGACAGTGGTTTACACTCCGAAGAGATTCATCCCACACGCGGCATTGCTCCGTCACGCTTTCGCGCATTGCGGAATATTCGTTACTGCAGCCTCCCGTAGGAGTCCGGGCAGTGTCTCAGTCCCGATGCGGCGGGTCATGCTCTCACACCCGCTACCCGTCTTAGGCTTGGTGAGCCGTTACCTCACCAACAACCTGATAGGGCGTTCCCCGCTCCCAAGGAGGCCGAAGCCTTTGATCCGGAGATATTATCAGGTATTACTCCCAGTTTCCCGGGGCTATCCCTGACCTTGGGGTACGTAGGAACGTATTCCTCGCCCTTTCGCCACTTCATGCACACCCGAAGGTGCTTTCATCGTTCGACTTGCATGTTTTAGCCATGCCGCCAGCGTTCAATCTGAGCCAGGATCAAACTCTTCAATTGAATGACATCGTCACGCCCCAAGGGGCATGACGCTTCTTCGCATAGAAGAAATAAGAAGCCTGGACGGTCCGATGCTCACACAAGGTGAACATCGGCGGTCAACCTGGTTCCAGAAGAACCAGGCCCGATGACCGGCTATTGTCATCGGGGTTTTTTAGAATCATTACTACTGCCAAGCCCGCCGAAGCGAACTTGACACGATCGTGTATTTCTGGAATATGACTCGATCTGGTTTCACAAGAATGTTTCATGGACGACGGGGCTGTAATCCGTCGCCCAAGTTTTTCGCCATCCTGCAAGACCCTGTGAAAGGTCCAACATTCCGGCGACATCCTCGCGGCGTATCGACTGTCCACTTGTCAAAGAACAAAGCAACGCCCCAAATCAGGGCGAGCGAGGGATCGTATCAAACCCCCAGCCCGTGTCAACCACCCCACTCCCCCCATTCCGCCTTTTTTTGATCATTCTTCACGTTGAATCGGCCACCGCAATCACGCCAAGTGTGACCGATCTCGCCCCGGCCTCGCGGAGCAATCCACCTGCAATTCGTGCCGTTCGGCCAGTGGTCAATACGTCGTCCACCAAGACGACATCACGCCCCTGAAGTCGTGATCTGGCACGGAGATGTACATGCCATCCGCGGGCCGTGGCTCGGTGCCGCGCAGTCCGCGAGGCCCCCGCCTGAGCCACACTGCCTCGCCGCCACAGCGCCCTGTAGTACGTGGCGTCGCACACCCGTGCCACCTCCTGGGCAAGCATTCCTGCATGATCAATCCCCCGCTTCCATCTGCGAATGAGTGGCATGGGCACCGGGACGACCACAGACTGCGCCACTCGCCCCGCCCCTATGTGCGCACGCAATGACCAGGCGAGTCTTTGTCCGAGCGGACGAGCGAGTTCCCACCACCGACGAAACTTCAAGGCCAGCACCAAGGCTGCGCAGCCATCTTGGTACTGACCCACTCTACACACACCATCCAAAACACCCCGCGTCTGTAGGCAATACGGACACCCCTCTGTGATTGAAAGAGGCCGCGGGGCAGAATGCCCGCATCGCAAACACCATGGTCCGCGGCATCTGACCAGGCTCGCCCGCGTCCACCGCTCGGCATCAGGGAGATCCCGCCCGAGGACGCCTTCAGTGAACGCGCTTGCATGTCGTTTCAAAACGTCAATTCGAGGTCGAATCGCCATGCCCAGCAGCATGGCACATCAGGCAGGAATGTCTGCCTTGACTGCTGTTTTTCGGCGGAAGATCCTGCTAGCTGACGCGCCGCGAGGCCGAACACAATGTGGGCGTATGAATCAGTTCGGCGGCGGCGGCTTCTGCGTAGCGAATTGCAGCGGGCAACAGCCCCGATACTTCCATCGAAGAGAGTCCTGACGCCTCTGAAAAGGCTGAGAGGACCGTCACAGCTGGCAACGCATCGCTCCTGAGAATTCGGGCGACAAGCCGAGACTGGTCCACGGTCGAGAGCGAGCGAATCCAGGCCAATAAGAGGTTCTCTGACATTGCGTGGTCTCCAATGGGTCAGGCGAGAGAACACTGCTGCCGGTCCGACCCTTTCAGAGGGACCTGATTCAACATGTATTCTTTTTCAGGGCAGCCGAAAGAACCTACCCCCACTCGTGCTTGTCTCGCATGGCCCCCGGTCTGGGGGAATTGCAAGGAGAGCCCCAAAATGTCACAAGAAGACACAGCAAACGCTGTTTTGTCCGCATTTGAGGCCTGTTATGAGGAACTTTATCTCTCCGTTCGGCCTCATGTCACTGCCCCACAGGCTGAGGCGATTTGCCGCGGGGCCTTCAAATACCTGATACGAAAATATTTGGAAAAGGGCGAAACAATCATTCCCTCGCCTGATTGTCTGCTCCATACGGCCCGTGCCTTCGCACAGGTCCAAGTAGACAGACTGCGAAAGAATACGAATACATCGAACCACGAGGCTTCCACACTCAGTAACTGACTGCACCAGTTTGATGAGGCCCCACTCTGAAGGACAGAGACACATGACAACTAACGACTCAACAACCCCTGACCCACTGCATCTCACAGAAGCACGCGCGGCCAAAAGCCGCGGACGAACACATCTTCAGGCCATTATTGATGAGCATCTGATTGACAACCTGATTCTGCAAGACGACTCACTTGAGAGTTCACTCTTCGCAGACATGCCCTGGAAGGACCCCTCCCCATCAGGCGAATTTGAAGCTATCAACGCCTGATTTTCCAACTGCCCCCCCACTTTGTGTTCATGGTCATGCCAGGAATACAGAAACAAGAACACGGCATACTTCGACCGCCGAAGTATGCCGTGTTTCTTTGTGTTGTATGCAGCAATCAGTTCACACGGTCGACGTCGCAGCCGCGGCCATCCGCCTGAGCACGGTGTGCAAAATCCCACCGTTCTCAATATAGGCCACCTCGACCGGCGTATCGACGCGGAGCATCGCCTCGAAGGCTGTGACGTCTCCGGAGTCTGATCGTGCCGAGACTGTGACAGTCTGGCGCGGCCCAAACTTGTCGCCCCAATTAATGCTGAACCGCTCACTGCCAGTAAGACCGAGCGAGGCTGCAGTTTGCCCGCCCACATACTCGAGCGGCACGACACCCATTCCGACGAGATTCGATCGGTGAATCCGCTCATAGGATTCTGCAATGACTGCCCGAACGCCAAGCAAGTACGTACCCTTGGCAGCCCAGTCCCGGGACGAGCCCATGCCGTAGTCCTTGCCAGCCAGCACGACAAGCGTTGTGTCCTCGGCTCGGTAGTGCTCGCTTGCCGCAAATATGGACGTCATCTCACCTGTCGTAAAGTCGGTTGTCCACCCACCCTCCGTACCGGGAGCGAGCTGATTGCGAACACGAATATTTCCGAATGTGCCTC
>JABJIU010000115.1 GCA_018661145.1 Pseudomonadota bacterium | reverse complement strand
TCATGCGCGACTGCTGCTGCGTCTGCCCCAAGAGTCTGCGCGATCACCGGGATTCCCAGCCGGTCGCCCCACGACTGCAACTGCTCAATGGCCGCAGCCCGAAACGTATCGCAGGCACCCAACACCACCGAGTGACCGCCGGCCTGAAAATGCGCGGCCAACTTGGCTGTCGTGGTGGTCTTGCCAACACCATTGACGCCCACCATCAGTATCACCATCGGTTTGGGAGAGTCACTCCCCAGTACCAGCTTGCGTTCTGCCTTTCTCAGCATCAACGAAAGTTGGCCGATCAGCGCTTTTTTCAAGGCCTCGGACGATTCAATTTGAGCTGTTCGGACCTGTTCCCGAAGTACCGAGACTACCTCGGCACTTGCTTCCACACCAAGATCTGCCATGATGAGCTGGTCTTCCAGATCATCGTAGACGGCATCATCAAAACGCACGTGATTGCCCCTAAAAAGACTGGCGAGTCCATCGGACAGTGCCGTGCGGGTTTTTTTCAGGCGCGTAAAAAGACTTGAATTTTTTGTATGAGAAGCCATGGATATCGCGTGATCAGGGCAGGAATTCAGAAACAAAACCATTCTTATTAACTTCTAACTATCCTATCATCCCCTGTCAAAGAAACGTGTGAGGGATCATTCGATTGAGTTCTTCTCGTACCGTGCAGCGCGGCCGTTTACGCATCATCGGAGGGGAGTGGAAAAAGCGTCTAATCCGCTTCAACGGCGGAGCAGACCTCAGGCCCACTCCGGATAGCGTGCGCGAAACGCTGTTTAACTGGCTGTCTCACGTTATCTTTAACGCTGAGTGCCTAGATCTTTTTGCCGGAAGCGGTGCCCTGGGATTCGAGGCTGCATCACGAGGCGCGCGAGCCGTCACTCTAGTGGAAGTGCACAAAACCTGCTGCGCCCAACTCAAAGAAACCACATCTCTCCTGCGCGCACAACAGGTCATCACGCATTGCGCGGAATCACTTGAATGGATGACTTCATGTGCCCAGCAGTTCGATATCGTTTTTGTGGACCCGCCGTTCGGGACCGGACTGGTTGAACGCAGCCTTCGAAGACTGAGCCGTTATCAGTTGCTCAAGCCCCAGGCCCGGATCTATGTCGAATGCTCAGCCGACGAGGTGCCAGCCATTCCGGAGGGCTGGACCCTACTGCGCAAAAAGCAGACGGGCCAGGTCTCCTACCGCCTCTATACGAACACCACCAGCGATGCAGTGGATCTTGGCGGCTTGGCCTGATCAGCCAGGCTGAACCCCCGTGCGGGCAACCCGTTCCTCATCGAAGGAATTTTCTTTACTGAAGACCCGTTGCACCATCGGCTCAAAGAAGGACAACGACTCGCTGTCGTAATCAGGATCGAAGCAGTTCTGATCGTATTCCTCACAAAACCGAACGGCATCCTCGTACCATGGGTGATCGAGGAAACGCTCGCGGGCGTTGCGATCCCCGCCATGATGGTGGGCGTAGTAGTACATCTGAAAAAGACCGTGGTGCTTAACGATCCAGTAGGTTTTCTCGGAAACAAACGGCCGGAGAATCGACGCTGCCATCTCGCTATGTGACCGTGGCGCAAGCAGGTCACCAATGTCATGAAGCAGTGCAGCAACGACAAATTCCTCAGACTCTCCCGCGCGATGTGCCCGGGTTGCGGACTGCAGCGAATGCTCCAGTCGACTGACTGGATAACCGGAAAACGATTCACTCAGTGAACTCAGACCCTCCAGCAGTCGAGCCGGCAGACCGTCTATAAATTCACCTTCTTGTTCGTCCAGAAACTGATAATCTGCTTTAGTTCCGTCCGCCATTCGAGTAAAACTGACAACGTCCATTACGTCTCTCCATATAATTTGCCGTGGTCTCAAGATAAATTATGGATCACTCACGCCGTGATTGGTAGTATCGCAACCGGAAAGTAGCCGGTTAGGAGGGTCAGCAGACATATGAGCACTAAAGCGATTTATCCGGGGACCTTTGACCCCATCACCCGCGGTCACATCGATCTTGCTGAGCGGGCCAGTCAGCTGTTCACAGAAGTCGTTGTCGCCATTGCCGCCAGCCCGACCAAACAGCCGCTGTTCACGCTGGATGAGCGGCTTGAGATGGCAGAGCTGTCGCTGAGCCATATCGACAACATCAGCGTGATCGGCTTCGGTGGGCTGTTGATAGACAGCGTCCGGACAGAAAACGCCCAGGTTGTTCTACGGGGACTGCGGGCGGTATCTGACTTTGAGTATGAATTTCAACTGGCCGCCATGAACCGCCGCCTGGACTCTGCAATTGAGACCATGTTTCTGACGCCGTCTGAACGCTACACCTTTTTATCAGCCTCTATGGTCAAGGAAATCGCCTCTCATGGCGGAGACGTCTCACAGTTTCTTCATCCTCAGGTCAATGAAAAGCTCGTCCGGCGCCTGAGCCGCTGAAGTCTAACCCCGCGGCGCTCCGAGGTTTCATGACATGGCACTGCTAATTACTGACGAGTGTATTAATTGCGACGTGTGCGAACCCGAATGTCCCAATGAGGCCATTTCCCAGGGGGAGGAGTTTTACGTGATCGACCCGACCCGCTGCACCGAGTGTGTGGGTCACTTTGAAAGCTCTCAATGCGTCGAGGTCTGTCCCGTGGAATGTATTCTGGTAGACCCTGACCGAACGGAGAGTCAGGAAATACTCATGGATCGCTTCCGGTTTCTGACCGGTGGGTCCACTCAGAGCAACTAGGACGTCGGCAACTCAATATCCAGGCAACGCCAGAGATACCAGGTTGCGATTGACCGATATGGTCGCCATCTGAGACCCGCCCTTGTCAGAAGTGATGGTTCTGGCAATTCACGCGAGCGGCGCATCTTCTGATACCCCTTCTGCACACCAAGATCCCGGCTTGGCAGCACATCCGATCTGCCGAGATAGAAAATCAGGAGCATCTGGACCGTCCATTCTCCGATGCCCCGTACCTGACTCAGAGCATCGATGATCTGTTGATCCGTCATCTGGTTCAACCGGCGACGGGTAGGCAGTAAACCGGAGACCTGGCGCTCAGAAAGGTCGTAAAGCGCCAACGACTTTGACCGGGACAGGCCTGCAGAGCGCAATCTCTCCATCGGCATGTCGAGTAGTGCCTCTGCACGCGCACGACGTCGCACAAAGAGATCTAGCATCCGCCCATGTATCGTGCCCGCGGCCTTGCCGCTTAACTGCTGGTAAACAATCGATCGGCAGAGGTACTCAAAGACCGACCGGTTACTCCGGATTTCGAGCGTACACGCGCCTACATCGGTGATGATCCTCGCCAGACCCTTGTCGCGTTGCGACAGGTACGCGCAAGCGTCATCGAGGTTAATGGTGGACAGATCAGTCATGATTTACCCTAAGCTGCCTGAGCGAACGGGCCGGACTCAACTGCCACAGATCAATTTCATCATTTTTCTGGCGAAATGATGACAAACACTCACGGCTGAAGCAGTTACTGAGCCGCGCCTTAATGGCCATGTTTACCCCTTGATGGCCGACCATCAAGATATCTCCCGAGTGATCGTCCAATCCCGCGACAAATTGACCCACCCGCGCCGCCACATCGTGGATTGTCTCGCCTCCCGGTGCTGCACGTAGGTAGCACGACTCTCGCCAGTCGTCGTAGCCGACGGGGTCTCTGGCACGAAGATCGGATTCCAGCTGCCCTTCGAAATCTCCAAGGTCAAGTTCTGTAAGCGCCAACTCGGTTTCAACAGCACATGCTATTTCTTCTCCGAGAATCTGCGCCGTCTCCCGGGCCCTTGATAACGGGGAGGAGATAAGACGGCGCGGCGCGTAGCCTGCCTCCCTGAGCAAGACAGCAAGTTCCGCAGCCTGATTCCGGCCTTGAGCATTAAGCGCAATATCGCTGGTGGACTGCCACCGGCCCGCAAGGTTCCAGTCTGTTTGGCCATGTCGCGCAATCAGCAGAGTCATAAGTAAGGGTTCGGTTGAGAAACCTCCATTGTTAATCAGCGGCGGCTGTCTTTCCAGTCGGTAGTCGCTATCAGGCAGCAACCCCAGTCATTTCTTTCAATCACAAAAGCTCACTTTACAGATGTTGACTTTGCGGTGGGGGGAGGGTAATATCTTTCCAGATTTTGTGCAGCGCACAATTTCATTTTGTATCCTCCTCCAAATATTGATCCCGTCAGTAAATCTGGCGGGATTTTTTTTGTCCAATTTTTTGTTATTTAAAAACAAACATTTAATATGTTTTTTAATTTACAATAATTAGGTATTTATGAATTTTTATCGTGCATTAGATATTTTTATTCAACAAAATATATATTTTATTGCAGCGCATCATATTTTTAAAAATTCTCACACCGCCGATAACCAGACCCTTTTTACCAAACTCGTAACACCAAATATGCTCTTTTGGAGGTCTTTCAAAAGTACAGTGCCGGTCTGGGTGCTTGCAGCGCTGTCCGGATCAGCGTGTGAGATTGCCATGAGGTTGCAGGTGAGGGATTAAAATGGCGGATGGAAAATCATTTCATGCCCGGTAAAACCCGAATAACGATGACAACAATTTTTGACTCGCCCCTATTGATCTTCCCCGGCCAGGGTTCCCAGTACCGGGGTATGGGAAAAGACCTTTTCGATGCTTTTGACACCGTCCGCCACCTTTATCAAGAAGCCAACGACACACTGGGCTACGACCTTGCCCGTCTTTCTTTTGAAGATCCGGACAATCAGATCCATTTGACCCGTTATACCCAGCCCGTTCTGCTCACCCACGCGATTGCCTGCCTTCGGATTTTTGACGTGCAGACCGGCCATACGGTAAATCCCAAAGCTGCAGCCGGGCATAGCCTTGGAGAGTATTCAGCACTGGTTTCAGCTGGTGCGCTTGGTTTTGCTGACGCGTTACGTCTGGTCAACGAACGTGGACGCCTGATGAGTGAGCTGGGAGAAGGCGAAATGGAGGCACTTCCACTTGCGCTGGAGGATGCCAGGAAATTCGCAGAGCAGCACTACTGTGCAGTGGCCGCATGCAACTTACCTGACCAGACTGTCGTCGGTGGCAAAGCCACGGACCTTAACTCGCTGGTAGAGGCCTTTGAAGAACAGTTCCCAGGCAAAAAGTCGTCCCGCCTGAAAACAGAAGGCGCATTTCATACCTTCTACATGATCGGCGCCGCGCTTGAGTTCCGCACTGCCCTGGAGAGCGCAATCTGGAAGCCGCCATCGATGTCGGTATTATCCAATACGACTGGCTGTTTCCATGACCCGCATCCTGACGGAATTCAGGCCGCACTCTTTTCTCAGTTATTCAACCCCGTCCTCTGGCACGAGAATCTCGTATTTGCCGCTGAGCAGGGATGCCGGACAGTAATTGAGTTCGGTGGCGGTATCGGCAAAGGGGAAACGCCTGCCGAAAAGAAACCCAACCTCGCGGGAATCGTTAAAAAGACCTTCAGGCGTCACGATAACCCGCCCAAATATGTGAGTATCATCAATGAGGAGACACTAGCGCAGGCAGTTGCGCAGCTTGAAAGCCATGGGTGAGTTCCAAGCCCCGAAACCACTTAGGCCACAGGCAATTCAAAACCTTGGTAACGTGATCGCTTGAGTACGCCCGCACTTTACAGCCTCACCGTGCTGATCTGGGGTTCGAGCTGGCTGGCGATTCACTTTCAACTTGGCGAAGTAGCTCCCGAAGCCTCCATCGCTTACCGCTTCATCCTGGCTTCAGGCCTGCTGGTGATCTGGTGCCGGTTACGCAGTATTTCTCTGCGGATAGCATTACACCATCACCCTTTCCTGGTGTTGTTGGGCCTGAGTCTATTCTCCCTGAATTACCTGCTTTTTTACTACGCAGCCTTTGAGCTCGCGACGGGCCTGCTGGCTGTGATCTTCTCGACCATGACCGTGATGAACATTTTCAACAGCGCACTCTTCTTGAGGCGTCAAATTCAGAAAAAAACGGTGCTTGCTGTCGTCTTCGGTCTAACCGGTATGGCGCTGGTATTCTGGCCTGAAATCACAACATCCGGCCCTCAGGTCGCAACTGCTATTGGCATCAGCCTGATTGCCACTTATCTTGCCTCCATTGGAAATATCGTCTCGGCCCGCAATCAGAATCATGGTCTACCGGTAGCCTCAGCCAACGCCATCGGCATGGCTTACGGCGCTCTCTTTATGCTAGCGTACAGTGCTGGATCTGGTGTGCCGTTTATGATTGACACTAGCGCCACCTATATCGGTTCACTGCTCTTCCTGGCGTTATTTGCGTCTGCGATCGCGTTTGGGTGCTATTTGACGCTGGTCGGGAGAATTGGCCCGGAGAATGCTGCCTATGCTACGGTACTGTTCCCGATTGTGGCGCTTGCCCTGTCGACCTGGTTTGAGGATTATCAATGGCAGAACAGCGCGATCGTCGGTGTTGGCCTGATCCTCATCGGTAACGTTATGGTGCTGTCCCAACCCGGACTGATCAGGCGTCTCAAGGCCTTATCGTCCGGACCCCAAGATAACGGTTAGGTACCACCGGTTACATGAAGGGGCTTACGAACACGGCTGAGCCATACAATGAGAGCAAGCGCTACCAATAAAAACGGCAATACAAGAAAATTCAGCATCTGCCAACCGGCAATCTCGTGCACCACGCCCGAAACGCCAGCTGTCAACGTTACAGTGCCGAAGATCATGACGTCGTTCAGTCCCTGGGTCTTGGCCTTCTCTGCGGGTGAATAGCTTTCTGTCACCAGCGTTGTCCCGCCCACGAAGAGGAAGTTCCAACCCAACCCCAACAACACGAGTCCCGTGACGAAATGTGCAACACTGACACCACTCAAATTGGCAGCCACACTGGCAAATAGCATCACCACACCGATGCCCATGATTTTCAATACCCCAAAGCGATTAATCAGGTTGCCTGTAAAAAATGAGGGCAAAAACATGGCAAGTACGTGCCATTCGATCACAAACGCGGTATCCCCAAATGAATGACCACATCCCGCCATCGCCAGTGGCGTGGAGGTCATTACAAGGTTCATGACGCCGTAGGCAATGAGCGCCCCAATAACCGAAACGAAGAACGCGGGTTGGCGAGCGATCTGGGAGAGTGGTCGCTGACTGCCGTAGCGCTCGGCTCCAGTGGGCGGTGGTATCCGCAGCAACGACGCCAGGAGTATCGACAATGAATATACAACTAGCAGGCTGGCGTAACTGCCGGCAAAGGGAAAGCCTGTAATCAGGTCACGATTAAAAGCAGCAAGGTTAGGCCCCACAAAAGCAGCCACGACACCGCCGACCAGTACCCAAGAAATAGCCCGGCTGCGGTACTCGCTTCCGCTGATATCTGCAGCGGCGAAGCGGTAGTAATAACCAACGCCGTTTAATACGCCAATCAGGAAAGACCCGACACAAAACATCCAAAAGTCTCGCTCCGTGATTGCGTAGATCGCGATTGCGGCACCGACCAGCCCCGCGAGTGGACCGATCATGAACCCTGCTCGACGCCCAATGCTCTTCATCAACAGCGACGCGGGGAAAGTCGTTAGCCAAGTACCCGCAAACATGCAGGAAAGCGGCAGCGTTGCCCAAAGACTATTCGTGGCGAGTGATAATCCGGTCAGTGCCGAGGTTGCGATGATGAGGGAACTGCCAGACAGCATGAGCGCCTGACAGGCGGAAAGAATCAGTACGTTGCGACGCAGCGCAGCCGAAAAAGACACGAAGATGCTCTCCTGGGAAATGAGCCGACTATGAACTCTGAAGTAGGTGCCCGCCGTTGGGCTGTATGGGCAAAGTTAGACTACAGTTCCGGTTTAAGGGCAGCGACAGCACTACATGCCGCGGCGATACTTGCCACCCACTTCAAAGAAAGCCTGCGTCAACTGGCCAAGCGAACAAACGCGAGCCGCGTCCATGAGCGGGTAGAAAACATTTTGGCCATGCAGCGCGGCCTCTCTCACCGCGTCAATAGCAGGCTCAGCTGCATCCCGATGCTGGCACTTAAACTGCTTGAGCCGCTCTAATTGACTCTGCTTTTCCGATTCAGTCCCGCGCGCGAGTTCTACATCAGTTTCGCTGGCGTCGTCATCATTGAGAAAAGTATTTACCCCGATGATAGGGTAACTGCCGTCATGCTTGCGGGTTTCATAGTAAAGGGACTCTTCCTGAATCTTGCCGCGCTGATAACCGGTTTCCATTGCGCCCAGCACACCCCCCCGCTCCGCAAGCCGATCGAACTCGGCCAATACGGCCTGTTCTACCAGATCCGTCAGTTCTTCAATAATGAAGCTACCTTGATTGGGATTTTCGTTGCGGGCAAGCCCCCACTCCCGATTGATAATCATCTGGATCGCGAGTGCCCGACGTACCGATTCCGCGCTGGGCGTCGTAAATGCCTCATCGTGTGCATTGGTGTGCAAGCTGTTGCAGTTGTCGTACACAGCGATCAAAGCCTGCAGGGTCGTCCGGATATCATTGAAACTCATCTCCTGTGCATGCAGGGACCGACCCGAGGTCTGGATATGGTATTTGAGTTTCTGGCTTCGCAGGTTTGCCCCGTAACGTTCACGCAGCGTGATGGCCCAAATCCGGCGAGCCACCCTTCCCAGCACGGTGTATTCCGGATCCATTCCGTTAGAGAAGAAAAAAGACAGATTGGGGGCAAAATCATCGACCGCCATTCCACGCGCCAGATAGGACTCAAGATAGGTGAAGCCGTTGGCCAACGTCAGTGCGAGCTGGGTAATCGGGTTGGCTCCCGCCTCCGCAATGTGATATCCAGAAATCGATACTGAGTAGAAATTCCGAACACGATTGTCGATGAAGTACTGCTGGATATCCCCCATCATGCGCAGGCTGAAATCCGTCGAGAACAAGCATGTATTCTGGCCCTGATCTTCCTTGAGAATATCGGCCTGCACGGTTCCTCTGACGTTTTCCAACGCGAAAGATCGAATCTTGGTTACTTCCTCTGCTAAGGGCTCGCGTGAATGTTCATCGCGAAACCGGTCAAGTTGCTGATCAATCGCAGTGTTGAGAAAAAAGGCCAATACTGTCGGCGCCGGCCCGTTGATCGTCATTGACACCGAAGTGGCTGGATCGCAAAGATCAAAACCTCCATAAAGGGTTTTCATATCGTCCAGCGTTGCGATCGAAACCCCGGATGTGCCAACCTTGCCGTAAATATCCGGACGCACCGCGGGATCGGCACCGTACAGGGTTACCGAATCAAATGCAGTCGACAGCCGTTTGGCGTTGGAATCTGCAGAAAGCAGACGAAAGCGCTGGTTGGTCCGGGCCGCATCCCCCTCTCCCGCGAACATCCGTGTGGGATCTTCGTTTTCACGCTTGAACGGGAACACGCCAGCGGTAAAGGGAAACGATCCGGGAACATTCTCCAACAATTG
>JABJIU010000241.1 GCA_018661145.1 Pseudomonadota bacterium | reverse complement strand
GTGGTTTTTGTCGGGGCTTGTGCGGTGAGCGGCGGGATTCATGCGGACGAGGCGTCTGCGGCTCCTGAGAAGCCGTCACCCTGGCTGATGGTGCCGCTGTTGACCAGCAACCCCAAGATGGATACTTCAGTTGGGGGTCTCGCAGGATACCTATATCAGTTTGATCAAAAGTCCACCCCTTCGATGTTTGGAGCTTCAGGCGTCTATAGCGCATCGGATTCGTTCTTTGGCACGCTATTCGCGCAGACTTTTTTTGACGGGGACAGACAGCGGTTGAGCGCTGCGATAACCAGCGGCAAGGTAAACAATAACTACGAGGATTTCTTGGAAACTGGGATCCCTGCCCAGACTACCGATAATGTGAAAGCATTCGCCGCCCGGTATACCCATGCTCTTGGATCCGACTGGTTTTTCGGTGGGCAGTTCCTCTCGACAAACTATGTCATTGAGGCAGAGGGTCTGTGGGAGCAAACACTCGATACCATTGGACTCACGGGTATGGATTCGGCAGGTGTTGGCATGGTTATCGAGTTTGACTCCCGCAACAACAAGAGAAACGCGACCAGTGGACGGCGTTTCCTGATCCACAACAATGCCTATCGTGAGAGTCTAGGCGGTGAGGAAAATTTTAATGTCTTCAACGGAGACTACAGCGACTACCGTCGGCTGAGTGACCGATATGTATTGGCAACCCAGTTTACGGGTCGCTGGACCGACGATGCACCCAAAAGCGGACACTCATCTGTTTCGCTTAAGGGTTACGTAAGAGGCATGCAGCTAGAACCCAATTACATGCATCTGACGCTAGACAATCGAATTAAGGTGAAGGACAAGTGGGGTATAGTAATTTATGGCGGGGGGGGATGCCTCTACGAAGATATAGAGGCGTGCGATACCGGGGGCGCTATTTATCCGGCTCTTGGCGCGGGCGTCAGTTATCTTTTGCGAGAAAAGGCCGGGATTGTGATTCGTGCTGAGTACGTTGCAGGGAAAGACGATAGCGATGGCGTTTATCTGTCTTTGGGCCATCCCTACTAGATTCCTTGTTTCAAACCTCCCCTAGAGCTTTGATACTGCGCAGGGCAGACTAATCTAAACAAGATCAGGCGTACTCAACAGAGCACCTCAAACTTCGTATCAAGGCGAGTGTCGTCGTCCACCCGTAGCGTAAGTTGCCAAAGGCCGATGAAGTCCTCCATCCCCATAGCGGGATTAAAGAAACTAAATAGCGCTGAACCTTTGGGCGGGTGCAGCTTTAGCCAGATCGTAATGCGTGTGCCGCCTGAACCATTGAAGGGGTAGTCGACATGCTCGCGAATTTTGCCTCCGGGATCAGTCCAGTCTGCCTGTAGCCGATGTTCACCGCTTTCCAATCCAAGGAGATCGATAACGGCATAAATCTTGTCGTTACATCCGAAACGATTTGCATCCCTTTCGACGGGCGCACCGTTCCGGACGGTCGAGCTCAGCCACACACTGAGGTTGGAATTGGCTTCGCTGCCTGAAAAGCTCCCAACAAAAACAATCGCACAAAGTGCCAGCAAGACCGTTCGATAGCTGCCTAACCGGCCAGCTCCCATGGCCACGACTGGCATTTAGGCTGCTTGCTTCAGCAGGTTCTCGGTCTCGCTGACCGCGAGAGCCAGCGCGTCAAACAACTCGTCGATTTGCTTTTCGGTAATGATGAGCGGAGGGCAGATACCGATAACATCCCCGGGAAGTGCCCGCACAATCAGACCCTTTGCCAGCGCCGCCGCAGCCACCTGTGCTCCGGCTTTGATATCGGGCGGGTACTGATCACGCGTTGATTTGTCCATGACAAGTTCCAGTGCACCGATCAGTCCGACGCCTCGGGCCTCACCGACAATCGGGCTCGCCCTGAATTCGGCCAGGCGCTCCTGGAAATGTGGCGTCACACTCCTTACGTAATCAAGGATGTTGCGCTCTTCGTAGATCTTGAGGGTTTCAAGTGCCACAGCACAGGAGACCGGATGACCGCCGTAGGTGTACCCCATCCCCAAGGCGCCATGTTTCTTGCTCTGTGACTTTAGAACGTCATAGATTTTGTCCGAGATCATGAGCGCCGAGATCGGCAGATAGCCTGAAGAAAGTTGCTTCGCACAGGTGACCATGTCAGGTTTGATGCCGTAAGTCTCGGAACCCCACATATTACCGGTTCTTCCAAAACCGCAGATGACCTCGTCAGCTACCATCAGCACGTCGTATTTGATCAGCACCGCCTGGATTTTTTCAAAGTAGGTGGCCGGGGGAACCATGACGCCACCAGCGCCCATGACGGGTTCTGCCACGAAGGCCGCGACGGTGTCGGGATCTTCCTTGAGGATTAGCTGCTCAAGGTTGTCGGCAAGACGGGTGGCGAATGCTTCTTCGGATTCTCCAGTCTCGCTGTATCGGTAGTATCCCGCCGTATCGGTATGAATCATCCGGTCCAGCGGCAGGTCAAAATCATTCTGCATCAGGGGGATCGCGGTGAGACTGCCTCCTGCCACGGTCACACCGTGGTAACCCCGCTTACGGGAAATGATCTTCTTTTTCTTCGCAAGACCGCGTCCATTGTTGTAATACCAGGTAAACCGGATCATGGCGTCGATCGCCTCTGACCCGGAACTCAGGAAGAAAGCTTTAGTCATCGGCTCAGGTGCGATCTCCATCAGCTTTTCTGACAGCGCAATGACGGGTTCGGTAGAGCGATGTGCAAAAGTATGGGAATAGGGCAGTGCGGCAAACTGATCAGCGGCAGCCTGAGCCAGTCGCGGTTCGGAAAAACCCAGCGATACGCACCACAGCCCACCCAGGCCTTCAAGATACTGATTACCCTGGTCATCCCAGACATACACACCTTCTCCGCGCGAAATAACGAGCGGGCCCTGTTCTTCATGGGCTGCAAGGTTTGTATAGGGGTGCAGCGCGTGGGCGATATCCTTCTTCTGGGTTTCACTGATGGGTGCGTTCATAAGAACCTCGACGGTGTCGACTGGGCTGTTGTATTGGGTAACGATGCAATAATGACGGGAGCGCGAAGCATTTTGCCTTGAATTACGATAATCAACAAGCGGTCCTCATCCGGACTCCGAGAC
>JABJIU010000119.1 GCA_018661145.1 Pseudomonadota bacterium | reverse complement strand
GGGATCAATGCCAAGATGCTCAGCGTTGCGGGAGGTATATCTCGAGTTAGCCTGAAAATACAGTCCGTCGATCACAAAACCGATATCTCTCGGACAGGTTTGATCGACCACTTCAAGGGAGTCCACAATGCTTGGCCGTTGCACCAGCATGCCGTGTCTTTTCAGTGCACTGCAAACGCCTTCGAATTCGTGTTCCGTAGCCTCAGGATCAGGTTGGGTGTAGAGGGCGCTGGTCTCTGGCAGCCCTTGCTGAAGCGCAGGATCGGCCTCAGGTTTCATGCCGATCCCTGTTCCCACTATGACGTGTTGCAGAGGATCAAATTCGTTCTGGATGCTTAGCATGATCTCGAAGATCTCTATACCAATTAAGTGCGTGCTGCGACGCGTCGAATGATCTCAGTGATTACGCCGGGCCGACCAGTCGATCCAGAAACTGCTCCAGCCACTTGGCTTGGGCGGGATGTGCCTCCCCAGCAAGCTGGTCCTGTTTCTCCCGGGTCTGACTACCTGCATGCGCATAGAGCGACTGGGCTTTGTCCTGCCATCGGCGAAAGTTCTGCCAAGAACATTCCGGATGAAATTGAAAACCGTATGTGGTCTCACCCAAAGCGAATGCCTGACAAGGAAAGGCATCGGTACCGGCAAGTATCGTGGCTCCATCGGGTGCGGAAAAGCCGTGATAGTGTGCCTGCGTTACCCGAAAGTGATTCGGAAGCAGGTCTTTGCCAGCTTCTGTGGGGGTCAGCGTGTAGTAGCCGAATTCGGCGCGGCCCTCAGGGTTGGGTCCAATAACACTGCCAAGGCCATGGGCAATGATCTGCCCCCCAAGGCAGAAACCGACCGTCGGGATCCCGACGGCAACGCAGTTTTTGGCAAACGAGATTTCTGCACTCAGCCACGGATACTGGTCGGTATGCCAGTCTTTTTCGTCAGTGGGCTTGCCGCCACCGTAAATCACGGTGATAGCAATCGAATCGTCAATCTCAGGTAACGCCATGCCCTGATCCGGCATACGCCAGTCCAGTTCATAGCCAAGTTGTGCGAGTGTCTTAGAAGCATGATCCGCGTTTTGCGGGCCATCGCCGCCGTGGGTGATGAGAACTGCTTTTTTTGCGGCTGCCATATTGGTCCGCGCTCTGCTAAAGAGAAACGCGACTCAGTGTACATGACAGCAAGCCGTGAACGCGAACGGGTCTATTCGTGTAGACCCCAGCCCCAGTCAAATTCCTCAATCACCTGAATGAGGTCGGTCTGTGAGACGATGCCGATAGGTGTGCCTTTGGCTTCCACTACCAGGCGGCGCACATCGTAGTGACGCAGAGCCTCTGCCACCATGGGTAACGTAGCATCCGCAGGAATGCTAAAAAGTTTCCGGTTCGCGATGGCACCAACAGTGATGTCATTGACAGACGCATTGGTGCCAAGCACCTTAGTTACCACGTCGCGTTGCGTCACGATACCCCATTGGCCGCTGGCATCGGGCTCGATCATGATCGAGCGCATTCCGAGGTCACGCATTTTCTGTAAGGCTTCAGCCACGCTGGTACTGTCTGGCACACTCTTGAGCGGCGACATGATGCCCGCCGCTGTCGACGGTTGTCGGCCCGAGTCTTTCATTGCAGCCATAGGGTCGCTTACTCGCCTGGCCTCACGGGCCTCGCGTTCTTTCTGCAGCGTCTCACGCCGCTCCTGTTCATAGCGAGCAAGATCTTCCGGATCTCCGGTAATGCGTGCGATCAGGGCATCTGCAAAGGTGCTGGTCGATACGGTGTGTGCATTGTCCATGAGTCTTGCGAAGTCGTAGGTGACAAATTTCTCCTGGATGACTCGCGGGTAGGCCGCATTGATGAGATCTGCGGCTTCGCGCCACCCCATGTACTCCAGCATCATTACGCCTGAGAAGATCAGGGATGAAGGGTTCACCTTGTCCTGATCGGCGTATTTGGGTGCGGTCCCGTGGGTGGCCTCAAATACCGCGACGTGGTCGGCGGTGTTGGCGCCTGGGGCAATACCCATGCCCCCAACTTCGGCGGCTGCGGCATCGGAAAGATAATCCCCGTTGAGATTCATGGTCGCGATCACATCGAATTCGGCGGGTCGCAATTGCAACAACTGAAAAATGATGTCGGCGATGCGATCCTTGATAATGACCTTGCCCGCCGGGGTTTTGCCGCCATGTACCGCGTATAGTTCTTCTTCGGTAACCACCTGGTCGCCAAATTCCTCTTTCGCGAGTTCGTAACCCCAGGTGCGAAAGGCGCCTTCGGTGAACTTCATGATGTTACCTTTGTGGACTAAGGTAACGCTTTCACGGTGATTATCAATCGCGTACTGGATAGCCTTTCTCACCAGTCGCTTGGAGCCAAAGGGGCTGATCGGCTTGACCCCAAGACCCGCATCTTCGAAAAACTCAGCGCCCATCTCCTGGCGTAGAAATCGCGCCAGGCGGATGTTGTCTTCCGTACCGGATTCGTATTCAATGCCGGCGTAGACGTCTTCAGTGTTTTCGCGGAAGATCACCACATCAACTTTTTCGGGCTCTTTCATGGGAGAAGGCACACCCGAGTAGTAACGCACCGGCCGGACGCACGCATAAAGATCGAGTGCCTGGCGCAGTGATACATTCAACGAGCGAAAACCCCCGCCGACGGGCGTTGTCAAAGGGCCTTTGATGGCTACAATCAGTTCGCGGATCGCGCTCAGTGTTTCATCCGGAAAATAATTGCCGTCATAGATCCGGCCCGCCTTTTCGCCCAGAAAGAGCTCACACCACTGAATTTGTCGGTTCCCTGCGTAGGCTTTTTCGATTGCGGCATCCAGCACCCGCAGCATCGCGCGGGTGATATCTGGGCCGATGCCATCCCCCTCCACGTAGCCAATAATGGGCTTGTCTGGAATATGAAGGCGCCCGTCCTTGACGGAAATTTTTTCGCCCTGCTCAGGTAGATGGATGTGCTGGTAACTCATTTGATTGAACCTCTGTTAGATTCCTGACACGCCAGTCTGACTGGATAGCAGTTGTTCACTAGCAACGCGATATCGAAACTGCACAATCCGCTGAGTGGCGCTTGACACCGTAATTTTACCATTGAGCCTTGGAACGTCGGTCGAGATCGAGCAGCGCTTGACCTCGGTCAGATCAATATTGTCGTGAGGGGAGGCACAGTAACCGTCGATGACCCTGGAAATGAGTAATGGTCGGGCCGATGGGCGCCTATGGACCCGTGAGCAGGTGCTTACGTTGGCAGCACTCATCAGTTGCCTGAGTATCTACGGCATCACCATCAGCCTTTTTACCCCCTTGCTCTCTCTGATTCTTGAAGGTCGGGGTGTCAGCACGACGGTGATCGGTGCTCTCGCGATGACCGCACCGGCGGGTGTCGTAGTCGGGTCGTTCTTCATTTCGAGGATCATGCGCCACCTTGAGGGGCGCAATCTACTGGTGGCCGGAGTCGTGATCGAGGTTGTTTTGATCTATGCACTGATGATGACTGATTCATTGGTCGCGTGGTTCATCATCCGCTTTTTGGGGGGCCTTACCGGAGTCGTGCTGTTCGTGGTTACCGAGACCTGGATGATCGAAATTGCGCCGAAGCCCCATCGCGGTCGTGTTATGGGGCTCTATAACACGACGCTGGCTCTTAGTTTTGCGCTCGGGCCTTTGATGCTGTCATTTACGGGGGTGGCAGGCTCGACGCCGTTTGTCGCGGGAATGATACTGATGGTCCTTGCGGGTATGCCGCTATTGTTCGCAGGGTGCTACCGTCCTGATTCTGTCGAAGAGTCTGCATTTGGTGTAGTAAGCTTCCTGAAGGTCGCACCGCTTCTCGCCATAGCCTGCTTTGTGGTGGCGTTCAAGGATCTGGCGACCTCGAGTCTTATGCCGGTGTATGGACTGCGGGTGGGTCTTGACGAGTCAGCCGCGACACTGATGCTCTTTTTTGGCGCCATGGGCGGTGCACTGCTTCAACTGCCGATCGGTTGGGCTGCGGATGTTTTCGACGCACGGAAGGTGTTGATCACCTGCGCCCTGGTAGCCTTTTTGGGTGCACTGGTATGGCCGTTGGTGGTGGCTTCTAAGATTCTGCTCTGGATCACACTGTTTCTGTGGTGGGGATTTTTTGCAGGGGTTTACACCGTCAGCATGATTCTCGCGGGACAGTGGTTCAAGGGTGTGGAGTTGGCGACCGCTATGGCGGCTTTTGGGGTCTACTGGGGCATTGGCGCTTTTGCTGGGCCGCTTATCGGCGGATTCAGTATGGATCTTTGGGATCCCTATGGCCTCGCACTCGTTATGGTGATCGTTTCCGGTGGTTTTCTGATCATGAGCATGCGAAAAGCGCTGTATCGATCAAGGTCCCCCAGTTAACCTGAGACAAACAGTGATCTTTTCTGACCATAAAGCAGGGCTTCTATGAAAACGTCTGGTTTTGCATTTAGAGCAGAACTTCGTGGACTGTTGAAGCTAAGCCTGCCGATCATCTTTACGCAGATTATTCAGGTCAGCAACACCACG
>JABJIU010000053.1 GCA_018661145.1 Pseudomonadota bacterium | reverse complement strand
CCGGGTAAGCGCGCGGTCGTTTACACGAATAACTCGACCGGGTATGAGCACCTTGAGTTGATGCTCAGTGCGGGCATCTCCATTAAGCAGGTAGTAGATTTGCGGGCGACTCCGGGTGAGGCTGAACTGGCAATTGCCCGTAAAAATTCGGTTCCGGTTATGACGAATGCGAGGATTGCCAACGTGGAAGGGCGGTCGGTCGTAAGGAGCGTGATGGTTGAGGGTGAGTCGGGTACCAAGAGCGTGCCCTGTGATCTTGTGTGTCATTCGGGGGGCTGGAATCCCCTGATTCACCTTTACTCACACGCGGGCGGAAAGTCGGTCTTTGATAAGGATACAGCGGCTTTTGTCCCAGGAGAACCGGCGCAAGATGCGCACTGTGTCGGCGCGGCAAACGGGACGTTCTCGGTTGCGCGGGGGCTTGACCAAGCAGCCGAAATTGCAGGAGTTTTGGTCCAGGACCTCACAGGCGAGAAGGCGGAATCATCTTCAACGCGTGCGGAAGTTACGGAGATTCCCTACGGAATCGATGTCATCTGGCCTGAGAAGGGCCTAAAAGGTAAAGCCTTCGTTGATTTTCAGAACGATGTAACGACAGCCGATATTGCCCTTGCAGTGCGCGAAAATTTCCAATCTATTGAGCATGTCAAGCGTTACACGACGGCGGGGATGGCAGTAGACCAGGGAAAGGTGGGTAATCCCAATGTCATCGGACTTGTGTCCAAAGAGCTGGGCGAGAGGCACGGGTCAGTGGGCACCACAACATTCCGCCCCCCTTTTACACCGGTGAGTTTCGGTGTGATTGGTGGGAATGAGCGGGGTCCGTTGATCATTCCGGCGAGAACCACGCCGATTACCGGGTGGAACATCGAGCACGGAGCGGCAATGGACGAGGCAGGTGCTAACTTCCGGCGGCCGTTTTACTTCCCCCAGACAGGGGAGTCTATGGATGATGCAGTCGAGCGGGAGGCAAGGGCCGTCCGAAATGCCTGCGGCATCTACGACGGGACACCGCTTGGCACTTTTGAGCTGCAAGGGCCGGATACGGCAGAACTCCTTAATCGGTTATACACGAACCGATTCGACAATCTTGCTGTAGGCCGTGGTCGCTTCGGATTAATGCTTCGCGAGGACGGTCGTTTTCTCGATGATGGCGTCACATTCCGAATAGGTTCGAAACAATACCTGATGTCCTGTGGAACCGGTGCTGCCGGAGTGGTGTATGCACACATTGATCGCTTACTACAGACGGAGTGGAAGGATCTCAAGGTTTATCTTGTAAACGTGTCTGCCGGCTGGGCAACAATGTGTGTATGTGGGCCACGGGCACGAGAAGTTCTCCAAAATGTCGAAACAGATGTTGAATTTGACGAGCGTTTCAGGTTTATGGATTTCCGGGATGGACACCTTGCCGGGGTTCCGGTGCGCATTGCCCGGGTCAGTTATACGGGAGAGTTGAGTTTTGAGATCAACATGGCGAGACGATTCGCGCTCATGATTTGGACCACGCTGATGGACGCGGGGGAAAAATTCGGCATTACGCCGGTTGGTTCCGAGACAAGTGGAGTCCTTCGTATTGAAAAGGGGTTTGTCTCCCCCGGTCACGAGGGCGACAACATCACCAATCCGTTTGATGCGGGAATGGATTGGATTGTTGACATGCAGAAACCGGATTTCATTGGCAAGCGAAGTCTAAGGAGAGATCTGGATCTTGGCGGTGAACGCCAGCACGTCGTTGGGCTGCTGCCTGATGAGTATCGTGCAGCCGTTGCGGACGGCTCTGCGCTGCTGCCTGATCCCGGGGAAAGGGGTCGATCGGGATTTCAGGGTCACGTAACCGCTGCCTGTTTCAGCCCGACGTTGGAGAGAACAATTGCGTTAGCTTTACTCAAAGATGGCCATCAGCGCCACGGGGAAAAGGTCCTGATTTCCGGACTGGAGCATAACTGCCTTGCCACTGTGACTCAGCCCGTATTTTTTGACCCAGAAGGGCGCAGGATGCGAGGATGAGTTATCAGGTTGAAATCTCCGCCCTTAGTGATGTCGCGTTGATTAACCTTCGAGGCGCCAAAGAAGCCCTAGGGTGTTTTGAGTCGGCGTTGGAAATGGAGTTTCCTAAGAGTGCGCAGGCTGTTTACTCGCGAGAGGGAATTACCGTTTTGAGCCTCGCACCCGATCATTGGTGGGTCCGAACCTCTATCCAAAATGAGGAACAGACATTCAACACTCTGGCGAAGGCAATTGGCACAGAACACGCGGCGGTTACCGTCGTGAGTGACCACTTCTCAGGTTTCTCCATTGTCGGCCCCGAGGCGCCTCTCGTCCTCCGTCAAGGTCTGAGTTTGGATCTTCGAAGCCTAACTTCCGGTCAGTGCACGCGCGGAAGTTTCGCGCGTTGTGGCGGAACACTCCACATAATTGATGAGCTATATCACTACGATCTTTTCGTGGAGTCCAGCTATGCGGATTACGTCGAAACGTGGTTTAGCACAGCAAGTGGGAATGTCAGGGTCTGCGACCGTTAACCCTATTTACGACGGAGTCTCCTGTGCCAGATTATTACGATACCGATACGCAACTTAATGAATACCTGGTGTTCCATTACGGGGAGGGAGCCCAGGTTTTGGGGTGGGAGTTTGGTCCGGTCAAAGCGCTTGGATTTCATAAAAGACTTGTGGGGTGGATTGATACAGGCCGACTTCGACCAGGGAGCCGTGCCTTGGATCTCGGCTGTGCCGTTGGCCGCATCACATTTGAGTTGAGTAAGTTTTGCGATTCTGTTGTCGGGATTGACGCCTCTAAAAGTTTTATTACGTGTGCAGATCTCATCAAGGCTAGCGGAACGGCCTCTTTCCGATTAACGCGTGAAGGAAGCCTTGGGACCCCGGCCGAAGTTCAACTTCCCGCTGACCTTGCCCGTGATCGTGTGACGTTCTTGCAGGGGGATGCAGCAGATCCTCCCGCTTCGGTCGGCAAATTCGATGTTGTGATACTTGCCAACCTTCTCGACCGTCTAGCGCACCCGAGGAAAATGCTGCAAAAACTTCCCGAGATCACGCGCCCTGGCGCGCAAGTCATTATCTGCTCACCTTTTACCTGGTGGGATGACTTTACCGATCCTGACGAACGGCTCGGAGGGTTTGTGCGTGACGGCAAAGAAGTGACCTCTATGGAGACAATCACGGAGTGTTTGAGTGACGATTTTTCCCCACCGGTAATTGGTGATGAGCCTTTTCTCATTCGCCAGCATGAGAGAAAGTTTTTCATGAGTGTCGCTCACGTCGGCGTTTGGACGAGAAAGTAGGCCTACCTCGGTAGCGGATTAATGAGGCTGGGAATGATCGTATAATCCACAACCTCCAGTACACACTCTGCCGGTGTAGCTCAGTTGGTAGAGCAGCGCATTCGTAATGCGAAGGTCGTAGGTTCGAATCCTATCTCCGGCACCAGTTGATTCTTTTGATATTCTCTTAGCCCAGAGTTAGAAGGAAATGATCCAGACAGCTCCAAAACGTATCCTGGTCACCGGCGGCGCCGGGTTTGTTGGCTCACATCTTTGCGATCGGCTGGTTAATGCGGGTGATGATGTTGTCTGCGTTGATAATTTCTATACGGGCGACAAGCGCAACATCGCGCACCTGCTCGCCCAACATAACTTTGAGCTGATCCGGCACGACGTCACTTTTCCGCTCTATCTTGAGGTCGATCAGATCTACAACCTGGCATGTCCGGCATCCCCGATCCACTATCAGCATGACCCCGTTCAGACGACCAAGACGAGTGTGCACGGAGCGATCAACATGCTGGGCCTCGCTAAGCGAACCGGTGCAAGAATCCTGCAGGCGTCTACCAGTGAGGTCTATGGCGATCCGGAAGTGCACCCGCAGGATGAAAGTTACTGGGGCAGGGTAAATCCGGTGGGGGTGCGATCCTGCTACGATGAAGGCAAGCGTTGTGCGGAAACACTGTTCTTCGATTACTGGCGTCAGCACCGGCTAGAGATCAAGGTTGCCCGAATCTTCAATACCTATGGGCCTCGAATGCACCCCGATGATGGCAGGGTGGTATCGAACTTTATCGTGCAGGCACTTCGTGAACAGCCGCTGACCATCTATGGCGACGGCTCCCAGACCCGGTCTTTCTGCTACGTGGACGACCTTGTCGAAGGGTTGATCCGGCTAATGGGGTCGGAAGCTAGTTTTACGGGCCCGGTCAATCTCGGTAATCCGGGAGAGTTCTCGATGTTAGCTCTGGCCGACGCTGTCATCCGGGAAACGGGGTCCGTGTCGGCTACTGTATTCAAGCCCTTACCGGAGGACGATCCTCTACAGCGTAAACCGGATATCGGCCTTGCCAGAAAGGCGCTGGCATGGAAGCCAAAAATCGAACTTCAAGAGGGCCTCAGTAGAACGGTTGAGTACTTCAGGGATGTTGTTTCGAATTAATGCTAGGCCACCTTATGATAACCATGCTATAAGATATTGAAAAACCAGTATATTTAGAATAATTCTGCAGGCTCATCTTGTGAGCCTGGCTCGGTCCACAATGTTCCCACATTCACTTGAATAGGGGTAACGTATGCAGGATTTAGTTAATTTCCTTTCATGGCTGGGACTGATCTTGGTCTCGGCAGCTGGATTCAGTCTCGGGGGTGGTATTTATCTCGAGCGACTGAATGGCCTGGAAGTAATGGCACTCGGTCTGTGTATAAGTATCGTTGCTGGGAGCGGCGCCTTCCTAATATTTCATCGTCTTGCCCGATGGGTCAGGAGTTTGTCGCTTCGACGGATACAATCCGGGCTTTTCCCGGAGGAATGCCGTGCCCAAGTCAGGCTATAGAGAGCGTCTAAATACGTGGCTGGAAAGACCTGTCGCACAGTGGACCATCACTTTCCTCATCGTAGTCAACGGGGTGATTCTCGGCATTCAGGCTTCAGACTCCAGAGCCGAATACTTTGGAGACGGCCTCAATGTGCTGGATCAGTTGATCCTGGCCGTCTTTGTCCTTGAGATCATATTAAAACTGATCGCTCAAGGGCGGGCCTTTTTTCGAAACCGCTGGAATCTTTTTGACTTTTTCGTAGTGGCGATCGCCTTGGTTCCCGCCAGTGGGCCCTTCGCTGTGCTCCGGGTGTTGCGGATTCTCCGGGTATTGCGAATCATCTCCGTGGTGCCGCGCCTGAGATTCATTGTGGAGGCATTGCTGCATGCCATCCCCGGTATTGCCTCTATCGGGATACTTATCCTGATTATCTTTTATGTGTTTGCTGTCGTTGCAACCGGCCTTTATGGAGAGTCCTTCCCCGACTGGTTTGGTAGTCTCGGTCGGTCCATGTTCACTCTGTTCCAGATTATGACTCTCGAAAGCTGGTCGATGGGGATTGTGCGGCCCGTCATGACGGTCTTCCCTTTTGCCTGGATCTTTTTTGTGCTCTTCATTCTTGTCGCAACCTTTACGATGCTTAACCTGTTTATTGGCGTAATCGTGGAGACGATGCAGACTCTGCATGCCCGTTCGGTTGAGAGGGGTGAGAAACTTGAAACGGACCCGGGACAGACCGCGCCCCCAATTCTGGTTAACGAACTCCGCGCACTGCGTGCGGAAATGCAAGAGATAAAACAACGACTCCAGGATCCTCCAAAGTAAGGTCAGATACCGGGCGCTCCCCTAGCGATATGACGGGCCGCCTTTACAGGCTAAGATGATGTCAATCGTAGACGCTTGGCTCGCCAGGGGGCCGGGTCTTGAAGCGTTTGTGCACCCAGAAGTATTGGCTCGGGTCTTGTTCAACGCATTCCTGGATAGCCGTATTCATTAGAGCAGCATCACCTTCCTGGGTATTGGTTGGAAAATGTTCTAGAGGCTCGCCGATCACGATCTCGAAACCCGTGCCGTGGGGGAGGAGGTAGGTAGCGCAGGGAAATACCGGGGCGGCGCACAACTTGGAAATCCGACCAAGGACGGGCCAGGTCGCTGTAGAGACTCCAAAGAAGGGCGCGAAGACCGCACGACGCTTACCGGGATCCTGGTCCGGCAGATAATAACAACCTTTTCCTCTACGGATCGCCTTCAGCATAGGCCGAAGATCATCTTTGCGTTCGTATAACGTAGCCCCAAAACGCTGCCGGGCTCGGAGCATACTCCGGTCGAAAACCGGATTCCGAGTACGCTGATAAACGCTGACGCCCGGGGAGTGAAGAGAGATAAAGATTCCTCCGAGTTCCAGAGCAAGAAAATGGGGCGCGAGGAGAATGAATCCGCGTCCTTCATGATCAAGTCGGTCCAGAATTTCAAAATTTCGCACGGTCACGCACTCTTTCAGTTGCTTCTCCGAGGCCCACCAGACAAAACCGGAATAGAGTGCCATTCTTGCGGTATTGCGGATGTTCTCCCTGACCAGTTCCTGGATCTTCTGGGGCCCCACATCTGGAAAACACAACGAAATGTTTCGTTCAGCAACCCGCTTTCTCGATGGCAAGGTTACATAGAGTAAATCGCCCAGAACGGTTCCAACATGGAAAAGTACGGGCATCGGGATGAGGCTCAAAAAGCGTAACAGCCCTAGGGCAATCCAACTCCCGGAGTACCGGATGTGGAAGGGATTTCTAACGGGTCTGGGCATCGCGACCAGTCGAGGGGTTTCGTTGTCGGGCCTCGCAGTGACTCAACGATGCCCGAGAAAATATAAGCGCCATAAACAATAGATATAAATATTTTGGATGACTGGCCGTGAGGTTAAACGGAGTCCTTGTGTTATAGTGGTTTTTCGCCATTTCCGTTCGCTTACCAGCGTTCGGTTCAAGAAAATCTGTATCGGGAGGCTCTTTGACAGAGACTATTGTACTCACCGCCGAGATGGTTGCGGTGATGGCGATATTGGCACTCACTATCTTTCTTTTCGCATTTGAGATCGTCCGCGTCGATGTAGCGGCGGTTGCAATCATGGTCCTGCTCGGTCTGACGAGCATGCTGCCCGATTATTCGGGCCTGGTCCCCATTGGAAATCTGTTTGACGGCTTTTCAAGTAACGCCGTCATTTCCATTATCGCAGTGATGATCATTGGTGCCGGGCTCGACAAGACCGGAATCATGAGCCAGCTCGCGGGGAAGATTCTGAAGTATGGCGGCCAGACCGAGAGCCGAATCATCACCGTGATCTCTGCCACCGTTGGAGTCATCTCCAGTTTTATGCAAAACATCGGGGCGGCGGCGCTTTTCCTGCCAGTTGTGACTCGTATTGCCCGCCGGGGGAACCTACCGATTTCACGTTTGCTGATGCCGATGGGGTTTTGCGCCATTCTGGGCGGCACGATGACGATGGTTGGCTCGAGCCCGTTGATCCTGCTGAACGATCTCATTGAGACGTCGAACAGCAATCTTCCGAGCGCGGTCGAGAAGATGGAAGCCTTTTCCTTATTCTCGGTCGCGCCAATTGGCATCGTTATGCTGCTCAGCGGAATTCTCTACTTCGTGTTTCTGGGCCGATTCGTTCTTCCTGTGGTGAAGGATAAACCGCAGGAATCCGGAAGCACGCTACAGTACTTTTCAGAAGTCTATGGGATCTCAGGGGAGGTCTTCGAAGCCCGGGTGGGAGAAGACAGCCCCCTGGCCGGAGGCACGCTCTCGGACATCGACAGTGCTGGGCGGGGTGGTTGGATCGTTGCCGTGCGGAGCGGTGACAAGTTTACGGTGGCGCCCTCCGGCGAAGCTGAGCTCTGGCCCGGAACCGATCTTGCAATCATGGGGCCCATGGAATCTGTACAGCACTTTTGCACTGAAAACGGGCTTGATCTCAAACGAGAAATGGATGTCTTTTCAGAAGTTTTGAGCCCTACCGCTGCGGGGATCGTTGAGGTTGTCGTTCCTCCGGATTCCAATCTGATCGGCAAGTCAATAAGGGAGATTTCAGTCCGGCAACATTATGGAGCGACCGTACTCGCGATCTTCAGGATAGATCAGGTCATTGATCGGGATCTTCCGGAATTCGTCCTTCAGGCGGGAGACACGCTGGTGCTGCATGCACGCTGGCAGGATGTTGCGCCAATTGCGAGAAATAAGGATTTCGCAGTCGTGACGGATTTTCCGCGTGAGGACACGCGTCCGGAGAAGCTGCCGTACGCCTTGGTGTTTTTCCTTATTGCGCTCGGCCTAATCCTGTTCACCGATTTGCGGCTCTCAGTCGCGTTAATGACCGGCGCGCTGGGGATGATCCTCAGTGGGGTGATTCGTGTCGACGAGGCTTATCAGTCAATCGGCTGGCAGAGTGTGTTTCTATTGGCGAGTCTTATTCCGCTCGGGCTCGCGGTCGAATCTACCGGGACGGCGGCCTGGATTGCACAGCAGACCCTGATCGTGCTTGGAGAGGTGCCGATTTGGGTGCTTCAGGCGAGTATTGCAGTACTCGCTACGGTCTTCACGCTGTTGATGTCGAACGTCGGCGCTACAGTGCTACTCGTGCCTTTGGCGGTGAATATTGCTATCGGGGCAGGCGCCGACCCTGCTGTGTTTGCGCTCACCGTCGCGATTGCGACTTCTAACTCATTCTTAATTCCAACGCATCAGGTCAATGCATTGATCATGGGGCCAGGCGGTTATCGGGTCGTGGATTTCATGCGGGCCGGAGGCATCATGACGATCCTTTTTTTGGTAATCATGATGGTGATGCTTAATCTGATCTTTTGAAAGCCTCGCGGCGTTGTGTGCCCAACTAGGTCTGTAGCAAATGGATCTGCTCCCATTCGAGCATGATTTCTTTGCGCGAGCTTTCCCAGCGATAGTCTCCGACTTCACCGCTTGAGCGGATTACCCGATGACAGGGGATCAGGAAGGACACAGTATTTCGACCCACCGCGCTCCCGACCGCCCGCACGGCCCGGGGTTTACGAATTTGTTTGGCGACATCGGCATACGTTGCTGTAGCGCCAAGCGGTATACCCAGCAGAGCGCGCCAGACTTGAAGTTGAAATTCGGTACCTTGTACCAGTACGGACAGTGGCGCCTCAGGTAGAGATCCGGCCCCGGGGAAGATATTTTTCACGACCCTGCCTGTCTCATCAGTAGCAGGATAGAAACGGGCCCCCGGCCAGGTGTTTTTCAATGGAGCAAGAGCGGTCGGTTTTGTTCCTGAGGGAAAAGACAGCCAGCAGATCCCGCGTTCTGTGAAGCCGAGCAGGCATTGCCCGAAAGGGCTGTCGTGAATGCCATAGCCAATAGAAAGGCCACTGCCACGGTCCCGGTATTCGGCGGGGGTCATGCTCTGGAAGGTCACAAAAAGGTCATGCAGGCGCCCCGGTCCGGACAATCCGGCGTTGAGCGCGGAGTGAAGGACACTTTGGCCGTCACGCAACTGTTGTTGCGCTTCAGTCAGTGCCAGGGATTGCAGATATTTCTTGGGGCTGATTCCCACCCATCTCTTGAACAGTCTCTGGAAATGAGATGGGCTGAGCCCGACCACAGCGGCGGCCTGAGCAAGTGTTGGCTGCTCGTGGGAATGCGCACGCAAAAAGGTCACCGCTCTCGCGGCCCGCACGTAATCTGAGTTTGCTGATTTGTTTGTTGGTGTCATGGAGGACAAGAATAGGTTTGGCGGGAGCGCTGTGCAACCCGATTCTTGCGGGATTTGGGCTGACCGGAAAAGGCTGCCCTTTGATACACTCATGGCAGAAACGCCCTGAAAGCTAAAAAGCTATTGGGTTTGCAAACTACCTGATTTCCATCAGGAGATCGGAACATTTCGGAGGCAACATGGGAAGCGATTTTCCGGATCAGGCGCAGATCGTCATCATCGGTGGCGGGGTGGTGGGGTGCAGTGTCGCCTACCATCTAGCGGAGTTAGGCGTCAGTGATGTGGTCTTGCTGGAACGAAAGTCGTTGACCAGTGGTACGACCTGGCATGCGGCTGGACTGGTGGGACAGTTGAGGGCTACACAAAATCTGACACGGCTCGCGCAATACACAACGAACCTTTATGCCGACCTTGAAAAACTGACCGGGCAGGCAACCGGATTCCGACAGAACGGTTCTTTAAGTCTTGCAACAGATGAGGAACGCTTTGAGGAGCTCAAGCGAGGCGCGTCCATGGCGAGCTGTTTTGGGCTCGAAGTGGAGGTGGTCAGCCCGAAAGAAGCCCTTGAGCTATATCCAATCATGTCCACGAAGGATTTGGTTGGCGCAGTCTTTCTGCCCCGAGACGGTCAAACCAACCCGACGGATACCACGCAGGCGCTGGCCCGTGGCGCGCGGGATAAAGGGGTTCGCATTCTTGAGGGGGTCAGTGTTGAATCCTTTGAAAAACAGGGTGGTCGGATCAACTCTGTGATGACGAGCCGAGGGCCAATTGCCTGCGAAACGGTGGTGAATTGCGCCGGGATGTGGGGTCGAAGCCTCGGGCTTAAGGCTGGGGTTTCCGTGCCGCTGCACGCCGCCGAACATTTTTATGTGGTGACAGAACCCATCCCTGACCTGCAGAAAGATCTCCCCGTTGTGAGGGAACCTTCCGCCTGTAACTACTACAAGGAGGACGCAGGCAAGATGATGGTGGGGATGTTTGAGCCTGTTGCCAAGCCGTGGGGAATGGACGGCATTCCTGAAGATTTCGAGTTTGGGACGCTGCCGGAAGATCTCGAGCATATTGAAGAGCAACTGAATAGTGCAATCCAGAGGATCCCGGTGCTTGGGGAGACGGGAATCAAGATTTTCTTTAACGGCCCTGAGAGCTTTACCCCCGATAACCGATACTGGTTGGGCCCATCAATCGAGGTTCCAAACTTTTTCCTCGCAGCGGGGTTTAATTCGATCGGTATTCAGTCAGCCGGCGGGGCCGGCAAGGTGCTAGCGGAGTGGATCGTGAATGGGGACCCCCCGATGGACCTATGGGATGTTGATGCCCGGCGGATGATGCCGTTTCAGGTCAATCGCGAATATCTTCACGACCGTACGGTTGAGGCCCTTGGACTGCTTTATGCGATGCATTGGCCGTTTCGCCAACCGGAGAGTGCGCGGGGAGTCCGAACGTCTGTTCTGCATCAGCGGTTGACTGATCTGGGCGCCTGTTTTGGAGAGACGGCCGGGTGGGAGCGTGCTAACTGGTTTGCGCCAAAAGGGGTTGAACCAGTCTATGAGTATTCGTACGGACGACAAAACTGGTTCGATCACTCGGCGCGCGAGCATCACAGCGTACGCGAGAATGTGGGTGTCTTCGACATGAGCTCCTTCGGGAAGTATCTTGTGCAAGGACGGGATGCCTGCCACCTGCTGGAGCGTGTCAGTGCAAACCGGATGGATGTTGATCCTGGGCGAGTTATCTACACCCAGTGGCTCAACGACGATGGCGGAATTGAAGCAGATCTCACCGTCACCCGACTCAGTCACGAGGAGTATCTCGTTGTCACTGCGGCCGCTTCGCAGACGCGCGATCTCCACTGGCTGAAAAGCAGCATTCGTCCGGGTGAGCATGTGTTTGCTACGGATGTTACCGGCGCCTACAGCGTCCTGAGTGTCATGGGTCCCCGATCCAGGGAGATGCTCCAGACCCTGACGCCGGCACAACTGTCGAGCGAAACTTTCCCTTTTGGCACTTCCCAAGAGATCGAGATGGGCTATGCACTCGTCAGGGCAACCCGGATCTCGTACGTAGGAGAACTGGGATGGGAGATTTATGTTCCGAGCGAATTTACCCTGGGAGTCTTTGATCGACTCGCTGAGGCCGGTGAGGAATTTCAACTTCAGCCCGCGGGACTGCATGCCCTAAACAGCTTGAGAATAGAAAAGGCGTACCGTCATTGGGGTCATGACATTGGCCCGGACGATAACCCGTTTCATGCAGGACTCGGCTTTGCGGTCGATCTGGACAAGCCGGGCGGTTTCAGGGGCCGCGATGCCCTTCTTCGCGCGGTCGAAACACCGCTTAGGCGTCGATTGGTACAGTTTCTTCTCCAAGACCCGACGTTCATGCTGTATCACGAGGAACCCATATGGCGTGATGGTGTGCGGATCGGCAGGACCACATCAGGAATGTATGGGCATACGCTGGGCGGGTGCGTAGGTCTGGGGTATGTTGAGTGCGATGAGGTGATTGATCGAGCTTTCATTTCAGAGGGGAACTGGGAAATCGAGATCGCTGGCGAGCGCGTTAGCGCTACGGCAAGCCTGTCACCGATGTACGATCCCCGATCGGAAAGGATAAAAACCTGAGATGCCAAGTACCGAGAAACTGTTTCAGGATGATGCATACCTGCAAGAATGCACAGCAACGGTAACCGCAGTCTTTGACCAGTCCGTAGTCCTGGATCGAAGTGTGTTTTACTGCCAAGGGGGCGGCCAGCCTGGCGACACGGGAGAGTTTGTTCTGTCTGATGGGCGGACCAGCGAGGTGATCGATACTGTCCCGCAGGTGGGGACCGGAGAACAGTTGCATGTTGTTGTGGAGGGGGCAGCGCTCCCTCAGGTTGGGGAAGAGGTGCTCGCGCGTATCGACTGGGATCGGCGCTACCGCTTCATGCGGATGCATAGTTGTATGCACATGCTTTGTGCCGTCATTGACGCACCCGTGACAGGAGGTTCTGTAAGCGACGGGCGCGCCCGGCTGGATTTCGATCTGCCAGATCCGGTAGACAAAGCTCAAGTGACCGCTGCACTCAACGAGCTAGTTCAACGGGACCAGCCGAGGAATCTGCGATGGATAACTGATGCCGAACTGGAATCCCAGCCCGCATTGGTACGCACGATGTCGGTCAGTCCGCCTCGGGGGCAGGGAAAGGTACGCCTGGTTGAGTTTGAGGGCATTGACCTGCAGCCTTGTGGCGGGACGCATGTGGCGCGGTCGGGCGAGATAGGCGAGGTCCGGGTCTCAAAAATAGAAAAGAAAGGTAAACAAAACCGCCGAGTCATCGTGGAGTTTGCTTGACGGCAGCCGTACCGAGGCACGGGATGCCTCGCCCCTCGATTAGATGTTGGAATCCGGGACTGCGTTTTTCTTTTTGGTGATGAAGTCGCGCAGCCCTTCATCAATCCCTTCATCGATGGCCGGAGGTTCATAGTTGGCCAACATCTGTTTCCAGGTTGCATTGGCGCGTTGTGCCGCATCGAGCGCGCCTTCTGCCTGCCACTGCTCAAAGCTGTTGCTGTCGGCGGTTGTGGATCGATAGAACGCGGTCTCGAAGTTGGCTTGTGTGTGGGCGCAACCCAGGAAATGGTTCCCGGGACCCACCTCGGCAAGGGCGTCCATAGCCTGCCCGTTTAAGGAGTCATCAATTCCCGACAAGAAAACTTCAATCATCCCGGCTTGATCTGCGTCGAGGATGAACTTTTCGTAACCCATGGCGAGACCACCTTCTAGCCACCCAGCCGTGTGTAGCATGAAATTGACTCCGGCGAGCATAGCGCTTTGGAGGGTGTTCGCAGACTCATAGGCTGCTTGTGCATCAGGGAGCTTGGAAGCGCATAGCCCGCCCCCGCTCCGGAACGGGACCCCGAGTCGCCGGGAGAGCGCTGCGCAGATGAAGATGACCATACTGGGCTCAGGGGTTCCGAAGGTCGGTGCGCCAGACTGCATCGACACCGCACTGGAGAAAGTACCAAATATGACGGGCGCGCCGGGCCTGACAAGCTGGGTAAAGCAGATACCGGCCATTGCCTCAGCTAGAATTTGGGTACAGGTACCCACGATCGTAACCGGGGACATTGCGCCGGCAAGGATGAACGGGGAGATAACCGTCGCCTGATTATTCTGCGCGTAAACCCGGGCGGCCCCAAGCATGGTCGCGTCGAAGGTCATGGGAGAGTTCGCATTGATAAGACTTGTCACCACACAATTCTGGTCAACAAACTCCTCGCCAAATACGATTTTCGCCATGTCAACCGTATCCTGTGCCCGGGATGGTTCCGTAACGGAACCCATAAATGGCTTATCGGAAAGTTTGAGATGGCTATACACCATATCGAGATGTCGTTTGTTTACCGGGAGATCGACCGGTTCGCAGACCGTTCCCCCAGAGTGATGCAACGAAGGACTGAGATACGTCAGTCGAACAAAGTTCTCAAAGTCCGCCAGCGTTGCATAACGCCTTCCCTGATCCAGATCGTGCACGAACGGGGGCCCATAGGCAGGGACAAGCACACAGTGGTTACCGCCGATGCGTACGTTGCGTTCAGGATTTCGCGCAAACTGGGTATATTCGCTGGGCACGCTTTGGTTAATGATTGATCGGCACATACCTTTGGGGAATCGCACCCGCTCGCCATCGACAGTGGCTCCGGCCACCCGAAAACGCTCCAGCGCGTCGGGATCATCTCGGAAGTCGATGCCTGTCTCCGCGAGCAGAGTTTCCGCGTTTCGCTCGATCAGGTTCAGCAGTTCTTCACTGGCCAGTTCGAATGGCGGTATGCGCCGGGTAATATATGGAATCCCTGCGCGGGTGGCGTTTACGCGCTTCGCCCGCTTCTCGGAGCGTGCACTTCCTCTGGAACGACGTTCTTGCTGACTCATAGCGAATTCCAAATCTTCAGTAGTTGAATTATCCAGCCGGTCAGTTAAAACAGATTCTAAAAGAACGACATTCATATAGCCCCAATCGCCAGAGAGCATTGGGATAGCTCGCGGCGAGCCCCGTTGAGGCCGGTATTGCGTAGAAATCCGGCGCATTTGGAGAGATCCATGGTCGATGGCCCGTAGACTCGGACCCAGACGGAAAATAGAATACGCCCTTCAATGTCCAGCGCCAACAGAGTCGAATTACCTGGGGCGTGGAT
>JABJIU010000163.1 GCA_018661145.1 Pseudomonadota bacterium | reverse complement strand
GCCGGCGCGGAGAGCCGAATTGCCATTGGCTGGGTGATCGTCGGCGGCCTTGGGCTGGCTTTAATTCTTACCCTTTTCCTCACGCCCCTGCTCTATGACCTGATGGCAAGGTTTTCAAAGCCCGTTCAACAACAAGCAAAACCAACCGAAAAACACTTCCCAAGTGCCAATACCGACTGATCTTTCTCCCTTATATGTCGTGTGACCGGAAATAACCTCGGTACGCGGCAGTTAATCCTCCTATGGCGGTTGTAATCTGACTCTCCCGAGAGTCTAATCTGGTGAGGCTGCGATGCTAAGCAGTCAGAACATTATGCTACCTACCAGGAGGAGTTAATCATGAAATCTCTGATTACCAGGCTAGTTGTCGGTGTGACCGCGGGCTTTTTCGTATCAACACTGGCCTCAGCCGAAACCATCCGCTGGGCGCGCGCTGGCGACTCGTTGACCATGGATCCCCATGCACAGAACGAGGGACCGACCCATGCTCTGGCGCACCAGATTTATGACTCGCTATTGCAGCGCGATATGTCTGGCGCCATTATTCCGTCCTTGGCAACCGAGTGGGCTGCGCTGCCTGACAACCCCAATATCTGGCGCTTTCAATTGCGCCAGGGCGTGACTTACCACAACGGTGCTGCCTTTGATTCCGAGGACGTGGTCTTCTCTCTCAACCGGGCGATGGCTGACGGCTCCGACATGAAAGAGCTACTGTCTTCGGTCAAAGAAGTACGTGCTGTCGACTCTCATACAGTGGACATTGAAACTCATGGGGCCAACCCGCTGCTGGTCAACAATCTGACCAACATGTTCATGATGGATAAGGGCTGGGCTGAAGCGAACGACGTCATGACCCCGCACGATGTTGCCAAAGGTGAAACCAACTTCGCGACTATGAACACCAACGGCACCGGCGCATTCAAATTGGTCAGCCGCTCCATCGACGAAAAGACTGTCCTGACGGCCAACCCCGATTACTGGGGCAAGGGTATCTACCCCAGTCATGTCACGGAAATTATCTACACCCCAATCCAATCCTCTGCGACCCGTGTTGCAGCGCTGCTATCGGGTGAGGTTGATATCATCCAGGACGTTCCAGTGCAGGATTTGGGTCGTGTGGGCTCAACCGCTGGCCTGAAGGTCGGCACAGCCGCACAGAACCGGGTGATCTTCTTCGGTGTCGATAACGCCGACGGTCCAACCGCTGACCTGCGCGTACGTCAGGCCATGAACATTGCCATCAATCGCGAGGCTATCAAGAAGGTCGTGATGCGCGAGCAGTCTGACCCGACTGGCGTCATCATGCCTCCGTTCGTAAACGGCTGGACCACGGCGTTGAACGAATACCCGGCCCACGACCTCGATGCGGCCAAGGCCCTGATGGCCGACGCCGGCTATGCCGATGGCTTCGACATTACCCTGAACTGCCCGAACGACCGCTACATCAACGATGAAGCGATCTGCCAGGCTGCTGTGGGCATGATGGGGAAGATCGGGATCAACGTTACCCTCGACGCCAAGCCGAAGGCGCAGCACTTCCCATTCATCAAGGGCGGTGACTCCGACTTCTACATGCTGGGCTGGGGTGTCCCCACTTTTGACTCGCACTATATCTTCAACTTCCTGGCTCACACCCGGACCGGCGACCGTGGTTCCTGGAACCCGACCGGGTACTCTGATCCGGCCGTTGACAAGATGATCGTCAGCCTCGAGTCCGAGACCGATCTGGCGACACGTGATTCCACGATCGCGAAGATCTGGGACGCGATTCAGGTGCAGCAGTTGTACCTGCCAATCCACAATCAGGTGTTGAACTGGGGCATGAAGGACAGAATTAATTTTGCTGTTCAGCCTGAAGACCAGCCGCACTTCCAGTTCCTGACCTTCAACTGATGCATCGCGGCGTGGCTGACTGACCCTTCCCTGGGTCGGTCAGCCTGCCACGGTGTCCAAGGAAAGATTGAGCTCGGGCAGTCTCCGCCCAAGCTCAATCAACTTTTGTCGCTATGCTGCTGATTATTCTGCGGCGCCTCGGCCAGTCCGTTTTCGTACTGTTCCTGGTAGCCTTCGTTTCATTCATGATGTTTCGCTACGTCGGGAACCCAGTCGACAATCTGCTGGGTCAGGAAGCGACGGTGGAGCAGCGCGAAGCGCTTATTGAAGCGCTCGGCCTCAATGACCCTCTCCATGTGCAATATCTCGACTTTGTCACCCGGGCGGTGCAATTCGACTTTGGCAATTCCTACCGTGGCGCCCTGCCCGTTGCCGATATGATCCTCGAACGCCTGCCCGCGACGCTCGAACTCGCTATGGTCTCAGCGCTGTTCGCGATGTTTTTCGGTGTTATCGCCGGGGTCTATACAGCAATCTTCCGCAACCGATTTCTAGCCAACGTGATCATGTCGAGTTCGCTGATCGGGGTATCACTGCCGACCTTCCTAATCGGGGTGCTATTGATATGGCTGTTTGCGGTTGAACTTGGCTGGTTGCCGAGCTTCGGCCGCGGCGAAACGGTACAGATTGGCTTTTGGACCACCAGCCTCCTGACAGTGTCCGGGCTCAAATCACTGGTGCTGCCAGCGATTACGCTCGGGCTCTACCAGATGACTCTGATCATGCGTCTCGTGCGCGCTGAAATGCTTGAGATCCTGCGCCAGGATTTCATCCGCTTTGCCCGCGCTCGAGGACTGCCCGAACATGTGGTGTATTTCGGTCACGCGCTTAAGAACACGCTGATTCCGGTCATTACGGTTGCAGGTCTGCAACTTGGCTCGATTGTGGCGTTTGCAATTATCACAGAAACCGTATTCCAGTGGCCAGGTGTTGGACTGATGTTTATCAATGCGGTGTTTTTTGTTGATATCCCTGTTATGTCGGCCTACCTGCTGTTGGTGGGCACATTGTTCGTTGCAATTAACCTCATTGTGGATCTTCTCTATCTCGCGATTGACCCGCGAATCCGCGACGGGCAACTCAAGCGCCAAAATACATGAGCGCCGAAAAGACCCTGATAAGGCGCTTTCGCGAAAGCGATTTTCTCTACGACTTCAAACGCTCGCCCGTGACGGTCGTTTCTTTCGTCATTGTGATGTTTCTGATCCTGCTTGCTGTCTTTGCCGATCTGGTGGCGCCGACCAATCCTTTTGACGCGGGATCGCTGAATCTCATGAACGGGTTTACCCCGCCCATGGAACCTAATGCCTTCACCGGAGAGACCTTTGTGCTTGGCACTGACGACCAGGGTCGCGATCTGTTCTCGGCGATTATTTTTGGTCTACGGGTGTCACTTTTTGTCGGGCTGACGGCAGTGATTCTGGCCATGGTACTGGGCGTCAGCCTGGGGCTTCTGGCTGGGTATCGCGGCGGATGGGTCGATGCCGTGATCATGCGCACAGCCGATATTCAGGTGACTTTCCCGTCGATCCTGATTGCGATGCTGATCTTCGGGATTGCCCGGGGTCTACTGCCGCCTCATCTGCGTGACGAAGTTGCGATCACAGTGCTGATCATCGCCATTGGCCTCTCTGAGTGGGTTCCTTTTGCGCGGACCGTTCGCGGCACCACAATGGTGGAAAAAGAAAAAGAATATGTACAGGCCGCTCGGCTTATCGGACTTGGGAGCGGTCAGATCATGGTACGCCACATTCTTCCCAATGTGCTTTCGCCCGTGCTCGTAATTGCGACGATTACCCTGGCGCTTGCGATCATTGCCGAAGCCACACTGTCGTTTCTGGGAGTGGGTGCACCACCGACCGAACCCAGTCTCGGCACCCTGATCCGGATTGGACAGGATTTTCTTTTCTCCGGTGAGTGGTGGATTCTTCTTTTTCCCGCCTTTACGCTGTTGGCGCTTGCCCTGTCAGTAAACCTGCTGGGCGACTGGCTGCGCGACACATTGAATCCGAGACTCAAGTGACTGACCCTATCCTCTCGGTGCGTAACCTGCGAGTGGTGTTTCCGCACCGCCACGGGGAGCTGGTCCCGATCGACGACATTTCCTTTGATGTAAAAAAAGGAGAGATCATCGGTTTTGTTGGTGAGTCCGGGGCCGGGAAGTCGATGACCGGGGCCGCGATCATTGGCCTGATTGATCCACCAGGCTATATCGAGCGAGGTGAGATTTGGCTGGACAACGAGCGTATCGACCAGCTTGACGTGAGGGCAGCTAACCGGATTCGCGGACGACGTATCAGCATGGTCTTCCAGGATCCGCTGACAAGCCTAAATCCCCTGCGCACGATTGGCGATCAGCTCGTCGAAACCATTCTGACCCATCTACCTGTGAACGCCAATGAAGCAAAGCGCAAGGCCATGGCCGGGCTTGAGGAAGTCGACATTGATCCGGGGCGCTTCAACGCCTATCCACATGAGTTCTCAGGTGGCATGCGCCAGCGGGTCGTTATCGCACTGGCGCTGTCGGCCGGACCAGAACTGATCATTGCAGATGAGCCGACCACGGCGCTCGATGTCTCTGTCCAGGCACAGGTACTAGACCTGCTGAAAAAACTCTGTCGTGAGCACGGTACTTCGGTGATTCTGATTACCCACGATATGGGTGTTATTGCGGAAACCACAGACCGGGTCGCGGTTCTATACGCCGGGAGGCTCGCGGAAGTCGGCAACACCCACGAACTACTAAGACGTCCGCAACATCCGTATACACGGGGGCTGATCGCGTCGACGCCGGCCGTCGAATACGGCGATATCTCAACGGAACTCTTTCAGATCAGCGGCACCATGCCTCGCCTAGACGCCCTTCCGAGCGGCTGCGCTTTTCACCCGCGCTGCGAACAGGCACTCGATTACTGTGCCAGCCACCGGCCGGAACTACAACAGGACGGTGTTGCCTGCTGGCTTTATGCTGATGGTTGATTTTATTCACGTTGAACAGTTGCATCGACGCTTTGATCTTTCAGAGCCTTGGCTCGCCCGGATGATTTACGGTCGGCCAAAACGGTTTCTGGACGCTGTGGACAATGTATCTTTCACGATCGAGCGGGGGAAGACCTATGCACTTGTCGGTGAGAGTGGCTCCGGCAAATCGACTATCGCGCGGATCGCAGTCGGCCTGCTTGGGCCCAGCAGCGGACGAATCCTGATCGACGGCCATAACCTGCATGACCGGAGTCTTTCCGAGGCCGAGCATCGGCGCATCCGCCAGCGCCTGCAGATGATCTTTCAATCGCCTTATGCGTCACTAAACCCCCGATGGCGGGTAGGTAACATTCTGGCTGAACCGCTGCGCACCTTTTCGCTCGTAGACGGTCGGCAGGCCGAGCAACACCGAGTGCAAGAACTGCTCGAACAGGTGGGGCTGTCGGTTTCGGACGCACGCCGTTTTCCGCACGAATTCTCGGGAGGCCAGCGCCAGCGTATCTCGATCGCACGGGCCCTCGCTTCACGCCCGGATTTTATTGTCTGCGACGAGCCGACCTCGGCGCTGGATGTATCTGTCCAGGCTCAAGTGTTGAACCTGCTGAAGGAGTTGCAGCGTGACCTCGGGTTGACCTTTCTCTTTATTACCCACGACCTCGCCGTAGTCCGGGTGATGGCGCACCGAATTGGAGTCCTCAAAGCGGGAAAACTGATCGAAGAGCAGGCGACGGCTGAGTTGATTGCGTCACCACAATCTGAATACACACGCATGCTGATCCGCTCAGCCCCGCGGATTCGTAAGCATAGTGACGACGTCCGCTGAGTTCTGGCCAAAGCAGTGTATAGTTTGAAATAAAACTCTTTGGTTAAAGAATTCGAGAATATAAGAGATGGCCGATCCCAAACCCAGACGCAAACTCGCCGCAATCCTCGCTGCGGATGTGGTCAACTTTAGTGCCATGATGGGCGATGATGAAGACGGGACCTTAAGAAACTTAAAGGCTTGCCGGGCGCTGACCGACGAGAGCATAACCGCCAACCACGGCCGGATCTTCGGCACTGCTGGCGATTCCATCATTGCCGAGTTCGCGAGCCCCGTGGATGCTGTGGTCGCCGCCACCGAATTTCAGCGGAGTATCAAACAGCGCAATGATGGGGTTGCCGAAAATGACCAGATGCAGTTTCGAATTGGTCTGAATCTTGGTGACGTCATCGTTGAGGGGGACAATCTTTATGGCGATGGGGTCAACGTCGCTGCGAGACTCGAAGCTCTGGCGGAACCTGGCGGCATCTCCCTATCCGGCAAATTTCACGAGGAGGTCTGCCGCAAACTCGATATTACCTTTGTCTCTACGGGTGAGCGGGAGATGAAAAACATCCGCACCCCGGTCAATACCTACAAGATTGAGGTTTCTACCCTT
>JABJIU010000098.1 GCA_018661145.1 Pseudomonadota bacterium | reverse complement strand
TGGCATTGGTGAGCGCCCATCCATAGCGGACCAGTGTGGCGTTCAGGCTTTCTCCATCCAGGGTGCATTCTGCCGGCAGACTGTCCGCTATCGAGGCGGAAGTTAATAGCGAGACCAGTGGGCTGCATTCCAAAGTGCCTTGAATGACACGGTCGGTAAGGGTTTGCCATGCAGCCTTTCCGCACGGCCAGTCATTGTTGCTGCTCTGGCATAGTGCATCAGGGCGGGGCAGGGTGGCGCCATCAAGGTGGTAGGCCGTTTCTCCCAGGATCAGGTATCCCTTCGCTGAATTAACCGTGACTGGGGATTGCGCAGAGACGGCAAGCGCCGCCAAGAAACTTGCGCAAAGACTGGCAGCGCCGATGAATAATCGAAAGCCCATGAAGGGTGCTGACCGGTAGGTCAGTCCCGCGGAAGCACCACCACAGCATCGCTGGCCCACTGTAGCCACACGGGCTGACTGGGCTTGTGGAGGTGTGTCATCGAGCGCTCCAGATTCTGCAGCGCGACCAGTACCGGGTCTTCACGCTGTGGAAGGTGTACGTAGAAGTGGCTCCGGTCACCAAGATATGCGGAAACCCCCATCGTACCGCCCGCGGTGTTGACGCTCTCTCCCGGATCCGAAAATACTGGCTGCATTTTTTCAGGCCGTATCGCCACCCAGACCTGCTGTCCCGTTGATACACCGGCATCAGATCCGGTGACCTTGACCTCGCCCAGCACCGGAGTCTGTACCGTCACGGCACTGTCGGTGGAGGCTGAGATTTCCCCTTCGAAGAAATTCATGCTACCGATGAAATCCGCAACGAATCGAGAGCCGGGTGATTCATAAAGTTGTCCCGGCGAGGCGATTTCCATGACTTCACCTTCGGACATCACCGCGATCTGGTCGGACAGAGTCAGGGCCTCTTCCTGATCGTGGGTAACAAACAGAAAAGTAATGCCGATCTGCTGTTGCAGTTGGCGCAGTTCGATCTGCATCTGCTCGCGAAGTTTTTTGTCGAGCGCACCCAGTGGTTCATCCAGCAATAGCACCTTGGGTTGCTTGATGAGCGCTCTGGCTAGGGCGACGCGTTGACGCTGTCCACCCGAGAGTTCGTCTGCGCCACGCTTGCCATATCCCGGCAGTTTGATGAGCTCGAGCGCTTCGTCGATGCGCTTGTCCAGTTCGGTCCGGGTGAGTCCAGCCTTACGCATGCCGAAAGCAATGTTGTTCCGTACATCCAGGTGCGGAAAGATCGCATAGTTCTGGAACACCATGTTCACCGGCCGGTGATTGGGTGGTGTCGCTGACATCGGCTGGCCATCGATCATAATTTCTCCCGCACTGGGGATCTCAAAACCTGCCACCATCCGCAGCAAGGTCGTCTTACCGCAACCCGACGGGCCGAGCAGTGAGAAGAACTCACCTCGTTGAATGTCAAAACTGGCGTTCTCCACAGCTTTTACAGATCCGAAGTGTTTGCTAACGCCCTGGAATGAAATGATTGCATCGCTCATGTTCAAAGTCCCGAAGTACCGTCGGTTTTTACGCCACGCCGTCTGAACCATTCAGCAAAAGCGACGACGAAGAAAGAAATCACAAATATGCTGGCACCCAGAGCCAGCACTGGCGGAAGCTTGGTGGGAAAGCGCAGTGAACTCCAGATATAGATGGGAAGGGTTGGGTCTGTGCTGGTGAGGAAGAAGGACAGTACGAATTCGTCAAAAGAAATAGTAAAGGTCAGCAGCAGGCTGGCAACAATACCTGGCAGCACGATAGGGAAAGTGACCCGCCAGAAGGTCATCCAGGCATTCTCACCGAGATCAAGCGCGGCCTCTTCCAGACTGCGGTCAAAGCCTTCCATCCGGGAGATCAGCACCAACATCGCAAACGGCGTACACAACAGCATGTGCGAAAAACCCACCGTCCACAATGAGAGGGGTATCCCCACCTGCGTGATCAGGATCAGCAGCGAGATCGCCAGAATAATTTCCGGAATCACGAGTGGTACCATGATGAAGCCCATGACCGGCCCTCGTCCCGGCAACCGATAGCGGGTTACGGCTTTGGCTGCCAGCAGACCCAGCATGGTGCTTAGTATGGCCACCGTCAGTCCGACCTTGATACTGTTCATCAGGGCCTCCAGCATATCCGGACTGTTGATCATCTTCTCGTACCACTTGAAGGTAAATCCTTTCAGCGGAAAAGCAATGTACTTCGACTTATTGAACGAAAACAGCGGCAGAAACAGGACCGGCAGATAAATAAAGGTCAGGTAGATCACGGCATAGACTGCAAAGCCGTCGGGCCGCCACCAGGGACGATTCGTGTTCATGCGATCTTCCTGCGAAAACGGTGAGTACCCCAGAGAAAGAGGCAGATCATCGCCGTTACCGTGAGCATCGACATCACGGAGATGGCCGCGCCGAGCGGCCAATTGAACGCCTTGCCGAACATCGACTGGATAATGTTGCCGATCATGATGCCGCTTGGGCCTCCCACCAGCGAGGGGGTGACGTAGTCTCCAACGGTCGGGATAAAGACCAGCAGGCTTGCCGCGATGACGCCCGGCATCGAGAGCGGCAGTGTGACCCGCACAAAACTCATAAAGGCGTTTTCACCCAGATCCCGAGCTGCCTCAAGCAAAGAGCGGTCGATTTTCTCAAGCGATACATAGATCGGCAGGATTGCAAACGCTGCCCAGGCGTGAGCCAGCGTGATCGTTACCGCGAATGGGTTATACAGCAGAAACTCAAGCGGTTCGCTGATGAGGCCGATAGACTTGAGGCCAGAATTGACAACCCCGTTGTATCCCAACATCACCTTCCATGCAAAGACGCGCAGGAGATAGCTGGTCCAGAACGGGACCGTGATCAAGATCAGCCAGACCAGTTTGTTTTTCTGAACTCGAAAAGCAATGAAGTACGCCATTGGATAAGCCAGCAGGACGGTAGCCAGCGTTACCACGCCAGAGATCTTGATCGACTTGATTAGGATCATCCCGTAAATGGGCTTGGCAAAAAAGTCTGAGTAGTTCTTCCACGAGAATGTTTTTATGAAATCGACGTAGTCCTGCAGCCAGAAACTGAGCGTAAAAAGGATCAGCAACGGCATTGCAAGGCCAAAGACCATCGCCAGCAGTGTTGGGGAAAGAAGACCGAAGCCCCTGAGGGCCTCACTTTCCAGAAAGCGCCTCCGGATAGTTGAGCCAAAGGACTGCAACGACATGGCGGTTCGACTCATGAGCGATAGATTTTGTTTTGAGAGGCCCAGTAGGCGATTAGGGAGGTGATAGGCTAAAAGCATAATGCCGGGTGAGGAAGCCTCACCCGGCATCGTTTGCTCAGCTTCGAACCGGCAGAACTACATACCGGCTTTGACTTCTTCGAACATAGCCTGAAGCGCCGGCTCGTTGCCCATCGGGGCCTGAAAGATGCCGGCATCCAGAGTTTCGTTCACGTTTACCGAGTAGCCTAACTCTTTGAGCAGGCCTGGCTGATCCTGCTCGACCTTGGCGAAAGCCTTAAGGTTGCCGTGTCCGTAGCCGTACTCGGTCAGCGCAAACACGCCGGATTCCACGCTGGCATAAGCATCAAGGTAGTCATAAATCCGATCGAGTTTGGCTGGATCATGATCGCTCATCAGGCAGAAGCCGCAAACCCAGGTCATGGCGCCTTCTTTCGGACTGGAGTAGCGAACATCGAAGCCTTCCTTCTTAAGCGCAGCGTAAGACGAGTTCCAGGCGGAGGTCGCAACCAGTTCACCGGAGGCCAGCGCCTGCTCGATATCCGCCGGGCTGGACCAGTAGTACCGCATCAGCGGCAATTGTTCCTTGAGCGCCGCCCGGGTTTTTGCCATTTCTTCATCGGTCATGTTGAACGGATCTTTGGCGCCGATGTAGATGGCGGCGACCATAACGCCGTCGATCAGGCTGTCTGCCATAGACAGACGGCCTTTGTACTTCGGATCCCAGAGCATCCCCCAGGATTCGTTGCCGACATATTCAGGAGCAAGGTCAGCACGATACAACACTGACGTCAGGCCCCAGTCGGTGGGAATGAAGTACTGCTTGTCGCCTTCAAAGGTGCCCGGGATGGTTTTGAGACTCGGGATGAGGTCGCCCCAGTTGCTGAGTCGACTGGTGTCGATTGGCTCCAGAATGCCCGCATCTTTCCAGATTGGAACTTTATAGGTGCAGGGCTGGGTGAGATCGACCTTGAAACCGGCACGCATCTTGGCAAAGGCCTCTTCTTCGTCACCGAAGATGGCCATGTTGGGTGATTCACCATGTTTGGCAAGATAAGATTGATGCAGTTCGGGAACGTCCCAGCCTTCCCAGGTAAACACGGTGGGATGGTCGTCACTCGCGGCAAACGCGGAGCGGCTGCCTACCGGCATCATCACCATGGTGGCACCAAGCGCCATCAGGCTCTGGTTGAACTTCCGACGGCTCATCTGGCCTGTGGCGAGTTGTTCTACGATATCCTCTTTTTTCATTTTGCTCCTCCTTAAATCTCGTTTTACTGGGCTTCACTCTGACCCCGCCCAAAAAGGGTTGGACCCTAGTATCTTAGGTTATTTTAGATTGCGGCGCGAACCTTGCAGTCGTGCACGTCAAGCCAAAGAGCCTAAGGCATTGATCGCAGCGGTTTTGGGTTATGCCTGGACCTGGTCCAGAGTCTTGTCGAGGGCTTTTCCGGCCAGTTCGACTAGTTCATCGATCTCCTCTTTAGACATAATCAACGGTGGGGAGATGATCATACTGTCGCCGACGGCCCGCATCACAAGACCCAGGTTAGCGGCAATATCGCGACAGAGCGGCCCCGTTGTTCCTGACGGCTCAAACTGCGCACGGGTATCTTTATCAGCAACGATTTCCAGCGCACCCAGAAAGCCCAGCCCACGTACCTCACCGACCAACGGATGATCAGCAAGTTCGGCCCATCGCTGTTGTAGGTAAGGACCGGTTTCTGTGCGCACCCGATCAATAATGCCTTCGTCACGCAGAATGCGGATATTCGCAGCGGCCACCGCGCAGGCAGCCGGATGCCCGGCATAGGTCATGCCGTGAGTAAATTCACCACCCTCTTCAATGATGACCCTTGCGATGTGTTCTGAGACCATGACGCCGCCGATGGGAAGGTATCCAGAGGAAAGTCCTTTAGCGATTGGCATAAGGTCGGGCTTGAGGCCATAGTAATCGCTGGCAAACCATTCACCCGTGCGGCCGAATCCGCAGATGACCTCATCGGCCACGAGCAGAATCTGGTGACGCTGACAGATGGCACTGATCTCTGGCCAATAGGTCTCGGGCGGCACGATCACGCCTCCGGCACCTTGGATAGGTTCAGCAATAAAGGCCGCAACCCGGTGTTCACCCAGTTCCTCAATTTTCTGTTCGAGTTCGCCGGCAACCTTTTTGCCGAACTCCTCTGGGGTCAAGTCACCACCCTCGCGATACCAGAACGGCTGGCCGATATGCACAATATCGGGAATCGGGAGACCTCCCTGCTCGTGCATGGCCTGCATGCCACTAAGGCTTGCTCCCGCGATGGTGCTGCCATGATATGCATTCCGCCGACTGATGATGACCTGCTTTTCGGGATGACCCATGCACTGCCAGAAGTAGCGCGCCATGCGCACGACCGTGTCGTTTGACTCCGAACCGGAGTTAGTCAGGAATACGTGCGTAAGATGATCCTGCGTGACTTCGGATAGCAGTGTCGACAGGTCTATAACTGGTGGGTGCGCCGTTTGGAAGAAACTGTTGTAGTAGGGCAGCTGTTCTATCTGCTTGCGCGCGACTTCAGCGAGGTCCTTACGCCCATACCCGACGTTGACACACCAGAGGCCCGCCATGCCATCCATCAACTGGTGGCCATCAGTGTCCCACAGATACACGCCTTCGGCACGTTCGATAATGCGGGCACCACTTTCATGCATCCGTTTGTGATCGGTGAAAGGATGGAGAAAGTGAGCGTGGTCAAGCGCCTGATATTCAGCGGTGGTCAGCGTCATGTGGATGCTCCTCGGCAGCAAACTTTTTTTGGGATCGGCCTCCCATCTTAGAAGTGAGAGATTGGCCCCGTCAATGCAGTTTACGTACTAAAAAGTACGTAAAAGGCTCTGGTAATCAAAAGGGTAGAAAGCCTTGGTCTAGACGTTCAGCAGCAGATGCTCGCGCTCCCAGGAACTGATCACCTGAAGAAAAGTATCATATTCACTTTCCTTGACCGCATTCCAGGCTTGAACAAAACGCGTGCCCAGCATCTCCTTGAGATCGTCACAGTGTTCCAGCGCCTCGAGCGACTGCTCCAAGCTGCGAGGCAGCTCATACGGCATATCATAGGCACTTGCCGTCACCGGTGCGCTGGGATCGAGTTTCTGCTGCATCCCGAGCAGTCCGCAAGCGAGACTTGCTGCAATGGCGAGATAGGGATTGGCATCGGCGCCGGGTACCCGGTTTTCAACTCGGCGTGACTCACGGCCTGAGTCCGGAACCCGAAGACCCACCGTACGGTTATCGAGTCCCCATTGGACGTTGATCGGTGCCGCGTGATACCGGATGAGACGCCGATATGAGTTCACATTCGGCGCAAGAAGAGACAGGGAAGCTGGCAAAAATCGCTGCAACCCACCAATATACGCATAAAAAAGTGAACTGGCATCGCCATCAGTATTGCTGAAGATATTTTCTCCGGTCTTTGTAGAGATCACGCTCTGGTGGATGTGCATGGCACTGCCAGGTTCTTTTTCCATGGGTTTGGCCATGAAAGAGGCATACATCTTGTGCCGAAGCGCAGTCTCGCGCACGGCCCGTTTAAACAAAAAAGCCTGATCGGCGATCGCAACCGGATCACCGTGCAGCAGGTTGACCTCCATCTGTGCCGCGCCGGCTTCGTGATTGAGGGTCTCTAGCGAGATTTCAAGGCCTTCGCAATAGTCGTATAGATCCTCAAACATCGGATCAAACTCATTGACCGCATCTATCGAAAAGGATTGCCGGCCTGCTTCGGCGCGACCGGAGCGCCCAACCGGAGGTTCCAGCGGATAGTCAGCATCGGGATTGGGTTTGATCAGGTAAAACTCAAGCTCTGGCGCAACCACGGGCTCCCAACCGTTCTCACGGTAGGCATTGACAATTTTCTGCAGCACATAGCGTGGCGCCATCTCGACGGGGCTCCCATCGGCGTAAAAGCAGTCGTGGATGACAAGTGCAGTGGGTTCTTGAGTCCAGGGAACTAACCGGAAGCTGTCAAGATCCGGTTGTAGGAAGATATCCTTGTCGGCCGGATCAACGGCGCTCTGGTCTTCGGGGTATTCTCCTGTTACGGTCTGAAGAAAGATTGCCTCAGGCAGGCGCATACCGATCTCTTCGCTGTATTTGTGCGCAGGGATAAGTTTCCCGCGGGCAATGCCCGTCATATCAGGGATGACGGCTTCAATCTCGTCAATCCGGTTGTCTCGAAGCCATTGGCGGATGCTGCGGTCCGGAACCGTTTCCGGTGGAGATACGGAATCTAAGTTGTCTGACATATAGCCTCAAAGACGAAAAACTCTAGTAAGTTTAACCAAGTAGGAGTCATTACAACAGTTTCTGCATACCCTGACCTCCATCAGACTTTCATGATCTTGGGATTGACCCTGTCTAGAATCTGTTTAACAATGAGATTCACCGTCTTCGTAAACGGCCGCATTATTGTTTGGTTCAATTTCTAACGTGGATGTAACGAAGATCGGGAAGTATCGAGTGTGGTTAAACTTGAAATCAGATACTCAAAATATGAGGAGAATAGGAATGGAAAAAGTGCGTAAACTGACGTCCGCTGCCGGCCTCGTCGTAGGCCTCTTCGGTCTGGCGTCGCTCAGCGGCCCGGCACTCGCTGCCGATTGCCCCATCAAGATCGGGGGCCTCGCCCCGCTTTCGGCACCAGGTTCCGTGACTGGTGGTGAGGCGATGCGCGACGCCATGATTCTGGCCCAGCGAGACATCAACGCGGCGGGCGGTGTGCTCGGCTGTGATATCGAAGTTGTCATTGCCGACACAGAAGGCCTGCCTGAGAAGGCGCGGGCGCTGATGGAAAAACTCATTACCCAGGACGGCGTTGTTGCCGTGGGCGGGGGCTATCACAGCTCCGTTGGTGTTGCCGGTAAAGATATTGCCAATGATCGCGGTATTCCCGTGGTCTTTGCCGAAACCTGGAACGACACCATCACTGGCGACAAGCAGAAGTACATCTTCCGTATCGCTCCACTCAGTTCCTGGGCGTCAGGGGTGATCTGGAAATTTGCGGCTCAGGCACCCGGCGTGAAAAAGGTTGCCATCGTGACCGAGAACACGGACTACGGTATCCCGGCCGCCGCAGAGTGTGAAAAAGGTCTCGCCTCCAAGGGTATCGACAGCACTACCTTTGGTGTGGATATCGGTACGCAGGATTTTGCCGGGATCGTCGAGCGCGTGAAGGCCGAGAATCCAGATTACGTGATCGTACTGTTGACGGGCGAGGCAGGATACAACTACGCCCAGCAGGCGGCTGACGCCGGCGTCGGTCCACTGGATATGATGTTCCATGCCAACCAGGCCGGCCTCGAGAGTAAATCCTGGTGGGAAAACGTCCCTGATGGCAACCTCGCTTTTATGGCGCGGATCGGTGTGCCGGAAACTATGTATAACGAAAGCGCACTGAAGTTTGCCAATGACTACAAGGCAAAAACCGGCAAGACTGGTGTCGAAAGTTACGCGCTGGAAGCCTATGACTCCATCGGCGTCCTCGCCCAGGCGATCAACGAGGCAGGGTCCACCAACGGCGACGCTATCGTCGACGCGCTGGAGAACATCAGCCATGAAGGGACCCTTGGACGGATTTACTTCCCGTACGGCGCCAACAAAGATCCTTCCGTTGACGGCAAAGGGGACGAGTGGTGGCACCAGTGGCCTGATCCTGCGATCACGATGGTCCAGTATCAGAAAGAGGGTGAGCCTTCTAATACAATGACGATTGTTTATCCCGATGTCTACAAGACGGGCGATGCGATCTACGTCGGTCACTGATCGTATTTTCTGAATCACTCTGAAAGCGGGGTAGGCGTGGTACACGCCTACCCCGCTCATTTTTATGTTTATCGATGTAACCGGTGCGCACCACCGGCAGGAATAGTCGGAGCAATGCAATACTCAAGTATTTTCTGGTGGACGATGCTCTGGATTGTTTTCTGGGGGGTCATCGGCGGTATCGGTACTCGCAGGGTCTATCTTCGTAAAGACCGTGATACCTCCAATGCGACGCTCGGCGGTTCGCTGATCGGCGCGGCGTTCGGGCCCTTTGGGTTAGCGCCATTATGGTGGAAGAGTCCCGAGATTGGCCGCGTCATGATTACGTTGTCGTCTCTGGTAGTCATCGGCATTATCGCGGTGGCGTTTGCTAATGCGGATCCTGAGAATAACTGTGTCTCGAATGGATCCTTCGTTGCGTCTCAGATCACCAACGGGCTCATCATTGGCATCATTTACGGCCTAATGGCAATGGGGCTTACGTTGATCTTTTCAATTCTCGGAATCGTCAGTTTTGCCCATGGCGCCTTTTACATGATCGGCGGTATGTTGGTTTACTACATTGTTGTCGTCTGGTTTCCTGGAGTTCACCCCCTGATCGGAGTATTGGGCTCCTGTTCGATTACATTTGTGCTCGGGGCGCTGTTCGAGCGCCTGTTCTTAACGCCGATGTATGACGGTCGGGTGGAACGCCCAGTTGAGTACGGCATCCTCGTGACTTTTGGACTTTCGTTCACAATGACTTATTTGGTTGCCGCACTGGCGGGCTTCAACCCCGTAAAAGTAAAGCGGTTTTTTGATTTCCCCCGGATCCGGTTGCCGGATAATTCGGACCCCTGGCTGATCAAGACCAGTCGGGGCAACATGGAGCTTTTTGATACCGTATCGATATCCAATCCCCGGTTTATCGCCGCCATTCTCTCGATTTTGGTCTTACTGGCACTGCTGGCTTTTCTGCACCGCACTTGGACTGGCAAAGGCCTTCGTGCCGTCAGTCAGGACCGTGACGCAGCCGCCATTACTGGTATCAATCCCAATCGCATGAACATGTTGGCCTTCGCCCTTGGCTGCATGGTGGCGTCATTGTCCGGTGCGGTTCTGGTGCAGGCTTTCTCATGGCTTCCGATTGTTGGCCAGATTCCGGAAATGCGGTCTTTCGTTATTGTGGTGCTGGGCGGGCTGGGATCCTTGCCCGGGGCATTTGTCGGCGGTACTCTGGTTGGACTGGTTGAAGCTGCAGGAACCGGCTGTGTCCCCAATCCACAAAAAGCGTCCAGTTATATCCCCGCCTACGGGATGATCATACTGACGCTGATGCTGTTGTTGCGGCCCATGGGGCTGTTCGGCCGCAAGTTTGCGAGTGGGGCGCACGGCAAGTTTTGAAAAGACAAAACGTTCCTCAACTCCTGGGCGCCCTGATTGTGGCGTTCTTCGTAGCGTTTCCGTTCGTCTATACCGGCGGCAACTACGACTACATCATGCATATCTGCATTATTGGCTTCTTCTACGCCATCTTGGCGTCGAGCTGGTCGATGCTGGCAGGTTATGCCGGCCAGTTCTCATTCGGGCACATGGCCTTTATGGGGCTGGGCGCCTATACCACGGCGCTTTTCTGTCATTACTTTTTCATCTCCCCCGAGCCCACTGGAATCTGTACCGAGTTCGCCATTGGCGGGCAATATCTCATTGTCAAAAATCCGATTGGTGTCACTTCGACGACTCTGACTCAGGATTGTTTGGCGCAGGCAATGGAAAAATGGAATGGCACGGTCGAAGTGACGCGGATGCCGGTGTGGCTTGGCATCATCCTAGGAACGATTGTGGGCGGCATTTTCGGCCTCCTGATTGGATTGCTGGTACTGCGCTTGCGGGCGGCGTACCTTGCGCTCTTTACGCTTGGATTTTCCGAGATCCTGCGCGCCACGATCAGTGCGGAAATTCAGATCACCCGTGGTCAGGCCGGGTTGGAGTTGCCGAGCCTTTTTGAAAACGGGATTACGATTGCGGGCCATTTCTTCAGCAAGACGGACAAGATTCCTCCGTATTTCGTAATGTTCTTCCTGCTGCTTGGGTGTCTCGCGGTGCTCTACTGGCTGTCGCAGTCGCGCTTTGGGCTTTTTGTCCGCGCCCTGCGTGAAGATCAGGACGCGGCGGCCGCGCTTGGGGTTAACACCACGCGTTACAAGGTCCTAGTCTTTGTCGTGACTTCATCGATGGCGGCGCTGGCCGGTACCGTTTACGGACACTACGTAACCATCATTACGCCGAATAATCTGATGATTCTGCAGATGAGTCTGGTGGTGGCAATGGCAGTGATTGCCGGAGTGGAGAACTTTATTGCCGCGGCAATAGGGGCCATCCTGATCGAGTTCATGCTGGAAATGCTGCGGACCAGTTTCTCAATTGGCGGCGTTACGGTCGATATGACACTCTGGCGTCTTGTATTTTTCGGGGTTTTGCTAATGCTGACGTTGCGTTTTGCGCGCAACGGACTGTTGGTGCCCGTGATTGATTTTTTCACCCGAGGCCACGTCGCAGCAGAGACCGTAGCACTGCGTGCCGCCCAGAGCGGACGCGGTTCCGATGACCCTGCGGAAGCGGCCAGCCAGGAAACCCGGACATGATTGAACTTAGTGTTTCCCGGTTGAACAAGCGCTTCGGCGGCAATCATGTGTTGAAGGATGTCTCTTTTGAGATCAATGGGGCAGAGATGATCGGCCTTATCGGGCCGAACGGAGCCGGTAAGACCACGCTGACGAATGTGCTTGATGGGGCCGTTAAGCCCAATAGCGGAACGGTTTATCTTAATGGCACTCGCATCGATCAGTTGCCGTCGTTTGAAGTCGCCAAAGCAGGTCTTGGCCGGACATTCCAGGTTACGCGCTCGTTCCGGCGCATGACGGTGCTGGAGAACCTTTATGTACCGGCGCTGGCGCAGGGGAGGAGTCACAAAGGCAAAGAAGTCAGGGAAGAAGCCCTTGAGGTGCTTGATTTTCTCACCATGGCGCATCTTCGCAATGAATATGCCCGGGCGCTTTCCGGCGGCCAACAGAAACTGTTGGAACTCGGTCGCCTGCTGATGCTCGATCCGGATGTCATTATCCTGGATGAACCTTTTGCCGGCGTCCACCCAAAATTGATGGAAGTGATCTACGAATATATACGCCGGGTTAACGGGCGCGGTAAAGCGATGATCATCATCAGTCACCAGATGGATTCGATCTTTGCCTTGTGCAAAAGGCTGCTGGTGTTGAACTACGGTGACCTGATAGCTGACGACACGCCTGACAATGTCAAGAACGATCCTGTGGTGATTGAGGCATACCTGGGTACCACGGAAGACCGCTCGGGCACCGGCCAGGACGACGACGAGACCCGCTAATGACTGATGCATCGGACGACATCGTACTGGAGTTGCGTAACCTGTACGTGGGCTACTACAAGGATCTCAATATCCTGCAGGACCTCAATGTGAAGGCCCGCAAAAACCAGATTACGGCAATTCTTGGTGCTAACGGGGTGGGTAAGTCCACCGCACTCAAGGCGGTGTTCGGCTTTCTGCGGCCCAACGAGGGCCAGGTACTCCTCGAGGGTGAGGACATTATCGACGTTCCCACCCATCAACGCATTCTGAAAGGCCTTGCCTATATTCCACAACAACCCGGGATCTTCAAGGATATGTCCGTAGAGGAGAACCTGGAGCTCGGCGGTTGGACATTCAAGCGGGATAAAAAGCAGATCGCCGACAAGATCGAGGAGAACTACGAGCGTTTCCCTGTGCTCAAGGAAAAACGCAAGCAGATCACGGGGGAGCTTTCCGGCGGCCAGCAGCGTATGGTGGAAATCAGCCGCACGCTGATGGCAGAACCCCGTATGTTGTTGGTGGACGAGCCTACCGCAGGCCTTTCAAAGATGCTCTCAGAAGAGGTTTATGAGATGCTGACCATGCTGACTGAGCAGGAAGGCCTTACTATTCTTCTGGTCGATCAGGAAATCCGCCACGCCCTGCATATCTCCGATTATGTTTACGTGCTGGAACTGGGCCGCAATAAGTTTGAAGGACCCGCTTCAGATTTTGACGACCTGGAAAAAGCCTTCTGGGTCGCCTGAACAACGTTAAAGCCCTTTGTGTGCAATGCCCTTGGGCAAGTTTGTGGTTGTGCAAGAACGTGACCCCCTGAGATTACTGGCCTGTCAGGCCCGGGTTTCGGATACCCCGTCTGCGACTGATCGCGATCGCCATGTTGTCTCCTTGTGCGAGCGGATAGCGCACTACCTGGAGAATAAGGGGATGGTGGATCTAATTGTCCTGCCGGAACTTTGCACACTGCATTACTCGCGCGAGGTGTTTGAGTCGCTTGACGATCTTGCCGAGCCGCTCGATGGGCCTTCTGTCGAGCGGTTCGCGGAACTGGCACGAAGAACTGGCGCGATGGTGGTCTTTGGGATGGCGCGCCGGGCAAAGTCAGGCTTCAGGATTAGCCAGGTTATTCTGAGCGCTACCGGTGAACTCGCGGGGTACTACGACAAGATGCATCTATGTCAGTACGGCGCCTCCTGTGAAAAAGAGTTTTTTGAACGCGGAGAGAAAATCATCACGGTGGACATCAAGAACTGGACTGTCGCGCCGTTGATCTGCTACGACATTCGCAT
>JABJIU010000174.1 GCA_018661145.1 Pseudomonadota bacterium | reverse complement strand
TCCATTTGGGTAAAGCGCTCGCCTCCAGCGTGAGGTCTCCACACAAAAATTCCAGGCCTGCTGGTGGGTAGGTCAGTGGTGCAAAGACGTACACAGCCTCCTCTGCGCTCTCCCGAAACGTTCGGAACTCCTGTGGTGATCGAATCTTGATAAAACTGGCCCCCTGCGAGCGGAAAAAACCAATTGTCCCCGAACCGTCCTGATATGGATCCTGTCCGTAGGTCGCAAGCTGTAACGGAGCATCCATGGACTGGCGGTATATCCACTTATGAATGACGGTCTCCTGGTTCGCTGGCGAAAAAGTAAAAACCGCAAGCACTAGGCCATTCAATACAAAGAAGGCGTATACGAGGGCTCGGGCGACACGGCTTGAGGAGTAAATATTGCGGGGCAGCACTAACTTATCAGACAGCGCTTCAAGACCCATGACCACAAGTATCAGGACGGGATAGAACACCGGCATCAAAAAACGAGTCTCCTTGTGTTCGACAAAGGAATGCCCAATGAGAAAGCACGCCACCGTCCAAACCAGAACGTTTTTCGGTCGCAGAATTACCGCGGCAACCATGGCGGGCAGCAGTATCAGACTGAACGGGGGCACCATCAGCAGCCCAAGTTTCTCGATGTAATACCACCACGGATCAACTCCGTACTGCGCTGCTTTACCATCAACCAGGTTAACGAGCAAATAGTTGACGGGTGTCAATGTCCACGTCCCGTAAAACCAGTAGTCAAATGCAATGTTGAGCCCAAGCGCAACCAAAAAGCCCAGCGCCATAGCGGCGAGTATTCGGATTCCCGGTCGTTGGATGAATATGAGCCACAGTCCCACACCTACCAACGCAAAAGCGACGGGGAAACGCAGGTAAAAAGCAAAACCGAGCACCAGGCCTGCAGCCGCTGCGAGTGCAAGCGATGAGCGACGCTTGTCATCGCAAGCGGCTAGTGTCAACAGTATGCCGAGACAAAGAAAAGCCCCGGCCCAGGTCTCCGAGGCAAAACGGGCGTTTAAAAAGGGCAGCAGCCAAAACATTCCTGTGAACAAAACCAACGTGGTTCTCGCCCACCCGTACGACAACCAGCGAAGAGCGTGCGCGCACAACAGCCAGATACTGAGAAATCCCAACACCGCAGAGGCAAGCCGTAACACCAAGGCCGTGCTGAAAGGGTCCGGGCCCGAGACATAAAGGTGCACGACATAGGCGATAGCTGGCTGAACCGCGGGGCGAATTTCGTCAAAGAATTCCCATGGCAGCGTCCGGCTGGCTCCCGTTTCAATCTTGGAATGGGCGAACTCAAGAATCTGGTAGTCCGAGTCCGGATGCGCTCTGCCCTCACTGAAAAAGGCAGCGCAGATATGCAGGGCAAAACTCAACAAAACAATACCTGCGACCAGCGCAGTCCGCTGGAAAGACATATCCGCTTTCATCATTCTATAAAACCTGATCTTCGGATAAGTCAGTCATTGGTAAGCCGCGAGGTTATTACTCGGCCCATTGAGATTAGCGCAAAGAGCACGACATACAAAGCAGGCGCTTTCGAAGAAAATTGATGTTAACCGGAATCGTGCTGTTGCTGGCGGGGATATTAATTGCCCTTTATCCGCCGCTCCTTTCCATTATTATCGCCAGCATACTAATCGCGCTGGGATTGCTTCTAGTCGTTAGTGCCTGGTATCACCGCAAACTGCAGCGTCGAGGTGGCAATCCTATTATTGAACTGATCCTGCGTTACTGACTGAACTGCTCACGTAGGCTTATGGCGCAATTTAGCGCTCACAAAGTCGTTTTGAGGGATATGTAGCAGGCGCTGGATTTTTCGCATCAGGTGCAGTTCATGATCATCCAACCGCCCATCGGCGTACACCACGCGCCACATCTGCTCAACCAGATTGAGGCGATCTTTTTCACTCCAATGCTGATTGATCAGTGAGGTGAATCCATGCAGCCCTACGGATTCGCGCACTCGTTGCTGTGCTAGTGTCGCCAATGCGCTGGCGTCAGCATCGTCGAGATCAAACTGCTCACGAACCAGCTGCTGGATGGTCGTACGCTCTTCTTCTCCCAGATCGTAATCCGACATCGCCGCTTCAAAGAGCAACGCAGCGGCGGCCAGCCGCGCAGCATCCTCGGTGCTATCACTGTTTTTCTGAACCTGGAGTCGGTCGCGGAAAAATTCTCTGATTGCATCGATCATGGCATCTCAGTTCCGCGGCTGCCTGGTCCGACAAAAAAAGAGGCAACACCCTTGCGGATGCCGCCTTGAGTTCCCCGTTTTATCGGTGGAGGAAGTATGCAGGCTCATTAAGCCACGCCTCTGGCGACACCGCCTTGATCTCGGTCAAGTTTTCGAAATACATTGCGTTGGGCGCTTTCCAGCTAAGTTTGGGGTTCTTCGCACCTTTCCTCCTGTCTATCCTGCTGGCTGTCATAGGATAACCGGCAAAACATCATCTGGCCTTCTTTCTCAAGATGGTATTCGGTGATTGACACCACCCGTGCCAGACCGGCGTAGGGTGAAACGCCCGAGCGGATTTCATGTTTTTCAACCTGTTTGACAATTTGCCAGCCTGCCTGTGTCAGCGCATAAACACCGACGGATTGTCCTAAGGCAGATTGGAAGGCGCTGAACGAGACAAATACGAACGCGGACCCCAATACAGCCGCCAAACGATATGTGTTGACTAGGCCGGCCATCGCCTGAGCGACTGAACGCTAACGGGTACCGTAAATCCGGTCGCCGGCGTCCCCGAGTCCGGGAAGGATGTATCCGTGGTCGTTGAGCTCACGGTCCAGTGCGGCGCTGTAGACCGAGACATCAGGGTGGGCCTCCCCAAAAGCCGCTACGCCTTCAGGAGCGGCCAGGAGACAAACGACCTTGATACTTGCCGGCCGATCCTGTTTGAGTCGGGTCACCGCGGCACTCAGGGAGTTTGCGGTTGCGAGCATCGGATCCACTACGATCGCCTGACGCTCACTGATATCTTCGGGTACCTTGTAATAGTATTCGACGGCTTGCAGCGTATCCGGGTCTCGGTAAAGGCCGATATGTCCCACGCGGGCCGAAGGGATCAGATCCAGCATACCTTCCAGCAGACCGTTGCCCGCGCGCAGTATGGAGATAAAACACAACTTTTTCCCTGCGAGGATAGGTGCTTCCATGGTTTCCAGCGGCGTCTCCACTTGGGTCTTTGCGAGAGGCAGATCACGCGTAACTTCGTAGGCCAACAAAAGCGCAATCTCCCGGATCAACTGGCGGAAATGTGCCGTTGGGCAATCCTTAT
>JABJIU010000047.1 GCA_018661145.1 Pseudomonadota bacterium | reverse complement strand
TTTCGTGCGAACAGGGGTTCATCGATCTGAATATGCCGGCATCCTGCCTCAGCAAGATCGAGCACCTCCCTGTTGAGCGCATCAGCAAGATCAGCGCCACGGAGCCTGGGATCATCATAGTAAACATCAGCCGTGGTATCTCCGATCGTCATCGGCCCAGGCATCGTGATCTTCACCTGACGCCGGGTGAGTTTTTGAGCCCTTCGCCAGTCATGAGCAAGAAACGAGCCCTTGGCTCGAACAGGTTGCCGAATTGTTGGCAATCGGGCCACATACGCACCGTTGCGCAGAGTCTTTTCTGTCAGATTCGAAAAATCGATACCTTCGAGATGCCTGCAGTGGTAGTGAATGTAATTTTCCCTTGGCACCTCACCATCGGTAGGAATATCAATCCCTGCGTGCTCCTGATCCGCAAGGACCTCAGCAACACCCTTGGAAATAATATCCTCAGCCTCGTTACCCATGGCAACCATGGCATCTGCCCACCATTTTGTAGGATCGGAGGTATCCGTTCCGCCAGACGTGGTAAACCAATCAGGCAGTTCGACAAACCCGGGCTTGGGATATGCGCCGATGCAAGTGGTCTTGATCATGGTGATCCAACTTTGCTTAGACAATCACCGCGGTCTGGGTTTGTGCGGGCAACTGGGCATCGCTCCGGGCCGCGGGCCTCAATCATTTTCAGACGCCGAGTCCACCTGCTTGCCGAGATTTCCTGGGTCAAAGATGCCCTGATATTGTCGCCCTTGCTGGTTTGCCTCTGCCGTAGCCTCAGCTCCAGTTTCCGTCTCGGTATCTGCACCCACCTGCTGCCCGAGATTAGTGGGGGCAAAGATGCCCTGGTACTGGCGGCCCGCCTGATTTGCCTCAACGGCAACGCTTGCGCTCTCACCGCTCGCTTCACGCTTCGCCTTCGCTTCAGCGAGTCGCTGCTGCTTAAGCGCCTCGAAGTGAATTCGGTTTTCTTCAGACACTCTGACCTTGCATTGATCGACATCGTAGCTGCGAGCCAACCAGAGCCCTGTCAACAGGCTGAGAACCACCAGCCCTGTTAGCGCGCCAACGGGTATCCGCATCGGGCGTGAACGTGATGCGCTGCCGCCGCTTGGCAAGCCTTCTGCCGCGAGAGCGCTAGCGGTTTTTTCCTCCTTGCGCTTTAGATACTCGTGAACCACTGCACCAAGCAACGTCAGTACAATGATGATGACCGCCAGAGCGCTGATGGACGGATTAATTCCGTAGCGGACCTTGCTCGCCAGCACGGTCGTCAGCGTGCTTTCGGATACGATTGTGAATACGGTTGTGTTGTAGTTCTCAAAAGACGCCAGAAAAGCCAGAACCGCGGCAGATGCGATAGCCGGCTTCAGGAACGGTAAAAGAATCTTGCGAAAAACCTGGGCCTGAGTCGCCCCGAGATCCAGCGCAGCCTCTTCAAGGCCGGGGTCAAAACGCTGCAGGCGAGCCAGGAAAACCAACATGGCATAGGCGGCAATAAACGTCGACTGACCAATGATGGTCATAAAATAACCACCATAGAAAAACCCGTCCTCAACGCCGAGCACCACCCGATCTATGCGTTCCCAGAATACTAGCGTTGAGATACCGAGGACGACACCGGGAACCAGGATTGGAGATATGGTCACGGTATAGGCTATGGACCGCGCGCGCTTTTGAAGCTGGGTAATCAGGAGCGATGCGGCCAAGCCGATAGGTACGGCCAGCAAAACAACCCCGATGCCAACGAACAGGCTACTGCGAAGCCCACCCATGAGGTGCTTATCCTTTACCAGCACATCAAACCATTCACCGGTAACGCAATTCCACGGAGAGATTGACGGGAACTCCGAACTGTTGAACGCCGTGACAGACATCACGACCAGTGGACCGAACAGGTAGGCAAAGAACAGCAGAATATATAGTCCCACTGCTACCCGCATCACACCTGCAGAGGTCATCGGCCGATTTCTCCAATTTTGACCTTAAAGATCTTCATTACCGCCAACACCAGAAGAACGCAGGTCGCCATCAGTACGATTGCGTAAGCCGACCCTCTTGGCCAGTTACTGCCAGTGTTGAACCACTGATAAATGATCTGGGTAAACCAAAGACTGCTGGGGCCGCCCAGAATCTGAGGTGCAGCGAGCGCTCCGGCAGACAGCATAAACACCATCGTACAACCGGAGGTGATTCCCGGCTTGGCAAAAGGAAAAACGATACGTCGGTGAATGCGTAGCCAGGACGCGCCCATGTCTCTGGCCGCCTCGATCTGGTTCTTATCAAGACTTTCGACCACGTTATAGATCGGAAAGATCATGAGCAGGATGTAGGCGTACCCCAGACCTGCGTACAGCGCCACATCTTCGCGGACAAAATCGATAGGCTGGGACAGGAGACCGAGGCCCATCAGAATAGCATTGATGGTTCCTTCCTCGCCGAACAGAATTCTGAACGCGAATGCGCGCAGCAATTCATTCACCCAGAAGGGAACAATCAGGAAAAGCACAAGCAGTCTTGCCTTGCCGCCCCGGGCCACCTGCGCCAGATAGTAGGCGATCGGATAGCACAGCGCCAAATCAAAGATCGTGACGAATACCGCGGCGACGATCGTGCGGAAAAAAACGGTTACATCGACGACATTAAATGGGTCCGGGTTGTTGGGACTTCCATAGGCAAGAAAATGATAATTGACAAAGGTGTAGACATCTTCCGGCCCGCCCATCTTCGACGGATCGATCTGCTGCCAGTTATGCCGGAAGGAAAAATCCAGCATAAACAACTGCGGCAGAACAATCATCACGATGACCCAGAGCGCGACCGCGCCTAACATATAAGCCGAAAGTGCTACGCCGTTTTTGGCCAAGAACCATCGGAACCAGCCCAACATCGCTACGCCCTCGAAACTCAGTCAGCCGCGAGCTCGCCGCGGGCGAGCGCAATCGCACTTTGTACCGGAAAACCGATATTTATCCGGGAGTCCACCTCATGGGTGCCACTGCTGCCATCGTTCATGACCGACATCCGGATCCGATCTCCAGAGTCTGTCTGGAGCACGAGATGCCAGAAGTGGCCCTCAAACTCCTGGTGCATGAGTTTCGCGGTCAGGTTGTTTTGGTAGCTGCCACTCTCTGCGAAGCGGATCGACTCCGGACGGAAAAAGACAATCGCCTCATCGCCGGACTCCACCGGTGCGGCATCGGAAACCCGGGCGCAGAAACGACCCGCCTGGGTTTCCACTATGGCCGTTCCGTCTGAAACATCAGCAACCCGGCCGGCGAAGAAGTTGTTCTCTCCTACAAAAGAAGCAACGAAAGCTGTCTGCGGGTGATCATAGACCGTGGTGCCATCTCCAATCTGATCAACTACCCCCTGGCGCATTACCGCGATGCGGTCGGACATAGTCAGCGCCTCACCCTGATCGTGAGTGATATAAATGAACGTGATACCGGCCCGCTGTTGGATAGCTCGAAGTTCGGTACGCATATGCTGGCGCAATTTCAGATCCAATGCCGACAACGGCTCATCGAGCAGTAGCACCTCCGGCTCGGCGCATAAGGCCCGTGCGACAGCGACTCTCTGCTTCTGGCCACCAGAGAGCTCATGAACCATCTTGTCTCCCTGGCCAGGCAGTGCCACCAGTTCGAGAAGTTCGTCAGCCTTCCTTCGTCGTGTGGATTTGTCTGCACCCTTGACCTCAAGCGCGAAGGAGATGTTTTCCCAGACACGCATCAAAGGGAAAAGTGCCAAATTCTGGAAAATCAGCGCAGTCGGCCGTTGGTTAGGGCCAATGCCTGCCATGTCCCGACCCCCTATAAGAATGCGTCCGCGGCTCGGGGCCTGAAAACCGGAGATTGCCCGCAGCAAGGTCGTCTTGCCACAGCCAGAAGGGCCGAGGAAGCTGAAAAACTCACCGCCTTCGATCGTCAGACTGGCATCACGTACCGCGACAAAATCGCCGAACTGCACCCACACATCATCGAGTTGGACGTCTGCACTCATTGAATCACTGTATACCATATAAAGACATGGCGCTGAT
>JABJIU010000134.1 GCA_018661145.1 Pseudomonadota bacterium | reverse complement strand
ACAGTAACCACGAGATGTGAAAGCATGAAAGTACTCGTCCCAATCAAACGCGTGATCGACGCGAATATTAAAGTGCGTGTCAAAGCTGACAATAGCGGCGTCGAGCTCAACAACGTCAAGATGGCAATGAATCCTTTTTGCGAGATTGCGGTGGAAGAAGCGATCCGCATGCGCGAGGCAGGCACCGCAGAAGAGGTGATTGTCATCGCGGTGGGGCCTAGCCAGAGTCAGGAGACCCTGCGTACCGGATTGGCGATGGGGGCCGACCGGGCAATTCTGGTTGAGACGGACCCTATCCCGGAACCGCTGGCGATTGCAAAGCTCCTGAAGGCGGTTGCGGAGAAAGAAGGTCCAGGCATGATTATCCTCGGAAAGCAGGCTATCGACGGTGATAACAATCAGACCGGTCAGATGCTCGCAGGTTTGCTTAACTGGTCGATCGGATCATTTGTATCGAAGCTGGCGGTTGAAGGAGCGACGGTGAAAGTGACGCGAGAGGTGGATGGCGGCCTTGAAAACGTTGAGCTTGTCGCCCCCGCCGTAATCACTGTAGATCTCCGTCTTAACGAGCCTCGCTACGCCTCACTGCCTAATATCATGAAAGCTAAGAAGAAGTCGCTGGATACGCACACGCCGGAAGAACTCGGCGTTGATGTCAGCCCTAGGCTTGAAATATTGCAGGTGGTTGAGCCCCCGGCACGGGCGGCGGGAGTTCGGGTCAGCAGTGCTGAAGAACTTGTGGATAAACTTCGAAACGAAGCAAAGGTGATCTGATGAGTATTTTGGTTATAGGAGAACATGATAACGAGAGTCTCCGTTCGTCGACGCTGAATGTTGTTACTGCGGCTAAAGTACTCGGTGATAGTGTTGATGTCCTGATTGCGGGCAGTAACTGCCAAGTAGCAGCCGAGGAAGCTGCGACCGTCTCCGGGGTGGCGAGAGTATTGATGGCAGATGATCCCGCGCTTGCAGATGGTCTAGCTGAGAACGTTGCGCCGTTGATCCAGTCCGTCGCGCAGAACTACTCGCATGTTCTGGCACCCGCCACAACATACGGCAAAAACCTGCTTCCGCGGGCTGCCGCGTTGTTGGACGTGCAACAGATCTCGGACATTAGCGGCATCGAAAGCGACGACACTTTTGTCCGTCCAATTTATGCGGGCAATGCCATGGCTACCGTGCGCTCGAGTGATAGCTTGAAACTGATAACGGTGCGGACCACCTCCTTTGAGGCGGCTGAGCAGGCCGGATCTGCACCGATCGAAGCGGTCGCGGGAGGCGTTGATGCGCAACTGTCGACCTTTGCGGGTGAAGAGCTCACTCGGTCAGAGCGTCCGGAACTTACCACAGCAGATATCATCGTTTCCGGCGGCAGGGGGATGCAGAGCTCAGAGAATTTCGCAATGCTGGAGGCGTTGGCTGACAAGTTAGGTGCTGCCGTCGGAGCTTCGCGGGCGGCAGTCGATGCCGGCTATGTGCCTAATGACTATCAAGTGGGACAGACGGGTAAAGTGGTGGCGCCGAGCGTTTATATCGCCGTGGGGATTTCTGGCGCGATCCAGCATCTTGCGGGTATGAAAGATTCCAAGATCATCGTAGCCATCAACAAGGACGAAGAAGCGCCGATTTTCCAGGTGGCTGACTATGGCTGGGTGGCAGACCTGTTTGAGGCTGTCCCGCAACTGGATTCTGCGCTGGAGTCGACCCCGACTTAAGCGCGTTGGTTTGCGTTTAGACGCAGAGGGTTTTGAAAAAGGTGCGCCCCGGTTGACCGGGGCGCGTGCCATTGAACCGAACTCAAAAACAGCGGCTCGTGCGATCGTCCAGGTACGTCCCTGTACGCTGGACTCCGCGGGTAATGGCGCTAACAGTATTTCAGACTCGAACACCGGTTTCTGTGAAACAAATCACAGCCCGGGAATTGGCGTTATCAGGGTAGACCCACTCCGTCAGATCCCGAGTATTTTGATCAGTTGTGGCGTGTTAGACACAATCCAGCGCGCCCCCCAAGATTTTGCTTCGACGGGCCGACTGTAGCCCCAGGTTACGCCAACCGTCGCCATACCTGCTGCCTGTCCGGCAAGAATATCCCGCTGGTCGTCACCGACAAACACCGTATTCGATGGCTTGACCCCAATGACCTCGCATGCGTGCAACAACGGCAGGGGATCAGGCTTGGCCCGGCATAGGGTATCGCCACTGACCACGACTTCGGCGCGTCGATCAAGTTTCAGTTGCCCCAATAACGGATCGGTAAATCTTGCGGGCTTATTCGTGACGATACCCCAGGGGATCTGACGGGACTCTAGTCTTTTAAGAAGGCAATCTATACCGGAGAAAAGGCGGGTCAGGACACAGACATTGCTGGCATAGGCATCGAGAAGTTGCTGCCGGTACGGGCTTGAGTTCGCCTCCTCAGCGGTCATGTGCAGACTTTTCTGGATAAGGCCGACGCTACCCTGTGCCACCCACCATCGCGCCGTTGTAAGTTCCACTTCCTCCCGGTCATTCGACGACAGAACTGAATTTAACGCGGCGACAAGATCGGGCGCGGTGTCGGCGAGAGTGCCGTCGAGATCAAACAGGACACAATCTGTCGTGCAATCTGTTCCGGGGGATAACACGGATAACCTCAGGAAGAAGTGCCCTGTAAATAGTGGGAAATGTAGTTCACAGCCACTCCGTCCCCAAGCGTGTAGCGTTTTGAAAGGGGGCTGTAATGCATGCCGGTAATGTCGGCCATTGCGAGGGACGCGCGTCTTGCCCAAGAGTCTAATTCGGCTGGACGGATAAACTTTTTGTAGTCGTGAGTGCCTCTTGGAAGCAAAGATAGGACGTATTCTGCCCCCACAATAGCGAACAAGAACGCCTTGAGATTCCGATTGATCGTGGAGAAGAAGATGCTCCCCCCGGGCCGCAAGAGCTTCGCACAAGCCGCAACCGTGGTCGCAGGGTCGGGAACATGTTCAAGCATCTCTAAACAGCAGATCAGATCAAAACTCTCCTCCTGCTCATCAACGAGTGACTCCACGGTTGTGTGTCGGTAGTCGATCGAGACTCCGCTCGAAAGTGCATGCAACCGTGCAACACTGATCGGCGCAAGTCCGGCATCGATGCCGATCACCCGGGCACCTTTTCTCGCGAGACTCTCCGTCAGGATGCCCCCGCCACAGCCAACGTCGAGAGCGCGCGCGCCGTCGAGGGAGACGCGTTCGTCGATATAGCCAACGCGGAGCGGGTTAATCGCATGCAGTGGAGCAAACTCGCTCTCTGGGTCCCACCAGCGCGAAGCGAGGGATTCAAATTTCAGCAGTTCTTGAGGGTCTGAGTTTTGCATTAGCATCCCTGATTGAGAGGCGAATTGTAGCCTGCGTGTCCAGATGGACCGTGATGTTCCCGCTTAACGATAGGTATTTTCTTGTTTCCCGGACGGACTCGCGCTAAAATACCGGGTTGCGGTGCGGGGTGGAGCAGTCTGGCAGCTCGTCGGGCTCATAACCCGAAGGTCGTAGGTTCGAATCCTACCCCCGCTACCAAATGTGGAGATTGATCGATGGCCCCGCAACAGCGGGGTTTGT
>JABJIU010000259.1 GCA_018661145.1 Pseudomonadota bacterium | reverse complement strand
CGACGTGGGCGATAATAGCCACGTTTCTTAAGTTTTCTAATGCGGGGTGCATCCTGGGAAATCCTGAGTGGAGTGGCCGAACAGCGCGAGGTGGCGGATTATAGGGGTGCAAACCCCGGATGTCGCTAACCAGGTGTTAAAAAGACTAAGCTGAGCGAATAGCCCAGCGAAGGACTGTCAGAGGCGGCAACACTTCAGCGAAGTGTCGCCTCGGCTGCAGCATCCTGACCCTGAATCCGCTCGCGGTAGAAAGTATAGATACCGGCTCCGACAATCAGCACCATACCAGTCGTCTCAAACACGGATGGGACGTCCCCGAATATCATAAAGGACAGCATTAGCACCGTGGCCAACCCGCTGTATTCATACGGAGAAATCACCGCGGGGTCAGCGACACGGTAGGCGCTGTGCAACAACAGAAAACCTGTGGTTCCGATGAGTGCGATCACCACGAGAGTAAGGCTGACAGCAATATTTTCCAGCTGCCAAGGATGTGACAGAAACTCAATACCATGGATGCCGAGGGAGGCCAAACTGCCGTCGCCGAAAAAAATCCCCATCAACCCGGACAGAACCGTCGTTACCAGATACATGACGATGATCTGCTGATAAACCGTATCTTTGTCTGCGGTTTTCTTGGCGATCATCATCGAGGTCGCATAAAGAACTGCGACTGATAAAGGCAAAAGGTAAATCCAATTGAACTCCCCGGTTTCAGGCCTTGCTATAAATATGACGCCAGAAAATCCGATCAGCATGGCCGCCCACCGGCGCGCCCCTACCGAACTGCCGAATACCACGATAGACATGATGGTGATAAGAAAAGGACTCACCATAAAGATCACCGTGGCATTCGCAATGGGGATCTTGGACTGGGTGAAATAAAAAGCACCATAACCAAAGAAGAACGCGACTCCCCGATACAGGGCAAGCCCGGGATACGCTGTCCAAAGCCTGATCGGCTGTCCCATGAGCTTTTGAAACCCAAGAATCAGCAGTATTCCCGACAGGGACCGGTAGAAGAGAATCTGGAACAAAGAGACATCATCTGAAATCAGCTTAATAATGACATCCTGAAAAGCGAAGATAGTCATAGCGCTGATCACGAGTGCGATACCCCGATTGTTTTGCTGTTGACCCTGTATCATCTCTTTTCTCAAGCCGCGATGCTGCTGAGCAGGATTCTAAATAAGCCCATCTGGATCTGGATCGGGATGTCGTGCCCGGAGTTATCGAGGTCGCGCTCGATTCGGCAGGTGTGGAGGTGGGTGCTTCGATTCGGCTTTCAGGGCATCTATCGCCAGGGTCACCCTCATCGATGGTTGACCCCTGTGATATCGTCCGCTCCCTGAAAATCCCGTTTGCATGCAGGCGGCCATGGCGTTTGCCTCATCCACTCTATCGCCAGACTCTGGCGTTGGAACTCTGACGATCCATGAAAAGTCCCATCGCCGCCTATGGACAGCTTTTTGTCACCAACGCCCGCCTGGTGATTTTCAGTTTCCTGATGGCCTTGTACTCGAGCTTCGGCCAGACCTATTTTATTGGTGTATTCGGGCCACAGATTCAAGCCGAGTTCGGTCTCAGCCACACGCTTTGGGGAGGCATCTATCTGGCCGGCACGCTGATCAGTGCCCTGCTGATGCCCTTTACCGGTGCGCTGATTGACCGCTTCTCGCTATCGGGCTATGCACTTGTGGTCGGACTGGGGCTACTTGCCGCCTGCGCCTACATCTCGATAGTGACTGGACCCATAATGCTGATACTGGCTATTTTTCTGTTGAGGCATTCCGGGCAAGGACTTGCCTCACACGTTTCGATCACCAGCATGGCGCGCTATTTTGATCGTGAACGAGGTCGTGCAATTGCAGTCGCTTCTTTGGGATATAGCGTGGGCGAAGCCGTACTGCCCTTTCTCGCAGTGGTACTGATCGCCGTAGTAGGCTGGCGCTGGACGTATGGCAGTGCAGCAATACTGATCGGGGTGACCTTGATTCCGGCAACGATCTGGCTCTTAAGCAATCACGACCGTTTTCACCGCCGGTATCTCAGTCAGCTCTCCGCAAAGGAAAACCCTGCAGCACCAAAACTGATTTCATGGACGCGAGCACAGGTGCTTCGTGATCTGCGGTTTTACGTTATGAGTCCCGGAATACTGTCCTCGCCGATGATCGGGACGGCCTTCTTTTTCCATCATCTCAATATCGCGGAAGCCAAAGGATGGTCCGGAGAATGGATTACCGGCACGTATATCTTCTATGCGCTTGCGGGTATTATCACGGCGCTGCTGGCGGGACCGCTTGTTGATCGGTTCCGTGCCGTGCGCGTGATTCAGGTCATGCTGATTCCGCTGGTTGGGGCGTGCTTCATGCTCGCGGTTGCGGATCACGCATTCTGGGTGATCCCCTATATGCTCATGATGGGCATACACACGGGACTCATCCACACATCAGCATCGGCTCTGTGGGCAGAGCTCTATGGCCCCAAATACCTCGGCGCTATTAAGAGTCTGTACCTTGCTTTGATGGTTTTTGCGTCGGCACTGGGCCCGGTGGCCATGGGCATGCTGATGGACGCCGGACTCAGCATATACTGGATCTGTAGTTTCTTTGGCATCTTCATTGCGGCAGGAGCAGTCCTGATCGTTGTCGCCCTGCGTATAAAGCCCAACATACCCCAGAATCAGCCTGCCTGACCATCCATGACCGAGTCCGCCGAACCTGCCGGAAGTTACCAAGGCCTTGGGCCTGAACAGGTTCTTGCGGCCGTTGAAAGCCAGGGGCTGCATTGTGATGGCCGACTGCTCGAGATGAATAGTTTTGAGAACCGGGTATATCAGTTGGGTCTGGACGACGGCAACACACTCATCGCCAAGTTCTATCGTCCTGACCGTTGGAGCGACGAGGCGATTCTGGAAGAGCACGCCTTTTCTCTCGATCTGGCGTCGCGGGAGCTAGATCTGGTGCCACCCATTGCCGATGACAGCGGAAACACGCTCCAGTATTTCGGCAAATTCCGCTTCGCCCTGTTTGAGCGACGCGGTGGACGAGCCCCAGATTTTGAAGATGCGGAACAACTGCGTCAGCTCGGACGGTTTATCGGGCGACTGCATGCAATCGGTGGAGAACAACCCTACAGACACCGACCGATACTGGATGTCACAACCTTTGGTACGGACTGCATGCGGTTTCTTCTCGAGCACGAGTTCATTCCGACCGATTTGATCCCGGCCTATCAGTCGCTGGCCGAAGACCTGATTCAAAGGGTCACCTGGTGTTATGAGCGCTGTCCGGACCTGAGGCTGATCCGGACACACGGCGACTGCCATCGTGGCAATATCCTGTGGACCGAAGAGGGGCCGCATATGGTGGACCTGGATGATTCCCGAATGGCGCCAGCCACACAGGATCTCTGGATGTTCCTTTCGGGCGAACGGGAAGAACGCGAGCGCTCCCTGAATACCCTTCTTGAGGGCTATACGGTTTTCACTGATTTCGATCCAGCAGAACTCAACCTGATTGAGGCACTTCGTACCCTGCGCCTGATGCACTACTTCGCCTGGATTGCCAGACGCTGGACAGACCCAGCCTTCCCGAGAGCTTTCCCGTGGTTTAATACCCCCCGCAGTTGGGAGCAGCATATCCTCGACCTGCGAGAACAGGCAGCGCTGATGGACGAACCACCACTCAACTGGCAAATAATGGGGTAGACCTGCCGACCTCACCGGGATTCTGCCCGGCCCCGTTGCCAGCCGCGCCTACTGCCTAACGTTATGGATCCCTCAGCGTCTTCAAACTCACTCAGGACTTTTTCCACTCTCCTACCTTTCCTCTGGCCGGCCGAGCGGACTGATCTCAAAGCGCGGGTATTTGTTGCCATGCTGAGTCTGCTGCTCGCCAAAGCGGCCAATGTCATGGTGCCGCTGGTAGTGGGCGATGCTGTAGACCAGCTCGGCAACCTCAATCACGAGACCGGCCTGTGGCTCGGAATCCCACTCGCCGTCATTCTCGCCTACGGAATCTTCCGGCTGTCTTCGCTGGCACTAAATGAGTTGCGCGATGCGCTCTTTGCACGCGTGGCGCAAAACGCCGTACGGGCACTCGCACTAAAAGTCTTTGAGCACCTGCACTCGCTGTCGATCCACTTTCATCTCTCCCGCAAAACGGGGGCGCTCAACCGCTTTATAGACCGCGGTACTAACAGTGTCCGTTTCCTGCTCTCCTTTGTTGCCTTCAACGTGATCCCTACTATCATAGAACTGCTGCTGGTCGGAGGCATTCTCTGGGTGCTGTTTGGTTTTATGTATACGGCGATTACGGTCACTATCATCGCGCTGTACGTCTGGCTGACCTTTGTCATTACCACGTGGCGCACCCGTATCCGGCGGGAAATGAATGATGCCGAGAACGACATCGGCAGTCGGACCGTGGATTCGCTGCTCAATTTTGAGACAGTGCGCTACTTCAACAATGAGGCCCATGAGGTTGCGCGCCTGGATGAAGCCCTGGCGGACTACGAAACGGCTGCAGTCCGTACCCGCGAAAGTCTGTCACTGCTCAACGTGGCCCAGGCGGGGGTGGTGACTGCAGGAGTTACGCTCATGCTGGTGCTCGCCGCCTTTGATATCCGCAACGGGGACATGACGGTGGGTGATTTCGTGGTGGTCAACACCTACCTACTGCAAATCGCGATCCCGCTCAACATCCTCGGCACAGTGTACCGGGAAATTCGCCAAGCTATGGTGGACATGGAGAACCTGTTCTCACTAGTGGATGAAGAAACGGAAGTCGCTGATGCGGCTCATGCCCAAACGCTGCGACACCAGGGGGGTTCCATCGAGTTTCGACACGTCAGCTTTGGCTACGAAAGCGAGCGCACCATCCTCCATAACGTCAGTTTTTCGGTAGCCCCCGGCACCACCACAGCGATCGTCGGGCCCACGGGTTCCGGCAAATCCACGATCAGCCGGCTGCTGCTGCGCTTTTATGATCCGCAAAGCGGAAGCATCCTGATCGATGGTCAGGATCTTCTCGACGTGACCCAGCATTCCCTCCGCCAGGCGATTGGCGTCGTCCCCCAAGATACCGTGCTGTTCAACGATACCCTTTACTACAACATTGCCTACGGGGATCCAAAAGCCGATGAGGCCCGCATTCTGGCTGCAGCCAAAGCAGCACAACTGGATGATTTCATCCAACGTCTGCCAGCCGGCTATCAGACCGTCGTGGGGGAGCGTGGACTGAAACTTTCAGGCGGTGAGAAGCAGCGTGTTGCTATCGCCCGTGCTCTGCTTCGTGATCCCGAGATTTTCTTCTTTGATGAAGCTACTTCTTCTCTAGACAGCAGCACAGAGCGCGAGATTCAGAGTAACTTTGTCGAAATCTCCAAAGGTCGGACTTCTCTTGTGATCGCCCATCGCCTTTCGACAATCGTCGACGCAGACCAGATACTGGTCCTCGACGACGGTGAAATTACTGAGCGCGGTGCTCACCTACAATTACGGGCCGATGGCGGACTGTATGCACGGCTGTGGCAAGAGCAACAGAAGGAAGAGCGTCAGGCGTCCGCCGATCCCGGGGCGACTGTCCTGTCGCCAGATCCGACATGAATACCCAGCCGGATTTCGATATCACACGTCTGCAGCGCTATCTGGAGAATGCAGCGCCCTCCGTCGGAGCCATTCGGTCTGCGGAAAAATTTGCCGGCGGGCAGTCCAACCCGACATACCTGCTGCAAGCCGAAGAGGGCCAATACGTCCTGCGCAGCAAACCCAAGGGTAAGCTGTTGAAATCCGCCCACGCTGTGGAACGCGAGTTCCGAGTGATGGAGGCACTTGCCCACTCCCCGGTACCGGTGCCTTCGGTTTTGTGCCTTTGCGAAGACCTCGAAGTGATTGGCGCCGTTTTCTTTGTCATGAGTTATGAGGATGGCCCCATCTTCTGGGATCCGGCATTGCCCGAACTTAACCTGGATGAGCGCGGGACCTTATACCGCGATGAAATCCGCGTGTTGGCGGCCCTGCACTCACTTGATCCGACAGGCATCGGCTTGACCGACTTCGGCCGGCCCGGCAGTTATTTTGAACGTCAGATCAAACGCTGGACCGGCCAGTACCGCGCCAGTGAAACCACGTCGATCGGCGCAATGGAATCGCTGATGTTGTGGTTGTCCCAGCATACGCCGGATGACGACGGCCAAAGCGCTCTCATCCATGGCGACTACCGCCTGGATAACCTGATCATGACGTACGAAAAGACCAGTATCCAGGCTGTGATCGACTGGGAACTCTCAACCCTCGGTCATCCCTTTGCTGACCTTGCCTATTTCTGCATGTGTCTGCGCATGCCAAACCATGAACAGATTCGGGGTCTCGCTGACGTTGATCGACCAGCGCTGGGAATTCCCGAAGAATCAGAAATTGTCCGCCAGTACTGCACCCTTCGTGGTATTGAAGCCATCAGCAACTGGCCGTTTTATCTCGCCTTCAGTTTTTTCAGACTGGCTGCGATATGCCAGGGAGTTCTCAAGCGGGCGCTGGATGGCAACGCATCAAGCGAGCAAGCAGTTCGGGTAGGTGCACTGACTCCATTGCTTGCCGAGATGGGATTCAACATTTCGATGACCGGAGGGGATAACTTATGAAGGCCATTGTCTGTCAGGCATTCGGACCCGTTGAGGATCTTTCTGTGCAGCAGATACCAGAACCTGCGCCCGGGGCCGACGAGGTTCTCATCGACGTTGCCTCTGTCGGGGTGAACTTTCCCGACGCACTCCTGGTGCGCGGCTTGTACCAAGTCAAACCTTCGTTTCCTTTTATTCCCGGCATCGAATGTGCCGGCACCATTGCAGCCCTTGGAAAAAACGTCACGACGTTTACTGTCGGCGACCGGGTGGCCGCCATGAGTCCGCAGTTCGGCACCTATGCCGAAGCCGTCGTGGTGCCGGCCAGTCATATCTACCCGATACCTGAGGCGCTGGATTTTGATCACGCCGGCGCGCTCTTGTGCGCCCATGGCACGGCCTATCATGCGCTGGTTCAAAGGGCAGCACTTCGTTCCGGGGAGACCCTGTTGGTGACCGGTGCTGCCGGCGGTACGGGCCTCGCTGCCGTACAGATCGGTCATGCCCTTGGGGCTCACGTGATTGCGGCCTGCTCAAACGATGAAAAATTGCACACAGCCAAACAGCATGGCGCCGACGTCGCAATCAATACTGGCAAAGACGATGTCCGTGACGCCATTAAGTCTCTGACCGGCGGTGCAGGCGCTGACGTCATTTTTGATCCGGTGGGTGGTGATCTTGCGAAATCCCTGGCCCGGTCGGTGGGCTGGAATGGTCGATGGCTGGTCATCGGGTTTGCCGATGGTGCCATCCCCAAGGTTCCGCTCAATCTCCCTCTGGTCAAGGGCTACAGCATCGTGGGTGTATTCTGGGGTAGTTTCTGTGACCGCGATCCTGCACAGGCGCAGACTAATCACGGACAGCTTTTTGAAATGGCGGCGAGCGGCAAACTTACCCCACACCTGCACGCGGTGATGCCGCTTAACGAAGCGCCCTGCGCGCTGTCACAGATCGAGCAACGCGCAGTACAGGGAAAGATCGTTCTGAATCCGTGATGAATCCGGATTGCACCCAGGCAGCAGGTACGGGAGTCCTTGGAAGTTCTCCGATATCCCTGCTAGCATCATCGCTCACACTTAGGAGTTAACTGCTATGGAGTTCGCCTATACCGACAAGGTCGAGGGTCTACGCGGCCAGATTCAGAACTTTATGGATGCGCATATCGTCCCGAAAATCCAGGATTGGCGCCGGGAAGTTCATGCAGGGATTTATCCGGTCTCCTTTATGGAGGAACTCAAGACGACAGCCCGGCAACAGGGCCTGTGGAATCTCTTCCTGCCGGGACTCAAGGCGGAAGAACCAGGGACACCCCTGACCAATCTTGAGTACGCGCCGCTTGCCGAGATCATGGGCCGCATTAGCTGGGCATCAGAGGCATTCAACTGCAGCGCGCCTGACACAGGCAATATGGAACTCTTGCACATGTTTGCCACCCCCGAGCAGTATGACGAATGGCTGGTACCGCTCTTGAATGGTGAGATCCGGTCCGCCTTTGCCATGACTGAACCGGATACTGCTTCTTCCGATGCCGCCAATATTCAGACCCAGATCGAACGCGACGGCGACGATTACGTAATCAATGGTCGCAAGTGGTGGATCACCAATGCGGCACACCCGAACTGCCAGTTGCTGATCGTGATGGGAAAAACCGATCCCAATGCCGATACCTATCATCAGCAAAGCATGGTGCTGGTGCCGATGAATACGCCGGGAGTCAACATCGTCAGAAATCTCACCGTCGTGAATCATTATCATCCGGAAGGTCACTGTGAAATCATCTTTGACCATGTACGGGTGCCCGCGAGCCATTTGCTCGGCGAAGAAGGCTCAGGCTTTGCCCTAGCCCAGGCCCGGCTCGGCCCCGGCCGAATACATCACTGCATGCGCTCCATCGGCGCTGCCGAACTCGCTCTTGCGTTGATGACTGCAAGGGCGCAGGAACGCAAAACCTTTGGACGCTACCTGCATGAGCACGGCAGTGTTGCTGAGTGGATCTCACGCTCGCGCATCGAGATCGAGCAGGCGCGACTACTGGTTCTGAAAACCGCCTGGCTGATTGACGAACATGGCGCCAAAGCGGCGCGCAAAGAGGTTTCAATGATCAAGGCCCTAGTGCCGATGCTGCACACCACCGTGCTGGATCGAGCAATGCAGGCTTTCGGCGCAATGGGGGTCAGTCCCGACACTCCCCTGGCAGACCACTGGACCTGGGGTCGCGCGCTGCGCTATGCCGATGGTCCGGATGAGGTGCATCATCGCGCCGTTGCCCGAATGGAAGTAAAGGAGAGCGGTGACTATCTTTCCCTGATGGCCGCCTACCTGACGCCATACGCACCTGATTAACCATCAGGAGTTACGATGGGTCATTCACCGTCCGCTGCTTAAAGTCGAGACCGGGCTATGTCTCAGACTCGCGCTCAAACACCACCAAATGATCGACAGCCAGGCGCACTGACACCTCGTCACTGATTTCAAAATTGGCGTGGCTTGGAAAGAGCGCCAACAGCGTAATACCTTCGGCAGTACGCAAGGTGTACATGATCTCGGCGCCCTTGAAGGCGCGCCTGTGCACCTTTGCCCGTATCGGACCGTCCGGGTCATGCACCACATCATCGGGCCGGATCAACACCTCGATCGAAGCATCGACCTTCATTTCCAGATTGGTATCACTTTCAAGATCGCCTAGTGAGGTTGCCACACGGGTCGGTGTAGAGATGGTTCCGGCCAGAAAGATGCCATTGCCGATAAAGTCAGCAACGAAATAGGTACATGGCTGATGGTAAAGATTGTAGGGCGTGTCCCATTGGATGATCGCGCCATCGGCCATCACTGCAACATGATCCCCCAAGGCAAAGGCATCGTTCTGATCATGTGTCACCATCACGCAGGTGATGCCGTTCTCTTTGAGCATATCGGAAACCTCCTGCCCCATATGCTCCCGAAGTTCCTGATCCAGATTGGAGAACGGTTCATCCATCAACAGCAGCAACGGCTTGGGTACAAGTGCACGGGCGAGTGCAACCCGCTGCTGCTGGCCGCCAGAAAGTTCGTGCGGATACTTCTCTGCATGACGTGAAAGGCCCATCCGGTCCAGCATGTCGTCCACAGCCGATTTTTGCTCATGGGCGGAAAACGAACGCAGCCCCGATGCAACGTTCTGGCGAACCGACAGGTGGGGAAACAGCGCGTGATCCTGGAACACCATGCCCACCCGACGTACCTCGGGCGGAACCATTGCCCCCACAGCGGACACTTGCTGATCGTTAATACAGATCTCACCGGTAAGTAGCGGATGAAATCCCGCGATTGCCCGCAACACCGTCGTCTTCCCACAACCACTTGGTCCGAGCAGGCAAACCTGTTCACCCCGGTGAACAGTGAGACTGAGATCAAAAACGGCTCTTTCAAGCCCATAATTACAGGAAATATTGCGCACCTCGAGCAGTGGCCGAGGCGCTGCTAATGGGTCATCAGAATTCGCGATTAGCGTCGATTTCATGTAAGCATTAGCCCGTGGACGCGCCCAGAGTCTGACGGGTCCTCGATATCATCCGACTCAGCAACACTACAGGGATCAAACCGACTCCTACAATCGTTAACGAGCCTAAGGATGCCTCTCCCAGCATCTCATCGGAGGCAAATTCATAAACGTGAGTCGCTAAAGTATCGAAATTGAACGGACGCAAAAGCAACGTGGCGGGGAGCTCTTTCATACAATCCACAAAGACAATCATTGCTGCAGTCAGCATTCCTCCCCGAATCAGTGGCAAATGGTACCGCACCAAGGTTTGTCCCGCCCGATAACCCAGTGTTCTGGCGGCCATATCCATTGACGGTGAGACCTTCTCAAGACTTGATTCGACCTGTCCCATTGCAATTGCCAAGAATCTTACGACATACGCAAACAATACAGCAGCTACTGTGCCGCTTAGCAGGAGCCCCGAAGAGATGCCCAGATACTTGCGCAAAAGAGCATCTACGGTATTGTCAAAAGCCGCAAACGGCACCAGTATGCCAACAGCCAGGACGGCTCCCGGCACAGCATAGCCGAGAGTGGCTACGCGGGTGGCGAGTGCCAGGATTTTCCCACCATGTAAACGGCGGCTATATGCTACGAATAATGCAATCGCAAGAGCGATTGCCGCTGCAGCCACCGAGAGCGCGACACTGTTGAAAACGTAGAGTTGGAAGTCGGGAGTCCAGGATCGGTCGAAGTAGATAAATGCAAGACGAGCCAATACCAGTACGGGAACCAGGAACCCTGCCACCACAGGTAGAGCACACACCGTAACCGCCGCGCCAGCTCTGAGACCACCCAACTGGTAAGCAGGCAAAGGTTTATATCGACTGCTGGCCTGCTGATAGAGTTTTTGATGTCGACGACTCATCCGTTCCAGCATGATCAGTAACACAACAAACACCAACATCGTCGTTGCGATCTGAGCGCCACCGGCCAGACTGCCCATACCCAGCCAGACGTCAACGAGTCCGGCAGTCATCGTATAAACGGAAAAAAAGTCTACGGTACCGTAATCATTCAGGGTCTCCATGAGCGCCAAAGAGACGCCCACCGCAATGGCCGGTCGTGCCGTTGGCAGCGATACGGTGCTGAACGTTCGCCAAGGACCCCTCCCAAGCATCCGGCTCGCCTCCAAAACATTAACAGACTGCTCAAGAAACGCAGATCGAGCCAAGAGGTAGACATACGGATACAGAACAAGACCCATCATCAGAATCGCACCGCCGAGGCTCCGGATATTCGGGAACCAGTAGTCCTGCATACTGTCCCAACCAAACACCGCACGGAGAGATCGCTGTACCGGCCCTGCGAATTCCAGAAAATCCGTATAGGCGTAGGCAATCACGTATGCTGGAATTGCCAATGGGAGCAAAAGCAGCCACTCGAAAAGTTTTCGTCCGGGAAAACGGCACATGGTGACCAGCCACGCGGTAGAGACCCCCGTAATAAAGACACTGAGGCCGACGCCCAGCATTAGCCACAAGGTCGTCTCGACATATCCAAAAAGAGCGGTCTCAACCAGATGTGTCCAGATATCGCCACTGTCCCTTAGCGCGAACAGCAAAACAGCTATTACGGGCATAACAGCAAGTGCCGCCAGTAGCAGTGCCCCACCGCTCCACCAATTTACATAGCGATTGGACCGCCTAAGTTGCTCATGACGGTGTGAACCTGCCAAGTTGGTGTTTACCGATGCCAAAATTACAAAGTTACCGAAAGGGAGTTGCTAGAACCTGAGGATCATCTGAATCTGGCCAAGGATCATACTCGATAGACGATGTGACTTCGAATCTAGCAACAACGACGATCTTGCACGAGACAAAAAAATCCCGAGGCGAACCCCGGGATTTCAAATCAAACAGAATCTTTGTGATTAGTTGTTATAACCCACCTCATCCGCTAGACGAATCGCCACTGCCCGATTGTCGGCGACCACAGCAAGACTCACCGAGTCTTCTTTGAAGGAGCCCCAAAAGTTCTGAAGGGGGCTGAGCGGGACACCGGCCTTTACCGGATATTCGCCGTTGTTCTGGACGTACATCTCCTGTCCCTGAGCGCTGGCAAGGAACTCCATCAACTTGATCGCGTCGGCTCTATTCGGAGCATGCTTCGTCAGAGCCATACCACTGACGTTCATGTGGGTGCCTCGACCATCCTGATTTGGGAAGACCATGTTCACCGAATTCGCCCAAGGAACCTGCTCCGGATCTTTGAGCATCTTCACCATATAGTAGTGGTTGATTACCGCAAGATCACATTCACCTTCTTTAATCGCCTTTACCTGAGCACGATCATTTCCCTGGGGCTTACGCGCCAGATTGCTTTTCAGTCCGGCTAACCACTTCTTGGCATCTGCTTCACCGTGGTGCGTAATCATGCTCGCGGTCAACGCGACCATGTAGGGATGCTTGCCAGAGCGCGTGCAGATACGGCCTTTCCATTTGGGGTCAGTCAGTTGCTCGTAGCTCGTTATCTCACCAGGACTCACGCGATCCTTTGACGCCACTATGATCCGCGCCCGAGTCGTCAGTCCAAACCAATGACCTTTCGGTTCGCGATAGTTTTCAGGGATGTCTTCGGCGAATCTGCCAGAGTTAACCGATTGGGTCAGTCCGGCATTCTGGATGTCCGATAGCCTGCCGATATCAACGGTAAACACCAGGTCCGCAGGGCTGTTGACTCCTTCACTTTGAAGACGCTCCAGCATCCCTTTTTTGGCAAAAACCGAATTAACCTTGATTCCCGTCTGCTCTGTAAACACCTCGAACATCGGATCGATCAATTTTGGTTTCCGATAACTATAGACATTGACTTCCCCCGCGCTAGCCAGCAACGGCGTCAACCCAATAAAGGCCGAAACCACAGCCGCCCCGAACAGGGCATACCTATTTTTCATCTTCATTTTCTCCGATAACTCCTTGGTTGATGGTCTTACGTTAACAATCTGGATGCGTGCCAGACATATGGCACCCGCAACATAGATCTCAATGACGACAACACCCAAGTCGCCAAACTTGTCGGAAGCTTTCGCTCCGAACTAAATATCCGTAGGTTTAATAATAATGCGAATGCGAATGGTTCGCAATAGTATTATTAAATAAATCGAGAAGCGGCGGGCGGAACCGGCCGGGCGAATCTTGGAAGGGATCAGACTGAAACTCTTGCAGAACTATATCCTGCGCACCAGGATCTGCCTGACCTGAGCAAAGCTAAGGGTTATCGACCGGGAATCTTCCTGAGTTCCCACTTCTATCCAGTATTGATTCCGACTCAGGACGCTGAGGCCCTGATGCTCCGAGATGCCGTGACACAGGAACATCCTGAGAATCGGCCTAATTTTCACAGCACAGACCCGAAATTGCTGGCCGACCTCAAGACAATCCAGTGACAGAGGCGGCAGCGGAAAAATCCGCACGAATTTAGCTCGAAAGAAATCGCGTAATCGAGTCATTCATACAACTCCAGCAAAGCACCTGTTTTGAGCACATCTGCTCCCTGACGCACTCAGCGCCAGGCAAGTCTGGCCCGCCCTCCTTGAGCGAGATCTCCGACGTCCCGAATCTCCTCACTACGCCGCCGCAACTTTCGCAGGCGACTTCTGTCTCGGAGTCATCGAACGGTGGAGACATGCCTATTCCTTCACTTTTCAGTCGTAATGCTTTCCTATCGCTACAACACCTTTGATGACGCTTGGAGATACTGTGCAACTCCCGATGGCGTATTTGTCATACCCATATCCCCGGACTGCCATCCAGCAGGGCATACCTGTCCATGCTCCTCGAAGAACTGCAACGCCTGAATCATTCTGAGAAGTTCGTCCATATTGCGGCCCAGGGGTTCATCATTCACGACCATATGACGAACGATTCGGTTCTGATCAGTCAGAAAGGTCGCTCTGACGGACACCCCCTTTGGATAGTAACTTTTCCCGGCGCCAGCAAGTACACCGTATGAATCAGAGATCGACCGATCAAGGTCGGACACCAAAGTGAAGTTGATATCCCCTATCCCTCCCTGATCGACGTGAGTGTTTCTCCAGGCGTTATGAGTCCATTTGGAATCAATACTGATCCCGACCACCGAGCAGTTCAACTCATTTAAGACCGCAGCTCTGTTTGACAGTGCAAGGATCTCTGAAGGACAGACGAATGTGAAATCCATCGGGTAAAAGAACAGCACACCGTAACGCTGGTCAATGTTTTGGTGGAGGTTGAAGCTGTCGACAACCTGGCCGCTGGCAGTACAGGCTTCGGCCGTGAAGTCCGGCGCCTCTTTTCCAATAAGTATTCCCATTGTCATCGCTCCTTGAAAAATTTCCTAAAAAAGATCTGGGTTGGTAGTTGACGAGTTCCTAGTCGGGGATAATAATACGAATGATTCCTATTCGCAATATTACCGAAAACCGTTAACTAAGGCCCATGACCGGAGGATCCAACCGACATGTACAAAATTCCCGCCTCCTCTCAATCCCCAAGTCAGTCAATCGAGACGCTTTGTGCCGCATTGCTCTACATGATGTCTTATTACTCACACTCGAAGGACCCTCACCTCGCCTCGGAGATTGCCCGACATCTATCATGGCTAAAGGATGCTGCTCGTTCACAGGGCTACAAGGGGCTCGATGAGACCGCCGGGCGCCTTCTTGCCCTGCACTGGAAGAACGGGGAGCCTGTACATTGACCACGTCGACTGAGTCGTCCAATGAACACAGAGCAGAGCAGATAGGTTGCGGTTGCCAGTTCAAAGGGACTGAGCCTCAGGGAATACCGCTGGAATCGTCGAGTGTCTCCTCGGTTTCCTCTTTTGGCCCGAAACTCACTCCACCTCCCTTAGCGCCAGAAAGCCCACACCAAAGTGGGAGTTCTTTGCATCTATGGGAGTTGCCATCCAAATATCTCTGCGCAATTGTGGGAACCTGCGCCACAATCCCGGAGATACGAAAACTCGCGGTCAAATCCCGAATCGATAATCCGGCGCAATATACGGACTATCAACTTCACAATATTTTTGTGAACGCGGCACATGACGGCACCCGACCAGGCCGCTTGCTGGAAAAACTGTTTCAGCAGAAATTTCGATCCACGATTACCCTCTATCGGCAGAAAACTTCCTCTGAGTTCGAAACGCTTTGGGGAAACTCTCTTCATGGCGGTGACGTCGCTGCGTCCTACTATGTACTCCTTACCAGTACCAGGACACCTCCATCGGTCCGAGATAAAGCCGTGGGTGAGATCCATATGCTCTCTCACATCTCGGGTATGTCCTGCCGGGTTGATCTGAAGAACCTCCCAAAACTCAAAAAAGAAAATCGAGACCTCTCTTTGCAGGTTGAGAAACTCAATCTCAAGTACGTGAGACTTGTTCAGACTTCAGAGAAAAAAGAAGCGCTGCTCGAAAAATCACTTTTAGAACTTAAGTCTCAACTTCAGGGAAGGATTGCCGAAGACCAGGCGCTGGGTGATATAGAGCGCTCCGAGCTTAGAAGATTAAGGGACAAGAATAAGGTACTTAGTGGGTTAATCGATAAACAGCGAAAAGAAAGAGCGGAGTTGCAGCGGGAGATCTACGATATCCACCGGGAACATCCTGAAAGTCAGGAACAAACTTCGGCCACGACTTCTGGAGATTTAGTTAGCGAAACCGTTGACGCACGACTATCAGATCAAGATCAGCGGGCTGGCGAAGATCCTACAGACTCAGTGCCCGGCACCGATCTAGCGGGGAAAAAGGTTCTATATGTAGGCGGGCGGTTCCGGCAGGCACCGCATTTTAGAGATCTAGTG
>JABJIU010000030.1 GCA_018661145.1 Pseudomonadota bacterium | reverse complement strand
CGCACTCAATGATGCGGGCCGTCAAGTGATGCATATCCTTCGCCGTCTGCGCGATGAGCTCAAGGTAAACAGTACTTGTGGCGCTTCCAACGTCAGTTTCGGCTTGCCCAACCGCAACGGTCTGAATGCGGCCTTTCTCAGCATGGCCATGGGCGCGGGGATGACGTCAGCGATTACCAGCCCGTTGCACGTTGAGGTGATGCAGGCGGTCATGGGTGCCGATGTCATGATGGGTCATGATCCGGATTGCCTGAGATGGATCGCACGATTCAGGGAGCCCCAGGCCGAAGGGCAGGTGAGCGCACGAGAGGGTCGACGCCGGGGTCGCCGGCGGGCAGGCAATGGCTGAGACATCCATCTCGGGGGGTTGTTTGTGTGGCTCGGTACGTTTCACGGTGCACGGTCCGTTACGGGAAGTACTGTTCTGTCATTGTAGCCAGTGCCGCAAGATGAGCGGACATTTCTGGGCAGCTACATCCGCGCCTCGGGATCGTATTGATATCCAGCAGGATGAGAGTTTGCGCTGGTTCCAATCCTCAAAAGAAGTCGAGCGCGGTTTCTGTGGTCACTGCGGTTCCAGTCTATTCTGGAATCATGCCAAAAACGATACTCTGTCTATAGCCGCGGGGACATTCGACAAACCCACAGGATTGGCTGCTGGGGCGCATATTTTTTTTGACGCTGCGTCGGACTATTATCAGGTGCATCCGGATGAAAAAACGATCAGCGGCAGTTCGATTTGAGTTCGTCTGCTCGCCAGGGATTCTGCTATGAGTGATGACGTGCTGGTGGTTTTCACCCCCTCGGGTAAGAGGGGTCGGGTATCACGTGGAACGACGGTATTGCAGGCCGCCCGTGATCTGGGTGTCGATCTCGATTCGGTGTGTGGCGGCCGGGCGATCTGTGGTCGCTGTCAGGTCACGTTGAGTGAAGGCGCGTTTCCCAAGCACGGCATCGAGTCCCGGGCGGCACATCTTTCGGGCCTAGGCGAAAACGAGGTCGCCTACGATGAGGTTGATGGTCTTGCCGAAGGCCGACGTCTGGGCTGCTCGGCGCGCCTCTTGGGTGACGCAGTTATTGATGTTCCGCCCGAAAGCCAGGTGCACCGGCAGGTGGTCCGCAAGAGGACCGAAGTGCACGATCTTTCTGTCAATCCTCTGGTCCGCCTGCATGTGGTTGAGGTCTCTGAACCAAACATGCATGAGTCTGTCTCTGATTTGCGGCGGCTTTTGGAAGAACTGGAGTTTGAATGGGGCCTTACGGATCTTGAGTGTGATCTGCATGTGTTAACCGAGCTGCAGGGCGCGCTTCGGACTGGACAGTGGCGGATCACGGTCGCTGTGTATCGGGAGCGAAAAGTTGTTGCGATCTGGCCTGGTTATCACGACACGGCTCTGGGGATGGCCTTCGACATCGGATCGACCACGATTGCGGCCCACCTCGTGGATCTCGCGAGCGGCGAGGCATTGGCATCGGCCGGGAGGATGAATCCACAGATTCGCTTTGGCGAAGACCTGATGAGTCGCGTGTCCTACGTCATGATGCATCCGGGTGCTGAAAAGCAGATGTGCGAAGCGGTACGGACTGCCGTTGCGGAGCTGATTGTCGAGGTTTGTGCCGAGGCAGAGCAGACTCCGGACAACATTCTGGATTGCACTTTCGTGGGTAATCCCATCATGCATCATTTGTTGCTGGGATTATCGCCAGTGGAGCTTGGGGGCGCGCCATTTGCCCTGGCGACCGACAGTGCGGTCACGGTTTCAGCGCAAACGCTAGATCTTGGCATCAACCCCGGTGCGAGGTGTTATGTCTTGCCCTGTATCGCGGGCCACGTTGGTGCAGACTGCGCTGCGGTGGTGTTGTCTGAAGCACCCCATCTTCGCGAGGAGTTGACTCTGCTGGTGGATGTCGGTACCAACGCGGAGATTGTGCTCGGCAATCGGCACCGCCTTCTCGCAGCCAGCAGCCCCACAGGCCCCGCCTTTGAAGGCGCGCAGATCAGTTCCGGACAGCGCGCTGCACCGGGGGCGATCGAGCGGGTCCGAATTAATCCCGAGACGCTCGAGCCGAAATTTCGGGTCATCGGTTGTGACCTGTGGTCAGATCACCCTAACTTTGCCAGCGAGACCGCCGGGCTCGGTATTACGGGAATTTGCGGGTCCGGCATCATTGAGGTACTGGCTGAGCTGTATCTGGCACAGGTGATCAACAGCGACGGCGTTGTCGATGGCGCACTTTCAGCACGTTCCCCGCGGGTCATCGCCGACGGCCGAACCTTTGCCTACGTCCTGCACGAGGGGAAGATCAGAATTTTGGTCACGCAGAATGATGTAAGGGCGATTCAGCTGGCAAAAGCGGCCCTTTATGCGGGTGTGCGACTGCTTATGGACAAGTTGAATGTGGATTCGGTGGATCGCATCCGCCTGGCCGGTGCCTTTGGTTCCCATATCGATGTCAAATATGCGATGGTCCTTGGGCTTATCCCGGACTGCAGACTCGAGAACGTGACCTCCGCGGGTAACGCGGCCGGCAGTGGTGCCCACATCGCCCTGGTTGACAGAAATTCCCGTGAAGAAATAGAGAGGGAAATCCGCCGCATTGAAAAAATTGAAACGGCGGTGGAGACCCGTTTCCAGGAGCATTTTGTCGAGGCGATGGCTATTCCTCACAAGAGCGCACCCTTCGATGAACTCGCCAAGGCCGTGACTCTACCTCTCCGGACTGATGCACCTTCTGATTCCCGGTCGTCTGGGCGTCGCCGTCGGCGGCGTTAAGCCTGTCTTTTGTCACGGCCTGACAAGGTGTTAGGCTAAGTGGTAGTCCGGGGATAACGGGTCCCGGCGAGTGAGGCCTATAAACGATGAGTGAAGCATTGCGTAGGGTGACAATGTTCCAGGGGCTGGATCAGTCTGACCTGGATACCCTGGCCGGAGTTGCCAGAGAGGTCACCGCAGAGCGTGGAGAGATTATTGTCAGTCAGGGTTCAGAGGGTGAAAGCCTGTATGTAGTGGTCAGCGGGCAAATCCGGGTTTACCTTTCTGACGAGGCCGGCAAAGAGATTATTTTGGGTCTTGAGGGGCCCGGTGCCATATTTGGGGAGATCTCTGTGTTGGATGGGCGGCCCCGTTCGGCCTCTGTGGCGGCAATGAAGCGTACCGAACTTCTCAAGATAGACGGACAGGAGTTTCTTCAACTGTTACAGACCAATGCAAGGCTCGCGCTTACCGTGATTACCGCATTTGCAGGAATGATCCGTAAACTCACTGACGCGACACAGGGGCTTGCCTTGCAGAGCGCCTATCGTCGCCTGGTCGCCCGCCTACAGGAGCGCGCTGTTGAGGAAAACGGCCAGACGGTGATCCCGGAAAGGCTCACCCATCAGTTGTTGGCCGATATGATCGGCTGTTCACGGGAAATGGTCAGCCGGATCATGAGCGATCTTGCGAAGGGCGGGTACCTGCGGGCCGAAGGCAAGCGCTGGATCATGGAGCGGAAATTGCCCGCGGATTACTGATTGGAATTGCATGTGATGAAAGCGTCGTTGGTTTTTATATAGAGAGTGCATTGGTGATAAAGGGCCGGATAGAAAAAATGCGCACGCACCTAGATTCACCGGTGCGTTATGAACTGCCAATCGGAGAGAGTTCGGTCGATATCAACAGTTTGCTGGGAAAAGCGATCACGCTTACCTTCACAGGAACGATCCTCTGTATTGCCTGCGGGCGCAAGACCAAGAAAAGCTTCAATCAGGGCCACTGCTTCCCCTGCCTTAAACGTCTTGCCTCTTGTGATCAGTGCATCGTTCGGCCTGAACTCTGCCATTATCATGAGGGGACCTGCCGTGAGCCCAAATGGGGTGAGTCGCACTGCCTGCAGCCTCATGTGGTGTATCTAGCGAATTCTTCCGGTTTAAAAGTGGGCGTGACCCGTGCGAGTCAGGTGCCTACCCGCTGGATCGATCAGGGCGCAGTTCAGGCGATACCGGTTTTTGAAGTTAAGGAAAGGCGTATTGCCGGACTTCTTGAGGCGACTCTTCGTCAGGTCGTTGCCGACCGTACCAACTGGCGGCGGATGCTTAAGGGCAGTCCCGATAAGCTAGACATGCTTGCTGAGCGGGTCCGGATACTGAGCGAGGCAGATCCTCTGATCACCCAATTCAAGAAGGGGCCAGACTGGGGCGATACGAAAACGTCTTTGTCCAACAGCGTTTGTGAAATTATGTATCCAGTGGCCACATATCCGGAAAAAGTGAAGGCCCACAACTTTGATAAAACAGCCAGTGTTTCCGGAAAACTACAGGGCATTAAAGGGCAATACCTTATTCTCGACACGGGTGTTTTGAATGTTCGCAAATTCGCCGGCTATGAACTGGAATTAAACCATTAAACATAAGATTTAACTTATTCAACAAATCAATAATAATTAGTTGTGCTTATGGAATGATCTAGCTATTCTGCAGCCTCTTCCCCGGACAGTCCCGGGTTTGGGTTACTTAATCAAGGCGTATGAGGAACTGCAGATGGCAACGAAGAATTATCAGGCCGGGGTGAAGGAGTACCGGGAGACCTACTGGATGCCCGAGTACACCCCTAAGGATACGGACATCCTGGCCTGCTTCAAGATAACCCCCCAACCCGGTGTCCCCCGCGAAGAAGCTGCAGCTGCAGTGGCAGCCGAGTCCTCGACCGGGACCTGGACGACGGTCTGGACTGATCTTCTGACAGACCTCGACTACTATAAAGGTCGGGCCTACGCTATCGAAGATGTCCCCGGCGACGATGAATCCTATTACGCTTTTATTGCGTACCCTATCGATCTCTTTGAAGAGGGGTCTGTCGTTAACGTTTTTACTTCTCTGGTGGGCAATGTGTTCGGGTTCAAGGCGCTACGCCACTTGCGCCTTGAGGATGTCCGTTTTCCGATTGCCTATGTGATGACCTGCGGCGGTCCGCCTCACGGCATTCAGGTCGAGCGCGATATTTTTAACAAGTATGGCCGTGCGCTGCTTGGTTGTACGATCAAGCCTAAGCTTGGACTGTCAGCGAAAAACTACGGTCGGGCGGTTTACGAATGCCTGCGTGGCGGCCTTGATCTCACCAAAGATGATGAAAACGTCAACTCCCAGCCGTTCATGCGCTGGCGTCAGCGGTTTGACTTTGTCATGGAGGCCGTACACAAGGCGGAAGCAGAAACGGGAGAAAGGAAGGGCCACTACCTCAATGTGACGGCTCCGACGCCTGAGGACATGTACAAACGTGCTGAGCACGCGAAGACCCTGGGCGCGCGCATTATCATGCACGACTACATCACTGGAGGCTGGTGTGCTAATACGGGCCTTGCCAATTGGTGCCGAGACAACGGTGTGTTGTTGCACATTCATCGTGCCATGCACGCGGTAATCGATCGGCATCCCAAGCACGGAATCCATTTCCGGGTTCTTGCCAAACTGTTGAGACTGTCCGGAGGAGATCATCTGCACTCGGGAACGGTTGTTGGGAAACTTGAGGGCGACCGTGAAGCCACCCTGGGGTGGATTGACCTTATGCGGGATTCCTATATTAAAGAGGACCGTTCACGGGGAATCTTTTTCGACCAGGACTGGGGCTCCATGCCGGGTGTCTTCCCGGTAGCATCCGGTGGCATCCATGTATGGCATATGCCTGCACTGGTGACCATCTTTGGGGATGATGCCTGCTTCCAGTTTGGCGGCGGAACACTGGGTCATCCCTGGGGCAACGCAGCCGGTGCGGCGGCAAACCGTGTTGCACTTGAGGCCTGCGTGGAGGACCGGAACCGTAATGGTGCTGAGGGTCTTGAAAAGCGCGGCGGTGATGTTCTGCGCAAGGCTGCCGAGTCGAGCCCCGAACTGGCAGCTGCCATGGAGACCTGGAAGGAAATCAAGTTTGAGTTCGATACCGTCGACAAGCTCGACGTTGTCCATCGCTGATAATCTGAATCCAACATACTTGAGAACGCTACCATGACTGATTTGCAAGATTACCATTCGCGCCTTTCCGATCCGGCGAGTCGAAAATTCGAAACTTTTTCCTATCTCCCGCAGTTCGATGACGCGTCCATTCGGGCGCAGGTGAACTACATTGTTTCTAAAGGCTGGAATCCCGCTGTTGAGCACACGGAACCGGAAAATGCGACATCGTCTTTTTGGTACATGTGGAAATTACCGATGTTCGGGGAGACTGATGTCGATGCGATTCTCGCCGAGATAGATGCCTGTCGATCTGCCAATCCGGGCAACCACGTACGTCTGATCGGTTATGACAAGTTCGCGCAGTCTCAGGGCACCGCCATGGTGATCCATCGCGCTCCCCACTCGCCCTAATCTTCTACGGTGTTACACGTGCTATGACGGATGCTAATTCATATCTCGTTGAGCATGAGCCCTACTACCAGCCGGTGAGTCGTGAAGTAGAGCTCTTTGAGGCGGCTTATGGCGCCCGAATGCCGGTCATGCTAAAGGGTCCCACCGGGTGCGGTAAGTCCCGCTTTGTGGAATACATGGCCTTCAGACTCTCCCGGCCACTCATTACGGTCGCCTGCAACGAGGATATGACTGCCTCGGATCTCGTGGGCAGGTTTCTTTTGGACAAAGAGGGCACCCGCTGGCAGGACGGCCCCTTGACCACCGCAGCGCGGATCGGCGCCATTTGTTATCTGGATGAGATTGTCGAAGCACGCCAGGACACCACCGTAGTGATTCACCCCCTCACTGACCATCGCCGAACCCTGCCGCTAGACAAAAAAGGCGAGCAGATCGTTGCACACCCTGATTTCCAGATCGTCATTTCCTACAACCCAGGCTATCAGAGCCTGATGAAGGACTTGAAACAGTCGACCAAGCAGCGTTTTGCAGGCCTTGATTTTGATTACCCCGAACCTGAGCTCGAAGCGCGTATTGTCGCGACGGAGGCAGGTATCGATCACAACGTTGCAGAAAAATTGGTGCAAGTGGCCCATCGCGCACGTAATCTCAAAGGGCATGGACTGGATGAGGGCATTTCGACCCGACTGCTGGTGTACGCTGGACAGCTGATGGCAAAAGGGGTGGAGCCGGTCGCCGCCTGCAGCATGAGTCTGGTCTGTCCCCTTACCGATGATCCTGATATGCGCGACACGCTGGATGCTGCGGTAAGCACCTTCTTTTGCTGAACGGCTGAGTGCGCCTTCCCCGAGCCGACATCAGGGACCGGTCTGGATGACGTTCGATCTCGACAGTTATCGCGATGCGCTGGAGCAATACGCTCCAGAACTGCAGGGCAACCTCGAGACACTTTTGAGCGATGTCTCGAGGCAGATGTCACCTGCCGGTCTGCAGATTTACCTCGAGGCGGCCAAGGGGCTTTGCGAGCTTGGGTGTAGCCGGGAACTGGTCGGCTTCTGGCTTGAACAGATGCCCTCTGTAGCGAAAGAGGTGGGAGAGGATATTCTCCCCGATACCCTCGAGGCCATCATGAAGCTTTCCTCAATGACCTCGGGCAATGTGATTGCGCGCTTGCTGGCTAGTCTGCCAGTTGCAGCCAGGCGGCTTGGGGATATTGATCTCGTGCGTCGATACCTTGAATTCGTTCATCGACTTTGCGCAAAGGCGCCCCGGGGTCTACGACCGATGTTTCTGCATCTCGATGAACTGCTGTCAAAGCTTACTTTAGGGGGATTACGGCGCTGGGCAGACTTTGGTGCGCAGGCCCATCGGCGGGATCTTGGAAACCTCTCTGCCTATTTTGCGCTGGCTACACCAGACAGTATTGCCATGCTGCGCGAGCAGAGGCGGGGCACACTGTTTATCGATGTCCAGCGGAAACTGAATTTTTTCCTGCGGGCATTTTGGGCCCGGGATTTCTTTGTGCGCCCCTCGGAAGCCGATGTTTCCGGTTTTAGGCCTTTTATAAATGCCGGCGTACTTCATCTTCCTGACGCGGTGGATGATGCTGGGCCGGTTAGTGGAACTGAACTGTATCGGGCCTGCGCCACCCACTTAGTAGCCCATTTAATGTATGCCGATCACGCCATCAGTGCACAGGAATTGAGCCCAGCGCAAATGTTCTTTGTCGGTATCGTGGAGGATGCGCGCGTCGAATACTGTGCGGCACAGGTCTTCCCCGGCCTCGGCCGACTTTGGTGGACCTTGCTGTCACAGGAGCACGCTGACGCCCCCGAACATCCGACCTTGGCAAGTCTTGAGCATATCGCATTAATGCTGAGCGACGCCACAGTGTCGACCGACGATGAGGTTCTCACCGAAATCATCCGGGACTTTCATCTGCAGATCGCTCACAACCAGAACAATCCTGAGTTCTCCTGGCACTTAGGTTTGCGGCTATACCAGTTTTTTGCCGATCGTCGTGAAATGCCGAGCCTCAGGATTCTGGAAAAGATTCGCATACCCTACCGGGACGACAATCGGATTATCTGGGAGCGTGATCCTTGGGCCTTGAGCGAGGACGGTGGACTTCGTGACCAGAGATCCATCCAGGTGCGTCGCAACGTCTCGGTAATCGAGATGGCAAATGAGATTGACTGCGAGTTCGCTGGAGATGATGCCCAGGAGATTTGGCGGTTATCGACACCTTACTGGCTCGATCAGGAAGAATGCACTCTCAATGCGCTTGAGGGAAGTGAACCGGTTTCAGATCCTTTTCACTATCCCGAGTGGGATTACCAGATGCAGTTGCTTCGCCCTGACTGGACGACGGTATATGAACGGCGCCAAACGGCGGGATTACCCGGGGAGATTGATGAGATTCTGATCAAACACCGTCCTGTCGCGGCCAAGATCCGAAAGATTATCGACCTTCTTCAGCCTGAGGGTATTGCCCGTGAACGAAACCTCGAGGATGGCGATGATATTGATCTGAATGCGGCGGTGGAGGCGATGATCTCAATCCGACGCGGCGAGACGCCGAATCCCCGGGTCACCATGCGACATACTGTAAAGCACCGGGATCTTGCCATCGTGGTATTGCTGGATTTATCAGAATCAACAGGAGATCGGGTTAAGGAAAGTGGCCAGAGCATTCTGGAGTTGACCCGGGAGGCCTGTGCTTTGGTCG
>JABJIU010000113.1 GCA_018661145.1 Pseudomonadota bacterium | reverse complement strand
TCCTGGTAGGCGCCTATGAGATAGAGTACTGTGGCGCGCTTGTTCCAGCCCTCGGCAAAAGCCGGAACCTCTTGGATCACCTCACTGAAGTATTGGTAGGCATTGCGGTACTGCCCTGCGCCCATTGCCTGACTCCCGCTCGCAAGTGCCTGCGCTGCGACAGGATCATTGATTTCGCGCCACAGTTTCCAAATCTCTGACGCTATTTCGTCGGCCGCCTCCTGGTCAGGCGCCAATTTGAGTTCCGGAAAAAGTATATCCAGCCGTGGATCGTTTTGGTCACCTGCGGCCGGTGGGATGAGTAGTACACAGACTACCGCAATGGCGATCAGGGAAGCAAAGCGAAGCCCGGTGCGCGGTCTATTCATTGGACAGAGTCGATAAATGCCAAGGCACGAGCGTGCAGGTCTTTGTTAGCGCTTGCCAGCGCCTGCCCAGCCGAATCAAAGGTGAGCGGATAGCCTTGCCAGTCGCTGATACAGCCACCGGCCCCCTCAACCACGGGCACCAGTGCCAGATAGTCGAATCGACCGAGCCCCGCTTCGAGTACAAGATCAGTGAATCCGCAGGCGAGAAGACCATAGGCATAGCAGTCGGCACCGAACTGACGAAACTGCACGAGTTCACTAACACGAGAAAATACGGCCCATTCTTCAGAATTGAACATATCAGGCGTGGTTGCGTTGAGGGTCGCATCCTCAAGGAAGTGGGTTTTGGCGCTGCGGCAAGTTTGGCCGTTATACAGTGTTGGCTGATCTTTAATCCCCAGCCAGCGCTCATCCAGTGAGGGCATATCAATGATGCCAAGGACTGGTTTTCGGTCTTTAAGCAGCGCGATCAAACATCCAAACGTGCGTTTGCCTGTGGCGAAGCTCTTGGTGCCGTCAATCGGGTCGATCACCCATAACCACTCGGAGTCGGTATTGTCTTCTCCCTCTTCTTCTCCGTAGACGCCGTGCCCGGGATAGTGGGCAGCAATCATTGACCGCGCTTTCTGCTCAATTTCAAGATCAGCGATGGTTACCGGTGTGCCGTCTGACTTGCTGGATATTTCCTGTGGTTGCCGGAAATACCGCTGCGTGATTCTACGCGCCTCATCGGCCAGCCCCGTTGCAAAGTCTACGAATTCTGAGACGGCGGGATTGGGCATATCAGCAACTTTTACGAGACTTCATTGATCAAAGCGTGAAAGATCAATCTGTTCCAAGATTTTTTTACGCCCCCCGAACCCGACCATTCGAGGCTTTTTATCAACAATTTCAAAATTGGCCGAAACCTTTTTGAACTTTGCGTACAGTATCCCATCAGCTGTTTCGCGAGAAAGGGAAAACCGGGAAATAACTTCAAGATCGTTGCTGTCGATATGCAGTGGGTCTATGCGGATTTCACCTTCCTGACTCTTCGCAAGTAATCGGCCCTCTACATTTTTTACATTCAGAAATTCATCAATCTTAGATTTCTTTTTTGTCGGGTCGCGAAAGATGTGAAGTAGAGGCTCTACATCTCGCATCGCGAGGTTGATTTTGGCGCTGATATCAAATGGCTCTTGCCAGACAAGCCGACCGTCTTCTAGTTCAATTTCTCCCCACCAGCCCTCGTTTGTTTCTCGAACTTCCGATGCCACCTGTACATTGTCAAGACGAACACTCGAGTCCTTTAGTCGAAAGACTCGTGTCCGCCAGTCGCCTTCAGACAGATTCGTCGTTACCCTGAAGTCGGCTTCTATCTCGCGACCCCGGGCTGATAGCGTTACGTCGGTGCCGGAGATTTCTATCAAACCTTTGGCAATGCCGTTATCGATAGAAAAGCCTCCGCGTGTCTCTGCCGATCCGGAGAGAAACCGCAACCCTGCGCTAGGCGTAATAAATTTGTTGTAGTGCCGAATGTCGTCTACGCGACCTTCCTTGATATCAAAGGAGAAGGCGCCCGTACCATCAGCTTTCTGGGAATAAAGCAAAAGACGATGTGCTTGCGCCTCGACCTTAAGATCAGACCCCAGAAGATAAGGAACGTGACTTCCTGACTCTGCAATCTGGAACTGATCCAAGTCGATCTGAATTTCTACCGGTCTTGCGCGTTGCGCACCCACAGATGCTTTGATAGTGCCGTTACCAATGGCCTCAAACTGCAGGAATGTGGTTTTGAGGCCCTCTGACTTAAAAGCGAGATGAGAGCCCGGTTTGAGCTCTCCATTTTCAACCTTGAGATGCGCTTCGAGGTCTCCCTCGCCGGCTGTGGTGAGATTCAAGCCTCGATCTGGCAAAAAAGAGACCGGGCCAATGCTTGCAAAATTACCCTTGGCGTTTAGCGTTCCGGAGAAAAACCGCAGCTTATCTTTACCCTTGAATTCTCTTGGGCGATGAGTTGCTATTGAAAGGTCCACATCAATCAGCAGGGGAGCCCCCTGATTCTCAGCACCTTTCTGATTGCTGATGGCCATTAAGCCTTTGGCGCGGTCTACCTGCATTGGACCGCCTTTGGTCACGATGCTCATCTTAAGGTACTCAAGGGTGCCGGACCCAATGAATACCATATCGTCTACACCAGTTAGGTTCTGAATGGTGATTTTTCGTACCTTGGTCGCAAAGATCTCATCAAGCTTGATGGCCCAGGGCGGTTTTGCGTTGACGCTGTTGGAGTTGGTTCCGTCGCTGGACCCAGTTTCCTGAGTAACCTTAGCGTACTGCACTTCTACTCCTTTAGCCTGAGCTTCTGTGATATCAACCGTTCTCGAAAGCAGGCCAAATAAAGAGACGCTGACTTGTCCAGAATCAACAATCAGACCGAATTGATTGCGGGGCGTTGTCGACTTGAATTGAAGGCCGTTCACTGTAAATCGACCTGGAAGGATGGTCCATGCGCTCTGCCAAGACATAGCCAATTTTTCTGGCTTTAGGTTCGCGAGGAATTGCGCCGCGCCTGTCAAAATCAGAACATTAGCGACAATCGGGTAGGCGAGTAGCACACTGAGCGCAATGACTATATTGCGGACTTTCCGGTTCTTGCCCATTTGTTGAGATCAGGTGAGGTGATCGAGTTCTGTAAACTTTTGTTACTATCCGAACAAAAGTTCTGTCTTAAATAAAAACTCATGTTAACAGAGTGACCATCCTTGTGATATCACGATCACGTAGATCAAGAAACGTTTTTCTCAGCCTTTTTGTTCTCGGGCTTTTGAGCGGCTGCGCGTCCCTCCCTGGACCGATCGAGCGAGCAGAGCAGCGGGCAGTACCCGTTACTGGAGATTCAGCGCTTGACCACACAATCGCTGACTTTCTCGCTCCGTATCCCGGCCAGAGCGCAGCGCATTTTTTAAAGGATGGGTTGGATGCCTTTGCTGCACGGTTGACAGTGGCAGACCGGGCCAGTCGTTCGATTGACGCCCAGTACTATCTATTTCACGATGATGTGACCGGGGGACTTTACGCCGAGAGATTGTTACGTGCTGCTGAGCGCGGTGTAAAAGTTCGATTACTGCTCGACGACATGGGCGCCCACCGCCGGGATGATTTTCTACTTGCCCTTGATCACCATCCTAATTTCGAGATTCGAATATTCAATCCCTTCGCGAATCGAAAGATTCGTGCTCTTGAGTATCTCTACCGTTTCGGCCTGGTCACCCGCCGTATGCACAACAAGTCGATGGTCGTTGACGGGGTGGTTGCGATTACGGGAGGACGGAATATCGGGGATGATTATTTCGATGCGAGCCACAAGTCGAACTTCATTGATATGGACGTCATGGTATTCGGGCCCGCTGTCGATGAGATAGGTGGACAGTTTGATCAATACTGGAATAGTCCTTTGTCCTACGACATCGAAACCCTGGCCAGGCATAGTCCCGCTCCCGCGGAGGTGCTCTCAACATGGCAGGCCTTGCATGATGTGACAGTCAAGCAAAGTGATGGCAGTTATCTGAAGCGCCTGGAGCTCGCAGGATTTTTTGAGCACCTAAGTGAGGGTACGCTACCAATCAGTATTGGGCCGGCAATCGTTCTCGTGGATCAGCCGCAAAAAGTCCGCGAGCCGCTCTATGACGACACGACGCACCTTGCGCCTGAGTTATGGCCTTATTTCAGGCAGGCCACAAGGGAGCTTGTCATCTTGAATCCCTACTTTATTCCGAGCGATAGCGGCGTCCAGGTCCTTGCCGATGCTGCACAGCGCGGATGTCGGGTAGTTGTGCTGACTAATTCGTTGGCGGCTAACGATGTTGCCGCGGTACATGGCCATTATTCAAAGTACCGGAAGGCGCTGATCATGGCGGGCGTAGAGTTGCACGAGCTCCGGGCAGATCGACCGATGCCAGAGTTTAGTGAGTCAAATTTGGCGGCGCCGTCTGATCACATCAGCCTTCACATCAAGACTTTCGTCTTTGACCGTCAGAAGACGTTCATAGGATCGCTAAATCTGGATGCACGCTCGGTGTATCAGAATACAGAGTTGGGCATCATTGTGGATGATCCTGAGATGGCCAGTCAGATCGCAGAATTGGCGCTCAACAACTTGCCGAGGCTTGCTTATCAAGTGCAACTGGATGATCAGGACAGGATGACTTGGACTGGGTTGGATCCTGACAGCCAAGAGGAAATAATCTTGTACAAGGAGCCTGATGCGGGTTTCTGGCTAAAAGCGGTTGCCTGGATTTCCCGGATCATGCCCGTGGAGAGTCAGCTCTAAATCAATACGTATCCAAAGGAGTCAAATACAAAAATGGACCTAGGTCTTAGAGGAAAAAGTATCATGGTGGCGGCTGCGAGCCGGGGACTGGGATACGGGATCGCCCGCCAGGCGGCCAAAGAGGGCGCGCGGGTTTCCATCGCAGCGCCGACCGAGCCCCGGGTGCACGAAAGTGCAAAATGTCTTCGTGAGGAGACCGGCGCTGAGGTGATCTCCTGTGCCTTTGACGCTCGCGATGAGGGATCGATCACTGAATGGTGTAACACCACCATCGCGCAGTTCGGTGGGATCGACGGTTTGGTAGTGAATGCAGGAGGTCCGCCGGCAGGCCTCTTTGATGATTTTGATGACAGCGACTGGCAGGCTGCATTTGAGCTGACCTTGTTGAGTTCCGTGCGAATGATTCGGTCGGTATTGCCATCCATGCGCGAGCGCGGTAGCGGGTCGATCCTGACGGTTACATCCTCATCAGTGAAGGAGCCGATCGACATGTTGCTTCTGTCGAATGTGATGCGCTCGGGAGTCACTAGCCTCGCCAAGAGTCTTTCGCAGCAACTGGCGGGGGAGGGTATCCGGGTTAACAATCTCGTCCCCGGCGCGATCAATACTGATCGCCTCAGAGGATTGATGCAGACCCAGTCGGAACGGACTGGTGTCCCCTTCGAAGAGATCTCAAAGGCCCGGGCGGCAACTGTCCCGATGGGTCGGTTCGGTGAAGCGGATGAATTTGGTCAGGCCGGCGCTTTTTTGCTTTCGGACGCCGCGGCCTATATCACTGGCGAAACGCTGGTGGTGGACGGCGGCGCAATGAAAACGGTCTGGTAGGAAAGGACCTTATTTCTCGGCAGATATATAGCAGATGAATGCCGCGTCTGCGTCACCTTGCTCCGTGGCAGTGAAGATGCCGTCTCCTTCCCCGGATTTCTCATCGGTGCCTTCCCAATGAACCAGCACCTGTGAGAAGCCTGCCTCTGAGAGTAGTTCACGGATCTCTGGGAGAGTCCAGAGTCGCCAGTCATAACTGAACGCCTGTTTGATCTGGGAGCGATCCGGGAATTTGAAGTGGATGTGGCAGCTCATGGCGCCCGAGATAGGGTTGTAGCTGGCCTGATCCCATACATAGATAAAGTCGTCGTGATCTGTTTCTTCCTTCATCTCACGCATGGATTCATAGCCGCCGTAGAAGTCTAGAAACAGGATACCGTCATCCACCAGGCAGTCACGGATGCGGGAGAAATACGCTCTTAACAGCTCACGGGTTTGGAAGATCCAGTAGCTGAAGTTCATTGCCAAAACCATGTCCACAGGTGGGGTAGCCACAGTTAGAACGTCATCATGCAAAAGGATAACGTGTTGTGCTGCGTCTCCCTTTAAGGGGTCGACGTTATGTGTTTTGCCCCAGTTGAGCACGCCCTGGTCGAGGTCGACTCCCCAGGCTCGGTTGCCTTCACGTCTTTGGACCCATTCGCAACTTGTATTTGCCGTTCCGCAAAAATCTTCCCGGAGGGTTTTCGCGTCTCGACCTCGCAATTTGCGAAACGTCTCATCAACCATGTCGATTTCAGATTCAACACATTGAACTGCACGTTGATAGAGGATATGCCGGTCCGCCTTGTCGGCTTGGGGTATCCGTGCCGTCAGGGGATCATTTCGCCGCATTACTCTGTTCTGTTTGTTCTTCTTGCTCATAATTAATCTAATGACGGGCGCAGTAATAGATCCTCGTTAACCGACTATATCGGTTAACCTAACGTCGATAGAAGTCTGGAAGTTGAAACACTGGAGACAGCAGCGCGTATGTTAGCTTAAACCCTTGCTCATCGAAAGAGAGCAACGGTAGGTCAGTCAGAAGAGTCAGAGGATGCCTTGAGCACTGCAGATGAGATAAGAGAGTACATCCTTGTCATCATGTTACCGCCCTCGGCCTCGTTGATGACAATCGGGATGTCGTGCGTTTCTGCTTCATTCAAAAGCAGGGACTGCAAATCCCAGATGGCACTGAAGTTATCCAGATAATGCTTCCTTCCGCGCCTCGGGGCAGAAATTGCCCTGCCTCTGAAGAAGGTTTTAAGCGTTTTTTCCCGGTTGGCGGCGATAAGTAAAGGTACAACGATGGTGTCCGAGGGTAGGGTTAAATCTTTCACTACTGAGGGGCGAACGTGCACGCCCTCAATGATGGTCGAAAATTGTTCATGCTGAGATCTTGCCAGTAAGGCGTGCACAGCAACCTGAATTTGGTCAGCCTGTCTGTTAAATCCTGTTTTTAGAGTATCTGTCGTGTAGGTATTCGACGGCGTGTCATTCACTGCCTTCCAGGCCTCGAAACTCGAGTAGTGAAGTTCCGGAGCGATTTCACGGGGCCGCAGTGAGCGCATGACCTCCCGGAACATGTCCGTAGACGCGGTTCGGGAAATATTCAGCCGACTGGCAAGTAGACTTGCTGCGTGACTCTTTCCGACGCCGGGAGCGCCGCCGATCAGAATCACAAGGGTTCGGTTGGATTGGCGAAGCCGGTGCCAGGCGTCAAGATAATCGGCAAAAAGTGCCCCGGCGTCTCTTTCGACCATCTTGCAGGAAAGTTCATGCAGTTCGTGCCGCTCGATGCCGCGCGAGTAGTCTCTGGTTAGGCGCTCATGCGTATCTCGAACAAGCCCTTCAACCAGGCCCTCCGGAATGCCGCAGATCTCGAGGCGATGACGAAATATCGTTCGGGAGAACCACATCTTGTCCCGATCCTTTTCGTTAATTTGGATCCAGGCGGGCCCCGCTTTGGTAAGCCGGTAGCGTTCTGCCATTTCCGGCCCCGACTGTTCATGCAAAATTTTCGAAACTGCTTCGGTGATAGCGTCTGAGGTAATTTCTTCATCAGCCGCTAACTCGTCCCGGACCGTTGAAGCGATGTCGTAGGCCTCGTTAAACGTCAGACCCACTTTCTGCAAAGAGCGTGTTAGGACGCCGCGCAGGAACGGCGCTGAATCTCCGTCAGGATGGATGACGTTTAACCTGGACACGCGGAAAGTACTTTAGTGGTAAGTCGATGGGCTATTTAATGCGATGGAATGATAGTAGCAGAGAAGACGAATTCGAACCCTAATCCATGAACCCGATGCCGGGTAGATATATATAATGAAGCCTGAGTATCGCTTTCGAGAAACTGTCATGATAAATCAGGCAGAAATCAGGGCCCCGGCGTCGTCGGTGGCCAAGGTGATAGCCTGCCTTGAGGCAGAGTTTGGTGAACGGCTTTCCAAGGCTCCAGCCGTGCTTGAGCGTTTTGGTAAGGACGAATCCTTTCACGCCAGCGTTCCGCCCGACGCCGTTGTCACTCCACACAGCACGGAAGAAGTCAGCCGGGTCGTGAGCCTTTGCGCTGAGCACCAGGTCCCGGTAATTCCTTATGGTACTGGCACCGCGCTCGAGGGACATGTCGCCGCACTGCATGGTGGTATCTCAATCAACATGCAGGAGATGAATGAAGTCATCGAGGTTCACGATGAGGATCTTGATGTGGTGGTCCAGCCAGGGGTCACCCGCAAGCAGCTCAATAAATACCTGCATGATCGAGGCCTTTTCTTCCCAATTGATCCCGGTGCGGACGCCTCTATCGGTGGGATGACTGCATGCCGCGCGTCCGGCACCAACGCAGTCCGTTATGGCACCATGCGGGAGAACGTGCTGGCGCTGACGGTGGTATTGGCCGATGGTCGGGTCATAAAAACTGCAAGCCGGGCCCGTAAGTCCGCAGCGGGTTACGACTTGACCCGACTTTTTGTAGGCTCCGAGGGTACCTTGGGCGTCATTACTGAGATTACGCTCCGGCTCTACGGTATTCCAGAAGCGATCTCCTCTGCGGTTTGTACCTTCCCGGATCTCGACAGTGCCGTGGCCACTGTGATCAGCACGATCCAGTATGGCATTCCTGTTGCCCGAATCGAACTGCTGGATGAAGCGCAGGTAGATGCCATTAACCGTTATTCCAAAACGGATCTTGCTGTTGCGCCAACGCTTTTCCTGGAATTTCATGGCTCCTCTCGGGGTGTCGAGGAACAGGCGCAAGTTGTCCAGGAACTCGCTGGAGACTCGGGCGGCAGCAATTTCCAGTGGACCACCAATACTGAGGAGCGAAACCGCCTCTGGCAGGCGCGCCATGATGCGGCTTACGCGTGCAAGGCGCTGCGCCCTGATGGCGAGATCTGGGCGACTGATGTGTGTGTGCCGATCTCACAGCTTGCTGAATGCATTCGTGAGACCCAGCACGACATCCGTGAATCCAATCTGGTGGCGCCTATCGTGGGTCATGTGGGTGACGGAAATTTTCACCTGGTGCTGTTGGTGGATAAAGATGATCCCGAAGAACATGAAAGAGCACAGCAGTTGCATGAGCGCATGGTCATGCGGGCGCTCGCAATGGGTGGCACCTGTACCGGCGAACATGGCATCGGTTACGGCAAGCTCGATTTTCTGGTCGCTGAACACGGTGAAGCAGTGAGCGTCATGCGGTCAATCAAGCAGGCGCTCGACCCCAACAACATCATGAATCCCGGCAAGATTCTTCGGGTCTGAATCTTCTCCGTTCCCAGCATTTTCAACTAGTCGCCACATGGAACATTGGTCTATAGCAAAACCCGCTGTCCAAGCGGAGGGCGGCGTCGTGGTATCGCAGCATTATCAAGCTGCTGAAGCTGGCGCCAGGGTGTTGGCGCAGGGCGGCAACGCGGTGGATGCCGCGATTGCAGCAGGCTTTGCGCTTGGGGCGGTGGAACCGTGGATGAGCGGCCTTGGCGGCTGCGGATTCATGACGGTTTATCTTGCCGATACGGGCAAGAGTTATGCCGTTGAGTTCGGTGTCCGCGCCTCAGGT
>JABJIU010000027.1 GCA_018661145.1 Pseudomonadota bacterium | reverse complement strand
GCCCCGCTACAGCGTCGCGGCCTGTTCAACCGTTTGGTAGATCTCTATCTGATCGCCAGGCTTGATATCGTTATAGTTTTTAACACCGATGCCGCATTCAAAGCCTGATTTGACCTCGCTGACGTCTTCTTTGAAACGCTTCAATGAGTCGATGTGGCCATCGAAAATTACGACGTTGTCCCGCAACACCCTGACCGGAAGATTTCGCTTTACCTCACCCTCTACAACCCGACAACCTGCGACGGCACCCATCTTCGCCACCCGGAACACATCACGCACCTCAGCAAGGCCAACGGCCTGTTCGCGAAGGACCGGTGCAAGCATCCCGGTTAGCGCGATAGTAACTTCGTCCACGACGTCATAAATGACGTTGTGGTAACGCACATCGATCCCTTCGCTCTCAATCAGTTTTCGCGCAGTAGCATCTGCGCGCACGTTAAATGCAATGATGATAGCCTCTGACGCCCCCGCAAGATTGACGTCAGACTCGTTAATGCCACCCACCATTGCATGCACTACTGCGACTTTGGCCTTCTCCGTGCTCAACTTTTCCAGCGACTCGGTCAATGCCTCAACTGATCCCTGGACATCTCCTTTAATGATGACGTTTAGGGTCGTGGCCTGACCTTCGCCCATCTGACTGAACATGCTCTCCAGTTTGGCTTTCTGTTGTCGCGCCAGTTTGACCTCTTTGAATTTGGACTGCCGATAACTGGTGATCTCGCGGGCCCGGCGTTCGTCTGTCACCACTGCGAACTCATCACCCGAATCCGGAACCGCACCCAAACCTTGAACTTCCACTGGCGTGGACGGCCCTGCAGTCTTGACTGTCTCACCCGAATCGCTAGTCATTGCACGAACTCGACCAAATTCTCGGCCCGCGATCACAATGTCGCCTTTTTTCAGGGTACCTTTTTGAACCAATAGCGTAGCGACCACGCCTTTTCCCCGATCCAGTCGCGCTTCAACCACGGTTCCGGATGCGACTCCCTGGTCCGGTGCCGTGAGGTCCAACATCTCGGACTGCAACAGAACTGACTCCAGCAACGTGTCGATGCCGTCACCCGTAATTGCCGAGACCGGGCTCATCAGTGTGTCGCCCCCCCAATCCTCAGGAATCACCTCTTGGGTCGCCAACTCTTGTTTCACACGATCAGGGTCAGCGTCTTCCTTGTCCATCTTATTAATGGCAACGATCAGTGGCACCGACGCGTGTCGTGCGTGACTGATCGCCTCAACTGTCTGGGGTTTGACACCGTCGTCCGCTGCGACGACGAGAATCACCAAATCGGTGACCTGCGCTCCGCGGGCACGCATTGCACTGAACGCTTCGTGACCCGGGGTATCCAGAAAGGTTACGGTACCCTTTTCCGTAGGAACCCGGTAAGCCCCAATGTGCTGGGTGATACCCCCGGCCTCCCCTGCTGTCACTTTGGTCTTTCGAAGATAGTCGAGTAACGACGTTTTACCATGATCCACATGCCCCATGACGGTCACCACCGGTGCTCGGCCAACAGCGGGGCGGTCATCGGTGCTTTCATCGGCACTCAACATCGCTTCCGGATCATCCAGATCCGCAGCGACGCCTTTGTGTCCCATTTCCTCGACAACTAATATCGCGGTATCTTGGTCTAACACCTGGTTAATCGTTACCATGCTGCCCATCTCCATCAGGACGCGGATAACTTCTGCGGCCTTGATCGACATCGACTGCGCCAACTCGGCGACACTGACCGTCTCCGGGATTGAGATCTCACGACTGACAGGCTCCGTGGGTTTCTCGAACGCGTGTTGCCCGGCTGTCGTGGAGGTCAGTCTTCTGGGCTTGATCGGCTGCCGCGGTCGGCGCTTGCCACGCTTCCCCTCGGCAAGGTGAAGCTCCCCATCGCCTCCCGCTCGACCTTTCCCTTTGCGTTTCTTGGGTTTGTCTTCACGCCGTCCAGCGCTTTTAGCGTCGTCGGGCGGCGCTGCCGGTGCCTCAACCCCTGGGACCTCTGCCGGGGTTCCTTGCTCGGCGACTTTGGCAGCCTCTTCTGCCTCGCGTTGTTGCTGCGCTTCAACTTCAGCGGCAGCTGCGGCCTCCTGCTTCGCTTTTTCTTCCGCCTCCAGCTGCACTTCCTTCTCGCGTTCTTTAGCCTCTTCTGCTTCGCGCGCTGCCTGTTCCGCCTCTTCCTGCTGGCGCTGAAGTTCACCGCGGCGTACATAAGTGCGACGCTTCTTAACTTCGACGTGCACGGTTCTTGATGCACCGGTCCGTGAATTCTGTTTCACGGCGGTTGTCGTCCGACGGCTCAGAGTAACTTTCTCTTGCGGCTTCACCGCGGCCGTCGCCGACTTTCCACCTCGCAAATATTCGAGAAGCGTGCTTCGCTCCTCGTCATTC
>JABJIU010000158.1 GCA_018661145.1 Pseudomonadota bacterium | reverse complement strand
TGGATATCAAAGGAGAAAAGTTATCCAGACGCACCCAGAATAGCACCGGAGTGACAGCCGCGATATTCACTTTTATTTTTAATGTTAATAAGGCGTGGTTTATGGTCCTTTGGGAACAGTAGTCTTTTGCTTATTATTTTCATCATAAACTGAAGTCGGTCTCAGTTTATGTTCTTAGCTTTAAGTTAGAGCAACATCCTGATGCAGTCCGTACCGTCAACCAACATATGGATCAAAAGGCCGGCCGCCACGATCCGCAGCGGCTTGAAAGCGACCGCCACCACATAGAGCACAATCGCCGGATAGCTGTGCAACGGATGAAAGCCGATGCCACAACGCTCAGGATCAAAGATTGGATCTGCCAACAGATGATCAAGATCCACCGCCATTGTCGCCAGCATGATGAACCAGGCGAGACGCCAGCGGGAACGAAAAAAACACCAGGCCACAAGGCCTGGCAGCAACAGGTGGGCTGCCATATGCAGGGTAGTAGCCATCATCGCAAAAGTCGGGGTAGAGTTATCGTCTGATCTTCAAAGCGAAAGCCGCATCGCTAATGATATCGCCAGTGGCGAGGGGAAACCGCAATCGGCCTTTGGGCCTCGAGCACCAGTCAACAATCATGAGCATCCAATACTTCTCTGAATCGGATTCTGCGCAAGCGCAGGCCAGCGCACTTCGTGAGGACGGCGCCATTGTCGTCACTGATCTTGCCTCTGCCCAATTGGTCACCGAAGTGGCGGATGAACTGCAGCCGCACTTCGATACGATCGGCCAGCAGTTTGAAGATGACTTCAACGGGCATGCAACACATCGTCTCGCCAGCACCCTCGCCTTCTCGATGCGCGCAGCCGATCTCATCGCAAAGCCGCATGTGCTCTCGCTGCTGGATGCGATACTGTTGCCACACTGTACCAACTACCGCATTGGTAGCAGTACCGGCATTGAAATTCTTCCCGGAGAAAACGCCCAGGTACTGCATCAGGATGACGTCATTTACCCGATGCGCATTGATGGCGTCGAATGGCAGGTCAGCGTGATGTGGGCACTGACCGACTTTACTGCCGAGAACGGTGCGACCCATGTTGTCCCCGGAAGCCACCGCAAGGACTATACCAAGGGCGGAGACGGCGCCACGGTGCAAGCCGCAATGCAAAAAGGCAGTGCACTTTTTTATCTGGGTTCCACCTGGCATGGCGGCGGCGCCAACCACTCTGCACAACCGCGGGTCGGCATCGTCACCACCTACGCACTCGGCTGGCTACGCCAGGAGGTCAATCACTATCTGACAGTGCCTCGAAAACGTGCCGAGCAATTCCCGCGTACCGTCCAGAACCTGATGGGCTACCGGGGTCACGGGCCCTACCTTGGCCGCTTTGCTGAGGACCCGGACGGCTTCTGGCGCGATAAGCACTGAAGCCCGCGGCAGCGAGATGCCCTACACCCACAGCGCCGAGTTTGCGTTACCTCATGAGTTAGCCGAGGAGAAAAAGGCAAAATGGCAAGTGCAGCGCGAACGTCTGGCGGCTTCTTCTTTTTATAGGCAGCATCATGTTGATGCACCGCTGCAGCTGCCGGCCACCCTCGAGGGCATCGGCGAACTGCCCTTCACAGACAAAGAAGACCTACGCAGGGACCAGGCGACACATCCGCCCTTTGGCAGTTATCTTGCCGGGGGTCTCGAGAGCGTAAGCCGGCTGCACCGAACCTCCGGCACCACCGGCCAGGCCATGAACATCGCGCTTTCGGCACATGATGCCAGACTGCAGGCCGAGGTCGCCGGCCGGGCGCAGTCTGCCGCAGGACTCGGACCGGGCGACACCGTGGTGCACTGCCTCAATTACCAGTTGTGGATGGGCGGGTTAACGGATCACCTTGGTCTAGAGGCCACCGGCGCAATGGTGGTCCCTTTTGGAACGGGTGCCACGGAACTGCTGATCCGGACCATCCGCGAACTTGGGATCAACGCCATCTCATGTACGCCCTCTTACCCGGCGCGTCTGGCCGAGGTACTCGACGAGCACTTTCCCGATATCGAGCCGAAGTCTCTGGGGCTTCGTAAGGCCTTTATGGGCGGTGAGCCCGGTCTGGATGATCCCGTATTTCGTGGGCGTCTTTATGACGTCTGGGGCATGCGGGCGATGAATTCCAACTACGGGGTGTCTGACTTCCTATGCAACTTTGCCGGCCAATGTACCGAACAGAACGATCTGCACTTTATGGCCACCGATGTTGCACAGGCGGAACTCGTGGTGCCTGGCGAAGACACCGTCGTCCCGTGGGAAGCGGGTAGCGAGGGCGAGCTTGTGCTGACCCACCTCGATCGCGAGTGCCAGCCTCTGCTGCGCTTTCGTACCGGGGACCTGGTCCGCCTGACCGCGACTGAACGCTGCACATGCGGCCGCGGAGCGCCGCGCTTCAGAGTCATCGGGCGCACCGATGAGATGATCGTGGTCCGGGGCGTTAACGCCTTTCCGTCGGTGGTGGCCGCCGCAGTCAATGCCTGCCCCGAACTCAATGGCGAATATCGCATCCGCCTTTCTCACCCACCGCCCTACGACCGGCTGCCGCTTGAGGTGGAACTCGCGCAGGGTCATGAAGCGAGCGACACGTTGTGTGATGCCCTCAATAAGCGCCTTGGCGACACGCTTCGCCTTGGTCTTGCCCTCACGGTACTCGCATCGGGTACTCTTGTGCGTACCGAGGGCAAGACCCGCCGGCTGATCAAGGAGTACGCCTGATGACCGATACCGTGCTGTATGACGCGAGTGATGCCAACGCTACTGTGACACTGAACCGCCCTGAGCGGCTCAACGCCATTAATCCCGAACTGCTGGCGGACCTCCTCCAGGCTTTGCGTAAAGCCAACGCCGATCCAACAGTGCATGTGATCGTGCTGGGGGGTGCCGGCCGGGCGTTTTGCGCCGGCGACGACCTCAAGGAATTCGACAGCCAAGTGGGCACCCCGGCTGAAACCCGGGCTTACATTGAACGGATCCAGAATGTCACCCGGGCGCTCTGCCTTAACCGCAAGATGGTGGTCGGCGCCATTCATGGCTGGGCGGTTGGCGGTGGTCTTGAATGGACCATCAACTGCGATTTTGTGCTGATGGCAAACGATGCCCAGTTTTTCTTTCCCGAGGTCTCACTCGGCATTTTTGTTACCGGGGGCGTGACGCGCCTTCTGTCTCAGCAGATCGGTACGGCAAGAGCCCGGCGGATGATCCTGCTGGGAGAACGTTACGCGGCGAAAGATGTCCCGACGCTCGGTTTCGACTGGCAGGTTGTGGCGCCCGATGAAGTCGCCGCACAGGCGCGTGCACTCGCCTTGCGGATCGCCGCTCTCCCGCAAGGCCCGGTTCGGGATCTCAAGCAAGCGCTTCGCGAATCCGCCGGCTCTGATCTGGAAGGCGCGATGGCGATTGAGACCGAGGCCACGCTGCGGGGTTTTCTGGATCCCGAATCGACCAAGCGGGTACGCGGGCGCCTGGCCTGAAGATCAGCTCTGTGGCCGCATCACCCGACGCAGACGCAGCAGCAAGAGCATCAGTGCGATCACCGCGTAACTGACCGGCCAGGCCCACTCGCTTCGAATCATCAGCAGGTAGTGCACGCTCGCAAACGCGAGCGCAAAGTACACCCCTGTGTGCAGGCGTTTCCAGTTTCGCCCAAGCCAGCGTATCGCTCGGCGAGTTGAAGTCGTCGCCAACAGCATAAGCACCAGCCACGCTGCAAAACCCAACAACACATACGGGCGCTCTGCGATCTCTTCGGCCAGACGCGCAACATCCCAGCCAAGATAAAAAGACAAAAAGAAAGTGAAATGGGCCGTGGCATAGGCGAAGACCCAGAGTCCGATGGCACGCCGATACCGCAGCAACTGGGGCCACCCAGCCCAACGCACTGCGGGCGGCAACACCAGCACCAACAGCAGTAGGTTGAAAGTCCAAATTCCGCTTTCGAGAATCAGAGTTTTCTGTGGATCAACCCCGAGCGCCTGGCGCTGCCACGCGAGACCCAAAACGAAAGGCGGAACGGCCAGCGCCAGATGCACCAGCGTACGGATCAACGGTACTGCTGGCGGTCACCCGGATAAAGGTGCGCCACCTCATTGGCGTAACCGTTGTAGGGCCGCGAGGGAATACGTTCGATCTCACCCTCGCTCCAGATCCGCCGCTCGGTTGCCTGACTCCAGCGCGGATGTGAAATGTCGGGATAAACGTTGCTGTACCAGCCGTACTCGCGCGGGTTTTCCAGATGCCAAGTGGCCTTGGGGCGGGTTTCTGTGAAGGTCATGCGCACGACGAACTTGGGCGACTTGAAACCGTACTTCCAGGGCACCGTGACTCGAAACGGCATGCCGTTCTGGGGCAGGGTCTGATCGCCGTACACCCCGAAGGTAGCGAAGGTCAGTGGATGCATCGCTTCTTCGATAGTCAGCGCTTCAACGTAAGGCCAATCCAGTGTACTGAATGCCGATGCCTGGCCCGGCATCTGTTCGGGCCGCAGCACGCTGGTGAACGCAACATAGCGGGCCGAGCCGAGCGGCTCGACGACCTGAAGGATGTCACGTAAGGAACGGCCGTTATAAGGGATAGCCATCGACCACGCCTCAACGCAGCGAAAATCATAAACCCGCTCTTCGAGATGACTGAATGGCATCCCCATGAGATCATCAAGATCAAAGGTGCCCGGTTTTGCACACAGGCCATCAAAAGTGACCTGCCAAGGCTTCAGTTCAAAGGCGCCGGACTTCTGATAAGGGTCGGTCTTGTCCCACCCGAATTCGTAGGCATTGTTGTAGTGGGTGGCCGCGTGCTTAGTGGTCAGGCGCGCTCCCGTGTCCTCAAAGAGAAGGATGTCGCCGTCGTTTTTAGCCGTCAAGTCCTGATCGGTTTCGTTGGCAACGGATACGCTGTCGCCATAACGCAGCGCTGAAAACGCGCTAAACGCGCCCAACCCTAGAGCGCCTGCAATAAAGCGCCGGCGCCGGTAACTGCTTTGATCGGTAACGCGGGTCATTAATTTTTCTTCAAACCGGTATTCCATTATCCCTAAAGAACCTGGATTCGGCGTGAATTGCAGACCTGATCCGCCTCGAAAGCACTGAAATCTTCCAAAAAGTCCATTTGTGGCTAAAAATATTAATTGATTTATGGTTTTTACTCGGTTACTGTTCGCCCTCAGGGCCTTTGGCCCGAAAACTGAATGGCAACAGACGGTTGCCTGTAAATCTGCAGAACGCCCGCAAAGACGTAATCTAGCCGCTTCGACTTCCGTTTTAATTCCATTCATTCCTTACTCGCAACATGCCGATCTAATCCGGTACTGCCAGCGATCTATTAATCACACGAGAATTTTATGAATATCTATGTTGGGAACCTTTCCTACAACGTTACCGAGGAAGACCTTCGCGCACTGTTCACAGAGTTTGGCGATGTCAGCAGCGCCAAACTGATCATGGACCGTGATACGGGTCAATCAAAAGGTTTTGGTTTTGTCGAGATGTCGGGTAACGATGCTGGGCAAAAAGCCATCGACGAACTTAATGACCGAGAAATCAGTGGCCGGGCCCTTCGAGTCAACGAAGCGCGGCCGCGCGAAGATAGACCCCGTCGTGGTGGCGGTGGCGGTGGAGGCGGCCGATACTGAAATCTGAGCCGCTGTTAAGTTTTTACATCTAAACCGCCCGCCGGAATCATCGATGCCGGCGGGCGGCGCTTGAGTCTATGCCGGCACTAACGCTGCCGGGCTGTTATTCTATTCAGTCAACATCACTGAACTCTCCCCAATGCTTCCCGATCGTAACCGGCTAGCCTCGCTGATGCGCTGGCTGGGTGCTAATTCGCATAGCGTATCAGCCAAAGAACAGGCTATCGCTACCCTTGGCAGTCTGGTCGCCATGGCCGCCGTGCTCACCGTAAGTTATGCGATGCCGGGCGGTGATAACCTGTTGATCCTTGCCTCTTCTGGGGCTTCAGCCGTTCTGATTTTTGTGGTGCCTCACGGGAGGTTGTCACAACCGTGGCCGGTATTGATGGGTCATATCCTCTGCGCAGCTATCGGGGTCAGTTGTGCCAAGTGGATTGGCACGGGACCCATAACCGCCATTCTGACTGTGAGCCTTTGCATTCTCGCGATGAGTCTTACCCGAAGTATTCACCCACCCGCTGGCGCTACCGCACTCACCGCTGTGCTGGGAGGCACCGCCATTACCGATCTTGGCTACAGCTTCGTTGCCGCACCGGTCGCAGTCAACATGCTGGCACTGGTGGGAGCGGCTTTTCTGATCAACCTTCCCTTCCGCGGCCGACGCTATCCAGCGGCATTCCAGTGGCAGCGCCGCGCCGCACTACCGCCGAATGTCGCTCGCTCGGACGTTCGCTTCGCTCTCTCTGAAATGAACACCTTCATGGATATCAACGAAGATGACCTGATGCGGATCTACGAACTGGCCCGGCGCCATGCCGACGGATCGGGGGGGATCACGCCGGTCGATCTCCAGATAGGCTGTTTTTTCAGCAATGGCGAGTTTGGCAACGCGTGGGAAGTTCGGGAAATCCTGCCTGCTGCAGGTCATGATCAGGTCCGGTACCGAATCTCTGTCGGTCCACTCGGCGGGGAAATCGGGGAAAGCACGGTGAGTCAGTTTATTGACTGGGTTGCCTACCCGGTGACCAAAGATGCCGACTCGTGGAAACGGATGACTTCAACGAACTGATCGCGCATGCGGCGTTTATGTTGCGCAACTCAGGCTGCTTTTTAGAGCGAACTCGGCTCCTGGCAGAAGTCTTCCTTCCTTGGTTCTATATGAGTTCTAGATACTCTATCTGAAGAAAGGCCGTCGACAGTAGCCGCCACCACAGGATTGATTATTGCGCAATCATGCCAACCGGCGTTGGCATCAGGTCCTCTTCGTAATCGACATCCCGCAGGACCGCATCGTTTGCCATAGGCACTTCGACAACGGCTGAGGCAAGATGATCAAAAAGGCATCGCGCGAGATCGTCTCCCGTTAAGGCAAGCAGTTTTTCAAACCAAGCGCGGGGAAAGAGCGCTGGGTGTCCCCGGCGCTTACCAAAGCAGGCAACGCGAACCGCGTCCGGACGGAAGCCATCGATCAAGCGGTTGATCTGTCGGTCGCTCACCCACGGCATGTCGCCAAGACAGAGCACCATACCATCGAGTTGATCGGGCAACTCAGTCACACCCGCGTTGATGGAAGTGCTGATGCCACTTTGGTATTTCGGATTGTGGATCCAGTTTACCTCCCGCCCCTGCAGCACCTCCTGCAGGGGAGCAGGGTCGTGGCCCGTCACCACATGAACGGTGCTGACCCGCGAGGCCAGCGCGGCATCGACGGCGTGCGCAACAACAGCTTTATCCTGCCAGGGGAGTAAAAGTTTATTGGGGCCTCCTGCTCGAAGCGAGCGCCCCGCGGCGAGTACCAGAGCATCGATTCTAGGGGACAGCATCGACTATGCCCGGTTTATGTTGCGGCTTAAGCGACTAACGCTCATTACATTTCAAGCATCCGTCTTTGGTCTTCTAAACTCTAGGCGCTCTTCATTTACGACCTTAGGTCATTACAGCGTGCCTTGGGGCAACAGTCAACAATTCTTCATCGAAATGATGTCCCCGGCGGGTCCCGGCCCGTGCCCAGAACAAAAGCCTAAGCGGTCTCAGATTGGCTTGTCGGCAAGTTCCTGCAGCGCGAGCGCGGCGTACATCGCCACACCCGCGGGAAATGCCGCCTCGTTAAGACGCATTCTTGACGAGTGACAGGCCTGGGGCTCACCGTCCAGCGGCGCGGCGCCGAGAAAAACAAAAGCGCCAGGGAAGCGTTCGAGCAGGTAGGAGAAATCCTCGGCCCCCATCCAGGGCGTGGGCATCTGCAGATACTGCTCCTCACCGAGCACGGCTTTCGCCGCCCGTGCCACCGCCTGCGCTCCGCTGTCATGGTTCACCGTCGGGGGGTAGCCCTTTTCAATTTCGAAAGTGACCTCAAGGCCATGTGCGGCCGGGATCTGGCGGACCAGTTGCTCCACCCCTTTTGCCAGGCGTTCGCGCGCTTCCACCGACAGCGAGCGCAGAGTGATCTCCATCTCGGCAAATTCGGGAATCACGTTGTTGGTGGTACCCGATTGGATTCGGCCCACGGTTGCCACCACTGGATCAAACACATCAAAACGTCTTGTCACCATCGTCTGAATCGCCTGCACAACCTCACAGGCCACGGGCGTCGGATCAAGCGCGTTGTGTGGCATTGAACCGTGACCGCCTTTTCCGATGAGACGGGCAAACACGGTATCGACCGCTGCCAGTATTGGTCCCGTACGACAGGCGACGGTGCCGGCCGATAGTTCTGGCTCAACGTGCAAAGCGAAGATGGCTTGCGGCGCGCCGTCTGCGTCGAGAAGGCCTTCGTCGAGCATCGGCTTGGCGCCGCCCGGTCCCTCTTCGCCCGGCTGAAACATAAAACGCACGCTGCCACTGATCCGCTCCCGATGCTGGCAGAGCAGATGGGCCGCACTCGCGAGCATGGCGGTATGAGCATCATGCCCGCAGGCATGCATGCAGCCCTGCTCGGCCGATGCAAAAGGCAGACCGGTCTCTTCGGGCATGGGCAACGCGTCCATGTCTCCGCGCAGCAGGACCGCTGGACCCGGGTTTGCGCCGTGCAGTGTCGCGACGATGCCGCTGGTGTTTTTCGACAACTGGATGTCAAGATCCAGGCTTTGCAACGAATCGAGCACTGCCTTTTGGGTTCTGGGCAGGTGCAGACCGAGCTCGGGATGCTGGTGAATTTCGCGGCGCAGGGCCACCGTGCGCTCTTGTAGGGATTGCGCCTGTTCAAGCAATTCTGTCGTCATATCTCCTCGTGCCTCGCTGGCATCAATGGATACCATTTTGCATCAAGGTGGGGCACAAATGACAGGCAAATTCCCAAATTTAAAGGAAAAACTGCGACGGACCGGCCCCACCCGGCGGCACCCCCTGCTCAGTCGAAAGGATTCGACCACAGGCCATCCTCTGGATGCATCTCGACATACTCAAAGTCAAAGTCGGCAAGACCCTGCTGATGCAGCTTTTGTTCGGGCACACCGATCTCAATCAGTTCCGCAATCATCGCAAACGTATTCTCTGCGTCTAATCTCTGGTGTTCCATGACTTCCATTTTCTACTCTCCCACTCACGGTTATCTGACTATCGTGAGTAGCATCATGCTAAAGCGCGGGCGTTTCATCAGTGACGGTCATCACACGAAACATGGGAAATTGGACCATCCGATACACCTTCCCTGATGCAGAACGAGAGCTTCCGGATTAAAGCAGGGTGTCCAGAAACTTTGCGGCCTGCCGGGCGAACCTTCTGTCATCCCAGTAGGCAAGATGGGCTGCCGGCGTCCGGCCAGTCACCGGGCCACCCACGTGAATGCGTTCGTCGCTATGCACTACATCAGCATAAGCCGCATTGATTGATTTCAGCGGCCAGGCAAGAACATCATCGGGGTCAAAAAAATTCAGCCAGCGTGCATTGCGCTTAAGGTGCACCGGTAACCGGGGTGGGGGAAAGCGGATCGGCACCACTTCCGTGCAGGCAAAAGTGAAGAGCGGAATATTGCAACCAAAAGTGATGAAGCCGCTAAGCCAATTCATGCGCTCAAAAGACGACAAGCGCTTGTCTGGCCGGCGCTGGCAATCCCAGATGTAGTTCGAAATAATGTGCCCGCCGAAAGAGTGAGCGACGACCACGAGTGGCACCGGCCGGCTGGACAGCGGCTCACGATACAAAGAACGTACTGCATCTCTTACACGTTCATGGATGCGTCGATAGCTGATGGTCTCTTCGCCACCGCGACTTCTGCCCGATGGAAGTTGCCGGTAACCGGCAGCATCACCCAGTGCGTGCAGCAGAAGGGTTCGGATGCCCCGGGCATTGAGATCAGCGCCCTGATAGGCCGCCTTCAGGTAGGTATCCTGCGCCGGGCGCAGAATGTCATCCCAATAAACCGACTGCCACGCCACCACTTCGGGGTCATGACCAAGTGTATCCAGCTGGGCTGAAACCCCCGCAACGAGACCGTCGGCAAAGTCAGGCTTCTGCCGGCCGATCCCGTGAATCACCAGGCACGCGAGTTCTTTTTTCATCAGTGTCTACCCAAAAACCTTCCGGCGACCACCGTTATGCGGGGTGTTGATCAAGTGTACCGGTCCCCAGCGGTTTTTGACTGATCCCGCTAAAATTGCGCTTTGACAAAATCCCATTGAGTAGCGTTTGAACGACAATCTTTACCTACTTCTGCGCCGACATTTCCCCGCTGACCCCAAAGCCCCCTGGCTGGTGACGCCAGACGGGGATATCCGGTATTACAGTGACATCGACGATGTCACTGGACATTATGCTGGGGCTTTACGGAGCCTCGGCCTGCAGGCGGGCGAGCGGCTCCTCGCCCAGGTCGATAAGTCCCCAGAAGTTCTGCTTTTGTATCTTGCGACGCTTCGGCTCGGTGCCATTTTTGTACCGCTCAACACAGCGTACACCCCGACCGAGCTTGCCTATTTTCTGAATGACGCCAAGCCCAGAATTTTTGTAGTCGCGCCCGAGAACGCATCGGCGCTGCAGGAGAGCGCTTCGGCAGCTGGGGCAACCCTGCTAACGCTCGGAAGTAACGGCGAGGGCACTTTGATCGATGCAGTCGCTGAGGCGGATCCGTACACTCCTGTTGTCGAACTTGGTGCGGACGATGTTGCTTCGATCATTTATACCTCGGGGACCACCGGACGCTCTAAGGGCGCCATGCTGAGCCACGGCAATCTCTCCAGTAATGCACTCACGCTGATCGACCTTTGGGGTTTCACTGAAAACGATGTGCTGCTGCATGCCCTGCCGATCTATCATGTGCACGGCTTGTATGTCGCCGTGCATTGCGCGATGCTAAGCGGTATCCCAATGCGCTTTTTGCCCCGTTTTGATTCAGATGAAGTAATCCGGCAACTGCCCTCGGTCACCGTAATGATGGGGGTGCCTACCTTTTACACGCGGCTGATCGACGCGCCGGAATTCACCCGCGAACTTTGCCAACACCTGCGTCTATTTATCAGCGGCTCGGCGCCGTTGCTGGCGCAGACCTTCGAGGATTTTTTTGCTCACACGGGCCACCGAATACTGGAACGATATGGGATGAGCGAGGCCAGCATGATCGCCTCCAACCCGCTCGAAGGAGAAAGAATCGCCGGAACTGTGGGCTTTGCCTTACCCGGGGTCACGCTACGAGTCTGCGATGCCGAGTACCGCACGGTTGCTACCGGCGAGACCGGGGTCCTGCAGATGCGCGGTCCGAATGTCTTCAAGGGCTACTGGCAGATGCCGGAAAAAACCGCCAGCGAATTTACCGATGACGGGTTTTTCATCTCCGGCGACATGGCGACGATGGATGGGCAAGGGCGGGTCCGGATTGTCGGGCGAGAAAAAGACCTCGTGATCAGCGGCGGGCTGAATATCTATCCCAAAGAAAT
>JABJIU010000133.1 GCA_018661145.1 Pseudomonadota bacterium | reverse complement strand
TGACAGCAGCAGCGGGAAGGCGCCAAAAATAGCTAGCACGGTCCAGAACAACACAACAACCAGGAAGCCGTCACGGACTCGCAGTTCCCGTTGCTGTCGCCGCAAGGGCAGCCAGAGCGCGCCACCCGCGAGCAGGGTAGCAATATAGGCGAGAAGGAAAGGTCGTAGCCCGCCGTCATTGCCGATAAGGGCAATAACCACTGGCGGCAGCAGTGTGGTGCTGAACATGACCAGCAGCACACCAAGAATGCGAAGGATCCCCAAGGACGGCATGGTCGTGATCGTTACCTATACGAAAGTGACAGCGACCTGAAAGAGCTGCTCGACCTCACGAATGCGGCCCTTGTCTACTACGAACAGAATGACATGATCCTCCGGTTCGATCACCGTTTCGCCATGTGCGATTACCACTTCTTCTCCTCTGAGAATCGCACCAAGACTGGTGCCGTCCGGCAGCCCGATATCCCGTACTGCCTTGCCGACCACTTTTGAACTGCTGGCGTCTCCGTGTGCAATTAGTTCGATGGCTTCCGCCGCACCCCGTCGCAACGAATGAACCGCAACCATGTCGCCCCGCCGTACGTGAGTCAGCAGGGCGCCCACCGTGGCGACCTTTGGTGAAATAGCGACGTCTACCAGGGTGTTGGACATCAGATCGACATAGGCCGAACGGTTAACCAGCGCCATCGTGCGATGGGCGCCCAGGCGTTTGGCGAGCATGGCAGACAGGATATTGGCCTCATCGTCGTTGGTGAGGGAGCAGAAGACATCAACGTTATCGATATTTTCCTGCTGCATCAGTTCTTCATCAGCGGCATCACCATGCAGTACGACAGTGTGCTCTAGTTGGTCGGCGACGGTTTTCGCACGGGCCATATCGCGTTCAACCAGTTTTACATGACAGTGCGCCTGTTCGAGGGCCTCGGCAAGCCGTAACCCAATATTTCCGGCTCCCGTGAGCATGATTCGTCGGCCAGGTTTTCCCACCGCGCAAAGTTCACTCATGACTGCCTGGATATCTTCGCGGGCGGCAAGGAAAAACACCTCATCACCTGCCTCTATGACCGTATCGCCGTCCGGAACGATGGCGTGAGCCTGCCGATAAATGGCGGCGACCCGGCTGTCGATATTCGGCAGATCCTCTCGAAGCGCTTTCAAGGCCCGACCGATCAATGGGCTGTCTGCGTTGGCACGCACACCGACCAGACGTATCCGATCATCGGCAAAACTAACCACTTGAAGGGCCCCGGGGTAATCAATCAGGTGAAGAATGTGCTGGGTGACAATATGTTCCGGACTGATGATGACGTCGATCGGGATGGCATCGTCCGTGAAGATGCCCGGGTGCGAGAGGTATTCTGCCGACCGTATCCGGGCAATTTTCTTAGGGGTATTGAAAAGTGAGTGGGCGATCTGGCAGGACGCCATGTTGACCTCGTCCTGGTCCGTAACCGCAAGAATCAGGTCGGCGTCATCAACACCTGCACGCTCGAGCACGCTCGGGTAAGAAGCCGCACCCGCCACCGTCCGGATATCGAGCCGGTCCTGCAGTCCGGCGAGTTTTTCGGAATCGATATCGACCAGCGTGACGTCGTTGTCTTCACGCGAGAGGATCTCACCCATCGACGTACCAACCTGTCCGGCTCCGAGAATGATGATTTTCATGTTCGCGGGCCCCTCAGTTCGGGCGGGTTCACTGTCGGTACTTTTGGTCCTTGGGGTTGAGCCCAAGACCCTTCAGTTTACGGTACAGATGAGTGCGCTCAAGTTCCGAGCGTCTAGCGAGTTCGCTAATATTGCCTCGGGTCTGGAGCAGGTGGAATTCCAGATAATCCCGTTCAAAGTGTTCTCGAGCGGATCTTAGGGGCTGACCGAAATCTCTCCAAGCGTTTTTCTCTTCGACGGCGTCGATAGGCATAGCACTTTGCCCCATAACCTCCCGCGTTTCTTCCGCTTCGATGACTTCTGACGTTGTCGTTAACAGAATCCGGTGGATAAAGTTGGTCAGTTCACGGACGTTGCCTGGCCATGGGCGGTTGCGAAGATAATTCACCGACGAGGTGGAGAAACGGCGAAAGGGTAAATGCTGACTGTCCGTGAGAAGCTGAACGTAATGATTGATTAGATCAGGTATATCTTCGCGGTGGGCCCGAAGGGGGGGTACCTGAACCGTGACAGCGCTCAGTCGGTAAAAGAGATCTTCGCGAAAGACTCCATCAGAGAGTTTCTGCTCCAGATCCTGATTGGAGGTAGCGAGGATTCGGAATGCCGGTTCCAGCGGAGTTGTGCCACCGAGGCGGACGAATCGGCCAGCCTCGAGTACACCCAGTAACTTGGTTTGGGTATCCATATCCAGGTCACCGACTTCATCCAGTACCAGGGTACCGTCGCTTGCCTGCTCGAACTTGCCCGGGGTGACGGTACCGCCACGTTCGCTGCCAAAAAGTTCGAGCGCGATACTCTCTGATGGTAGAGCGCCAAGATTAACTTCGACAAAAGGGCCTGATGCTGAGCCGCTGGCTTGATGCAGGGATCGGGCTGTCACGCCTTTGCCGCACCCAGCCTCACCGCGGATCATGACGGCCTGGTCGGTGACGGCAATCCGGTTGATGAGGTGCCTGAGGTCTTCTAGTGCCTCGCTGTGGCCGATGAGACCCGCTGCTGGTGACAGCTGCGTCTTGAGGGTAAGGTTTTCCTTTTGCAGGGTGACGGTCTCAAGTGCCCGTTCCACGGTAATCAGAAGTTTGGCGGTAGAAAGGGGTTTTTCAAGAAAATCGTAGGCGCCAATCCGAATGGCCTCGACCGCTGTCTCGACCGTGCCATGCCCTGAAATCATGATGACCGGAGAATGGCCGTCGGTCTGATCTTTACGCCACTCGCGCAGCAGTGCGATGCCATCGGTATCCGGCATCCAGATGTCCAGCAGCACCAGGTCGGGAGCATCTTCAACATAGCGGGTACGCGCCTCGGCCGCATCTGCTGCAACAGAAACATGGTATCCCTCGTCTTGGAGGATGTCGCTGACAACTTGTCGAATATCCGGCTCGTCGTCGACAACCAGAATTGAATAGGCGGTCATAGTGCCAAAAGGTGTTAAGCGGAGCCGGTTAGTGTCGGCGTAGCGGAAGTGAAATTATAACGGCCGCGCCCCCCTGCTGCGGGTTGCTGGCGCGGATGGTCCCGCCATGCTCCTCAATGATACGCCGGCAGATCGCGAGTCCGAGGCCGGTGCCTTTTTCTTTCGAACTGACATATGGCTCAAAGATACGGTCAATGTTGTGCGGATCAAATCCCGGCCCGTTGTCCTGCACGGTTACGGTGACACCCCCGGTTCCACTGTCTTGCTTAGTGCGGATGACTACCGTCCCCTCACGGCCGGCCAATGCATCCTGGGCGTTGATGACCAGATTATTCAGAACCTGACTAAAACTATTGGGATCGATTTGAATGTGCCCGAGGTGGGTATCAGGCTCTATTTGTAGCTTGATCGAATTTGGTCCCGAGCGAAACAGTTCAACAGTGTCATTAATGAGCTGGTTGAGGTCCGTTGACGCCCGCTGTAGCGGAGCCGGACGTGCGTACTCCGAGAACGCATTCACCATAGTTTTCATGGCTTCGACCTGCTGCACGATGGTTCGTGTGGAGCGGTCCAGCGTTTCACGCTGCTCGGGATCCAGTGTAGACAGATACTTGTTGCGAATACGTTCGGCGGATAGTTGGATTGGGGTCAGGGGGTTCTTGATTTCATGGGCGAGTCTCCGAGCGACCTCACCCCACGCTGCGGCGCGTTGGGCATTGAGCAGTTCCGTCGCATCCTCGAAGACCACAACGTGTCCTGCATTCATGTCGTCACTATCGACACGTGTACCGCTACAGATCAGGACATGTCGGCCCTCGCCACCGCTGATACGGATCTCTTTTTGCCATCCGGAGATCTGTTCCTTCATTCCCTGGTTAATCGCCTCGATCAGCGCCGTTGCCCCTGGCAAGGCCTGCGCCAGACTCTCAATTGGACTACCGATACACCCTTTGAGATCGGTTCCAAGAATTCTGGCAGACGCCGGGTTGCAGGTTTTCAGATGCTGCGTACCGTCAAAGGAGAGTACCCCGGCTGACAGGTGGGTCAACACGGTATCGAGATAGGCACGCTCTGACTCGGCCCAACGTTGACTTTCCAGCACGGTCTGCTGTGCCGCGCCGATCTCACGGGTCATCCGGTTGAATGAATCGACCAGAACCCCCAGTTCATCACCACTGTCTACCGGCAGTATCTTGTCATAGTCTCCGCGGGACACCGCCCGGGTGCCCTCGGCGAGATCTCGCAACGGCGCCAGCATTCGCTGGGCTATATAAATCGATGCCCACAGTGCCATCAACAGTGTCATCAGGCTGATCAGTGTCAGACTCAAGACGAAACTTAGCGTTAACGGCCCACGCAGATACTTCAGTCGGTCGTACTCCGTAGAGGCGGACTCCACGCTTTCACCTAGACGCGAGTAACGCAAGGGGAGCGGGTACAGGATCTGAAGGACGCGAGAGGGAGAACTTACACTGAGACCCGATACAGGTACCGCGACCCGAAGTCGGAGACCCTCATCATCGGTCGGTTCGAATTCAGCGTAGACGCCGTCTCGCCGCACCTTGCCCAGCACATCTTCCCCCGGAGCATCCGGGACCAAAGAGATCGACAAGTTACTGCTGGAAGCAAGAATACGGCCGGTACTTGAATGCAGACTCATTTCGTCAAACGCACCGCTGGCCCGGATTTTGTCGAGGAGATTATAGAGTTGTACCGAAGAGGTGGTGATTTCGATACGCCGTGCGGCGGTGCGTGCCTGTCGGATGACTTCGAGCTTTGTGGCCTCCAGCGTACTGCGACCGAGGAGCAGTGCGTCGTCCAGTGCCTTTTCTATCCGCACATCAAACCAAGAATCAATACTTCGACTGAGAAACTGGACCGAGAAGTAATAGACCATCGCCAGTGGAACCAGCGCCAGAATGGCAAAAGTTGCAATGAAACGCAGGGTCAGTCGAGAGCCAAGCGCTCTGGCGCGGAATGCGCTGACCAGTCTTCGAACCTGGAAGAATATGAGCAGCGCGAGAATGGCGATCCCGACCGCATTCAGGATAATGAGTGCGGCGAAATAGTCGCCGAAAAGATCGCCGTCTTGGGCGCTCTGGCTGAGGAGGATGGAAGCCCCCAGGAGCGCCAGAGACAGGATCAGCGTCAGGGCAAACCCCTGCGAGTTCCTCACGGAATGGTGACCTGCCAGCGCTCCCAGTCGCTACCGAGTCGCCAATCTTTCAAAACCAGGGCGACTAACTTTAATGGTCCCGGCAGATCACCCCGACTCAGTGAGACCTGCATGCGCATCTGCAGGGCATCGTTCGGGTTGACGCCGTCTGGCAGAACAACGGTCTTGGCGTATTGTCTCAGGAAGTCCAGCGTCTCTGTTAGTGTCGCGAAGTCTTCAGTAATACTGCTATCCAGAGTTGTCAACGTGTATCGGTTTGACAAACTGTGGTGCTCGAGCAGAAGCCGATCCTCCCACTCTCCAATCTTAAAGTGCCAGGAAGCCAGACTGGCTCGATAGAGGTGGGATTTCACCAACAGCGTTAACGGGATACCTTTGGACAGTGCAATTGCGGGTTCACCGTTAATATTGAGATCAAGATGGGCCGAGGTTTTTATGCTATTGCCGATCAGTACCGACTTTCCTTCACTCACCGTGAAATCCGCCATGGCTGGCGCGGCGGGAAGCCACAGTACACCGGCACTGAACACAGCTAGCCAGAAGCGGTTCATCCAAGGCAGAAGACTGTTAAGGGAAACATGCATGAGACTGGGCCCGACAGAGTAAATTATAAGCGCTTGTGCAAAGGCCCTCAGACTTTCTTGAGGGATGCGTAATAGAGGCCATCCTGGGTTGGATTTGGAAGCAACTGGACACCGTAGTCGGTTTTGATGGCGCCGGGCAAAGCGGTATGGTGCAGTTGGGCGTCATCACACCTTGTACAAAGATCACGAACGGGTCCGTCGTTCTCCTGCATCAGGATTGAACAGGTTACGTACACCATCTCGCCCTTGGGAGCGAGCAGTTCCCATAACTGATGCACCATCCGTTTTTGCTGTGCCGCATAGTGGGCGATATCAGCGGGCCGACGGTGATGGCGGATGTCCGGATGTCGCCGAATAACCCCGGTACCGCTGCAAGGTGCATCCAGCAAAATGAGGTCGAAGGGTACGCCGTCCCACCAGGTATCGACGTCTAACAAGTCGGCTGCAAGCACCTTCGCGTTGAGTCCAAGTCGCGACAGGTTATCCTCAATTGTGCCGCAACGATCTGGCAGATCAAGAGCGACCAGTGATCCAATGTGCCGGAAGTGCTCCAGCAGGTGGGTGGTTTTGCCGCCAGGCGCAGCGCAGGCATCAAGCACGCGTGCCCCGTTCGGGGGTGCGCAGACCAGCGGCGTCATCTGGGCCGCGGCATCCTGCACAGAGACAGTGCCGTCTCTAAATCCAACCAGTTCATCAACATTGACGGGCGCTTCGAGTGTCACGCCCCAAGGGCTCGCGTTACAGGCGCTTGCCTTAATACCGCGATCTTGCAGCACTTGCAGGTACTCGTCCCGGGACTGTTTCAGCGGGTTAACCCGTAAGGTCATCGGCGGTTTGTGGTTGAAACTGGCCAGAATATTGCGCCAGTCGTGGGGCCAGGTATCGCGGATGAGTTCGAGTAGCCATCCCGGTGTCGCCAGAGCAGTTTCTTCATCATTGGGTTCGGGTTCACCATCCCGGAGTCGGGCACGCAATACCGCGTTGATGAGGCCTTTGGCTCTGCCGGCGCCCAGTAGGCTTGCTGCATCCACGGTCCCGGATGTGACCGCATAGTCTGGCTCTCTCAGATGATCAAGTTGGTACAGGCCACAGATCAGGAGGGACTGTAGTATGCGGTCACGCCGCCGAAGCGGGCGGTGGAGCTTAGACGACAACACCTTGTCGTATCGAAACCACCACCGAACTGCTCCCCAGGCGATTTCCCGTGTTTCGCTTCTTCGGCGGTCATCACCTTTAGGTAGGTGAGCAGTCGTTGCCGCCTCGAGTGAACGACCATTCTCGGTGACGTCATGGACGATCCGTGCGGCGGCGGCACAGACCTCACCCGTTGGCATGAATATCCGCTGGCAGCGTGAATACCGAGCCAGGCGTGATGGCATGGCCGTTGAGAAAGGTTTTGGTAGTCAACACCTTCCCCCCCGGGCGTTGCAGTTTCAGAACATCGACCGTGCCTGATCCTGTTTGCACCCGAAGGCACGGACCCTGCGCCCGGATAATGGTCCCGGGCACTGCGGATAACTCCGTAGAGCCAAGCGCAGCTTGATGAATTCGGTAGTCGACACCGTTGAGATGCGATCGCGCCAGTGGCCAAGGATTGAAGGCGCATATCTGTCGTACCAGTTGGTCTGCCGGGCACCGCCAGTCAAGCCAGGCCTCATCCCGTGTCAGCGCTCGGGCATAGGTCGCCCCGGTTTTTGGCTGTGGTTCTGATGCGATGACTCCCGAGGAAAGCCCCGCAAGAAACCCAGAAACCATCTGGGCGCCTAGGATGGCGAGTCGATCATGCAGGGACTGACTGTTCTCTGATTTAAGTATGGGAATTCGACAGGTTTCGATGATAGGACCGGTATCAAGGCCAACGTCCATCCTCATCAGGGTCACACCGGTGTTAGCGTCACCGGCTTCGATGGCTCGCTGAATGGGCGCAGCGCCTCGCCAGCGCGGCAACAGGGACGCGTGGACGTTGACGCAGCCGACTGTCGGCGCTTCCAGCATGGCTTCGGGCAACAGCATGCCGTATGCCACCACCACCGCGAGATCAACTTTCTGGTCTCGAAGATAGGATGATTCGCTCTTTAGACTCTCCGGTTGCCGGATCGTGAGATTATCCTGGATCGCTCTAGACTTGACGGCACAGGGACGTAGCTTCTGTCCGCGGCCAGCCGGCCGGTCTGGTTGACAGTAGACAGCGATTACCTCAACTTCTGAATTCAGCAAGGCCTCCAGAGAGGGTACCGCGAAGTCTGGAGTGCCCGCGAAGACCGCACGTATGGTCATTAGGCTTAGATCGCGGGTTGAGACTCTTTACCCTGGCCGGGAGTCTTGCCCGAACTGCGCCCCTCACGCAGCAACTGTTTGCGGATACGGTCACGTTTAAGTTGGGAGAGGTAATCCACAAACACTTTTCCATCCAGATGGTCGACTTCATGCTGGATGCAGACGGCGAGCAGGCCGGTTGCGTGTAGCTCGAATAGTTTGCCGTCTTTGCCAAGCGCTGAAACTTGCACCTCAGAATGTCGTTTTACGGGTACGACTACCCCGGGAACCGAAAGACAGCCTTCTTCTGTTTCGATTTGCTCTCCCATACCGGTGATAACAGGATTAATGAAAACCTGCAGTTGATCCTGATGTTCGGATGTATCGATTACAACGATACGTTTGGTCAGGTTGACCTGGGTCGCGGCCAGTCCAATTCCCGGGGCCGCATACATGGTCTGCGCCATATCATCAACCAGTCCACCAATAGCGGTGTCTACGACTTCAACCGGAAGCGCTTGATTCCGGAGTCGTGGGTCGGGATAAACTAGAATCTCGAGCAATGCCATAGATTTACGGGGTTTTCAACTTTGTGAAGTGGTTCTCTTGGATAAGCCCCACAGGTTGTCTACACTAACTGTAGGTTCCATTTGAGAAGGATTCAATGATCCCTCATTTTATCCGAATTGCAGGTCGAAAATGCCCGTTGGCTTCGAACGGTTTCGAGTCGGGGTTTTGGCCGAGATTTTTTCAATGCTTAGGCTTTGCGCTCACAACGCTCTGTTTTGCGACCTTGCTCAAGGCCGACGACACACGTGTGACAGATCTACGTTCAATCCTTGAGAAGGCAGACTCCGTGCCGGAGTATCGGGTGCTGCCGGTCACAACACTCAATCCCTCAATACGTGAAACGCTGCACATCGCGCCTGCGCTAGCGCTTTCGCCCGGTGTCCTCGCGCCGTTTCTGAGTGATGCGATGCTGATGGATGAGATGGAGACCAAGGCACTTGGCCGCGTGATCTCAGGTCCCGAAGGCAATGTCCTTTTGGGGCGGTTCAGTCGTCTCTTGGCCCAGAATCTTCCGCCGTCGAGCAGCGGTCTCTACACTGTATTTCGTCGGGGTGACACGCTGGTGCATCCGGTCAGCGGGGA
>JABJIU010000111.1 GCA_018661145.1 Pseudomonadota bacterium | reverse complement strand
CTTGGGCGTTGCCCCGGCAATGCTGGTCAGTGCCAGCGTCGGGGTCAGCACATGCTTGCCGAAGCTTGCTATCGGATCTTTGGGATAAAACGGGTTGAGCAGCAGCGCATGACGTTTTTGCACCGTGCGCGGCTTCGCATCCGCCAGCACTGGCGCTTCGACCATTGGCCGCGGGATGAATTTTCGACTCATTGAGTGTCTCCTTTAATCGTGGGAATGTTCTCCAGGTGCACGATGCGGCCGCGGTGGCGTACCGCACGCGGCGTGATGCCTGCCTCGCGCAGGCGTTTTGCCACCTTGGGGAACAACGTGATGTGTTCGAGCTCGAGCGATGTGAGGATGCCGGGACGTATCGCAGCCAGGCGTTCCCTGACGCGCTCGATGCCTTCATCTGTACTGAACGACACCGTGACGCAGGCGTTGCACGACACCCCTGCAGCAATCAGGTGCTCCAGCGCACAAAACGGCAGCGCGTAACTCGAGGCGCGCGCTCCGGTCAGGGTGTGATACTCCTCAGGACTCGTGCCCTTGATCGACACGCGTACGTGCAGGTTACGAAACCGTGCGAGTTGCTGTGCAAATTCAGGGTCATCGCCCAGTGTCATGCCGTTGGTTTCGAGCACGTACACGTATGGTGATTGATCGACCAGCGCGAGCAGCTCGAACAGGTGCTGCCTACCGAGTGTTCCCTCGCTTGCGGATGCGGAGATGAGTTTGTGATCGTGTTTTTTCGCGCTCGCATCGAGTGCATCGAACACCTGTTGCGGTGTGTAAAATTTTCCGGTGGTGCCAGGTTTGCGAACCGGTCTGTCGCTGAAACAGAATTTGCAGCGCAGGTTGCAGCCGACCTCGGTGGCGCTTGAAGTGCCGCCGTAAAACCGCAACGGCCGTGCCAGGCTGGCGTACTTGCGCCGGTTGCCGGCGACAACCACCTTTTCGGTGGCCGCCGCCAGTGCAACAGGGTCGTAGCCGTGTTCGTCAGCTCGACTTGTCATCGCGCTTGCCGTACAGCAGTGAGTTTTGCAGTCCCATGACTGCCTTGGTGACGCCCGGGATAACCTTGCCCATGAAGGTATGTCCACCATCGCGCTCCAGGCGATCCCATTCTGCTGACGCGAGTGCTTCGATATCAGCCTCGGGGGATTTCGCCTCCTCAACCTGTTTTGTGGCACGGTGAAGCCGCTTCAGGGCCTTGGACTTTTCGTCATAGCCGAGTTTTGATTGCTCCACCGATTCCTGCAGGTGATTGATGGTCTCATCGAGTGCTGCCCGGTCGATCGGATGCGGTCTGCCATCTTTGCCGCCGACGGCAAAACTGAAACGTGCCGGGTCATCAAAACGACTTGCGTCACCATGGATGACCTCGCTGACCAGCGCGAGGGATTTCAGTGTGGCTGGACCAACGCCTTTCAGCATCATCAGATCCTCGAAGTTGTCAATCTCCTCGCCATGCGCCATGGCCAGCACCGCACCGAGTCGTTTGAGATCGACGTCGCCGGGTTGAACCTCGTGGTGATCGCCAAATTCAATACCGCGTGCGGCATCGATGACCTTGTCGGGGCTCTCCTGGGTCAGCTGCACCATGTGATCGCGTGCGCCTTGCGCCCGGCTATCAGCGAGATTAAGGATCGGCTGTCCGCGCTCACCAACGATGCCGGTGTGCGGGTCATCGACGAACGAACGTACCGTCGGCGAATGCATGTGGTAGCGCCTCGCTCGACGGCTAGCCGTATCCATGCCCTGCGTGATGCCCGTCCATTCACCCTCGTCGGATACGATAAAATGCTGCTGGTACAGGGAGTACCCATCCTGCACGGCGTTGTTGTCCACCCGCCGGGCAAGATTGCACGAGCGGATCAGCGCTGTACCATCGAGTCCGGTTTTATCCGCGTGGCGCTCCAGCTGATTGGGGGCACGCCATGCGTTTTTGCCCTTGCCGCCGGCGATGTACAGCCCGAGCTCGTGGGCGCGGGCGTTTATTTTCCGCCGCACCGATCCCAGCACTGCAGCGGTCACACCGGAGCTGTTGTACTGCATCCCGGCGACTGCGCCGAGCGCCTGAAACCAGTTGGGATCCGACAGCCGCGTTAGCGCCTCGGACTTGCCGTAATTCTGAACTACCGACTCGATGACGGCCTCACTGAGACTTCCCATCCGCTCTGTAAACCATGTGGGCATGCGCCCGAAATGCAGTGGCATGCCGATTACTCCTGAACTAATCATGTTGACCTCCGGTCATTGTGTTGCTGTGAATGCCCCGGCAGTACTGAGCGCCGGTGCGGAAAAAGTTGTGGCAGTTGAAAGTCCGACAGGACCTCAGCGTGTGGCCGCTCGAGCCATGAGGTAGGCTATGGCGTAGCGGGGCGCGAACTTCAGGTAACGGTGGCGACGGCGAATGCGGGCAATACGATCAGCGATCGCCAGTGCGAAACCGATGGCGATCAGGCTGATTACCGACCACACCAGGTGGCTGATTACTGCGGGAACAAATGCTTCAAGTGATGTCATCTCGATCTCCTAGTCGTTGAATTGACGAGACGCATCATGGCGTTTGCGCATCGCAACTAATACGAACTGGAAGCAGCATCCAAGATCAATAGAATCAGTTACTTACAGATTCTGATAGAATGTATATTTGTCGTTTAAGACAAATATTTATGTCACAAATGAAAAAAATACTTTGCTCGTGGATTGGTGGGGCGGACTGGGCTTCCCTGGAGTCAGGGGCTGAGCCAGGCCCCATCCTTCGCACCCTCAGGGATGCCGAGTGGAAAAACATCGATGAAGTGCACCTTCTGAACAACTACGCTGGCAAGAAAAGCGTGGCCTTCAAAAAAGCACTGTCCAAAAAGACCAAGGCAAAGATCATCTGCAAGGATGTGAAACTGACCTCCCCAACTGACTTTAAGGAAGTCGATGAGGCAGCGACTGAACTTGTCCGATCTCTGCCGGCGGAATCGCGCCTGATCTATCTGTGCTCACCAGGCACTTATGTGATGTCCAGCGTCTGGATACTGCTTGCGCACAATGCATACCCCGCAACGCTGATAGAAGCGTCCAAGGAAGCTGGGGTTACCGGGCTTGATGTACCTTTTAATATCTCTGTACGGGATCTGATTGATCGTGCAGACAAAGCCCGAAGTGGCATAGGCCGTGGGCTACGGGCCTATGCCCCAGAATTTGAAGATATAAAACATGACTGCCGCGCCATGCGCGATGCAATTGAGCGGGCCTCACTGTTATCGCCAAGAGGTATTGCCGTTCTGCTTGAGGGCGAGCCTGGCACGGGCAGAAGCCTTCTTGCCCGCTGTATGCACCACAAAAGCAAACGCAGGAATTTTCTATCTATTAACTGCAGTGCCTACCCCGATGAACAGCTCGAGGTTGAACTCTTTGGCGCATCCCGCGATAAAGCAAAGCGAGGCGAGGTAACCCAGACCCGCGGCCTCTTACGAAAAAGCAATGACTCGACACTCTATATAGAGGAGATCGATACGTTAGCGCCTTACCTGCAAACACGCCTTCTCCAGGAGATCTCCCGGACATTAACCGGGGATCAAAACAAGAAACGCCAACGTCTGATCTTCTCAAGCACCCGGCCCTTAAACGAGGCCGTTTCCGATGGCTCATTTCGGGGTGATCTTTTCTACAGAATCGTTGAAGACATCATCTGGCTTCCGCCACTGAGGGACCGTGGGGTAAAGGATCTCAAGTTGATCACAGAGGCGCTGCTCCTTCGCCTTAAAAGGGAACTTAAAGACGAAGGAGCCGACATAGAAAAAAAGGAACTGGATCGCTCTGCCCAACGGGTACTCGAATTATTCCCATTCAAAGGCAATATCAGAGAACTTGAAAGCGTTCTGGTGCGCGCCCTGGTGCACTCTAAAAAAACCATCATTGGCAAGATTGATATTGAAGAGGCGCTCGGTATTACCCGGGTCGGTGGGACAGTCGACGACGTCCTACATAGAGCCCTTGATGAGAAGTTTGTTCTTGATAATGTACTGGACGAGGTAACTCGTCACTATCTTGCTCGTGCCAAGAGCAGTACCACAAGCCTGCGGCAGGCCGCCAAAGCACTCGGCTTTAAAAACTACCAGACACTTGCCAATCGCATTAAGAAACTCGAAGGTTTTGACTGGTGACCCGTGGCACTCTGACACGTCTATCAAGCGCCGCTTATAGGCTACTTAAGCGCCTTGGTGTCGCGCCATCGCCTGCTCTTTATCACAGCGCCCAACGGAAGGCTGCAGGTAAAGGAGTGTGGGGAGAGATCAAACTCGCCTTGCTTGATGAGATAG
>JABJIU010000095.1 GCA_018661145.1 Pseudomonadota bacterium | reverse complement strand
CGACCACCTCAACTGCCAACTCGGGGTTTTATGATCATGTTCTTCCTCTCTTTGAGAAGGCGTACGGGATTAAAGTCAACGTGGTTGCGGTGGGAACCGGGCAAGCGATCCGGAATGCTATCCGCGGTGATGGCGATGTCCTGTTGGTACACGCTGAATCCGACGAAAAACAGTTTGTCCAGGACGGCTGGGGGCTGAAACGGTTTGATCTCATGTTCAACGACTTTCTTCTGGTCGGTCCTGCAGCCGACCCGGCGGCACTGTCCGAGGCTCAGAGCGTAAGCGGTGCCCTCACACGTATCAGTGCCGACAAGGTGTTTTTTGCGTCGCGGGGCGATGATTCGGGCACACACAAAAAAGAGTTGGCGTTATGGAACGCGGCCGGTATCGATCCGTCCGGCGCCAGCGGGAGTTGGTACCGTGAGACGGGCTCGGGAATGGGTGCGACCTTGAATATTGCAGTGGGCATGAATGCCTACTGCCTGACTGACCGTGCGACCTGGATCAGTTTCGCCAACAAGCAGGGACTGAAGGTTCTGTATGAAGATGATCCGCCGCTTTTTAACCAGTACGGCATTATTCTCGTTAACCCAAAGAAACACCCACACGTGAACGCCGAGGCCGGGCAAACCTTTATTGACTGGATGATCGGCGAAGAAGGCCAGAATGCGATAGCCAACTTCAGACGGACTGGTCAGCAGTTGTTCTTTCCGAACGCTTCGCCCTGAACGTCTCGAACCCAAGGAAGGGGCGCGTCAGCCATTGAAGTGGACCGTGCCTAGACCCCGGGTGTCATAACCCGCAAGGGACTTGGCTTTGGCGTAAAAATCCGACGAGGCGCAGAACTGGGTCAACGCCTGTAAGGAAGGTTCAAACCAGGACCGTCGGTAGATCAGCAGATCAAAGCGCTCCCGGATGAGAGGTACAAAACCGAGTCGATAGCGCTCTGCCAGGGCCTTGAGCCCGAGTGCTGCATCAGTCAGACCCTCCAGAACAGCGGAAGCGGCTTCTGTTTCGGTATGCGCCTCCGTGGAAAAGTCGATGGCGGACGGCGAGATTCCTTCGCGATAGATCAACTGATCCAGCAGTATCTGGCTCCCGGTACCGGTCACGCGTTTCACCACGCGTCGACCGGGCAGATCGGCAATTCCGCTGATGACAGTTTCCTTACCGGGTTGCACAATTAGTCCGCGCTGGCGCCAACAGAACTCAACCAGAGCGATATCCTGCCCGGCGAAGCGCTGACGGATCACATCAATGTTCCATCCACCCGTCTCGGGTTCATAGATATGCAGGCCCGTCGCGATTCCATCTTTTTGGGCGAAGCGCTCAAGCCCGTCGACACTGCCTCCGAAATGACTGGCAATGGCGCAGTCGGATTCCTTCAGTGCCCACTCCAGCAGAGGGTCATGGCTTCCCAGAATGACGTTCGGTACAGTACCTGGGTTGCCCACGGTTTTTGGCCCCGTGCGGTTCGATGCGAGCCAGATCTCGATAGCGACCTTGGGGAAAAGCAGTTTTCCCGTAGCTTTGGTGCAGGGTATCTGCTCCCGGGCGACGAGGTCGTAAACCTTTCGCTCCTTGACCCGCAGAAGTTGTGCGACCTCGCGGGTGGTTAAGTATTCACCGGTAGAAAATTCCATAGGCAGAACTTGAGCCAATATCCGCAGCATTATGCCGTATCTAAAGACGCTGGAGTGCCCAGAAGCTGCTTGCCCGTTGAGCAAATCCCCCTTGAGTGTGGCGCCCTGACCGTTAGAATGGGGCCACCGTCCTGGCAGGGAACCGAAAGCGTCTTGAACCGAAGTAGATGGAATACCCGGCAGCGCCTCCACCGGATTCGTCGCCGGCGCTCCCACGATTTCGATCGTTATAACCCACAGATACCCTTGCCGTTTTCCCAGTCTTTCCATCCCAGTCACAGCGAGGGGGATAGTCGAAAGAGGGAGGAATACTAGCGGCACCTCCATATCAGGCCGTGTTGCGGGTTTGCGGCATCCGGGACTGTCGCCTCGAGTGCGCTTTTGGCGGGGCGTTATAATCCGCCGTCGTTTTCATCCTAGCAGCGACGGTTTTATGTCGGATCACCTGGGCGAGGTACAGCGGCGACGTACCTTTGCCATTATCTCGCACCCGGACGCGGGTAAGACTACTCTCACCGAGAAGTTTCTCCATTACGGCGGCGCCATCCAGGAAGCGGGAACCGTGCGTGCCCGCAAGTCAGGCCGTTATGCGACCTCCGACTGGATGAAACTCGAAAAGGAACGGGGTATCTCAGTCACCTCGTCAGTGATGCAGTTCGAGTACCGGCAGTTCATCGTGAATCTGCTCGATACACCCGGGCATGCTGATTTTTCAGAAGATACCTATCGCACGCTGACGGCGGTGGATTCAGCACTCATGGTCATTGACGCGGCCAAGGGTGTCGAGGAGCGAACGATCAAGCTGATGGACGTCTGCCGTCTGCGGGATACACCCATCATGACCTTTGTGAACAAGATGGATCGCGAAACTAGAGACCCGGTGGAACTGCTCGACGAGATTGAGTCGGTACTCAAAATCAATTGCGCCCCGATGACTTGGCCGCTTGGATCCGGCAGACATTTTTGCGGGGTGTACCGGCTTCTGGATGACAGCATTTCACTATTTAATCGCACGGGATCAGGCGGCGCCGCGGCCCGAGTGATCCAGGGTCTGGATAATCCCGAACTCGATGCAGTGGTAGCTGATGATGTGCACACGTTGCGAGAGGAGATTGAACTGCTACAGGGGGCCTCGCATTCTTTTGACCGTGACGCCTATCTCTCCGGGCAGTTGACGCCAGTCTTTTTCGGGTCGGCCTTGAACCACGAGGGCACTGACGAACTGATTGACGCGTTCGTCGACTATGCGCCGCCACCTCTACCGAGAACGTCCAAGACGCGGACCGTCGATGCAGGGGAATCATCGTTTACTGGATTTGTGTTCAAGATTCAGGCAAATATGGACCCTGCCCACCACGATCGGGTTGCTTTTCTTCGCATCACTTCGGGCGGCTTTAACAAGGGCCTCAAGGTCCGGCATGTACGTGCGGGTCGTGATATGCAACTGCACAATGCGATCACTTTCATGGCGGCCCGGCGCGAATCAGCGAGTGGTGCAGTGGCCGGAGATATCATTGGATTGCACAACCACGGTACGATCCAGATTGGCGATACTTTCACGGTAGGTGAAGAGCTTAAGTTTTTGGGCATCCCCAGTTTTGCACCAGAACTTTTCCGGCGAGTCCGCCTGGCAGACCCTTTACGAGCCAAGGCGCTGAACAAAGGCCTTGATCAGTTGAGTGAAGAGGGCGCTACTCAGGTGTTCCGACCGATGCTGAGTAACGATCTGGTATTGGGTGCGATTGGAATTTTGCAGTTTGATGTGGTGGCGCACCGACTCAAGCACGAATACGGCGTGGAGTGTAGTTTTGAGGCGGTGCCGGTTGCCACGGTCCGGTGGCTCGACAGCGAGGATGCGCCACGGCTCGAGGAACTCAAAAAGAAAGCCGTCCAGAATCTTGCGCTGGATGCGTCCGGTGCATTGACCTATCTGGCGCCCAACCTCGCCAATCTTCGGCTCGCGCAGGAACGCTGGCCCGAAGTCGCCTTTCATAAGACCCGGGAGTTGTGACGAAAATCCTGAGTGCTGTAGAAGGTTTACCGCAGGTGAGACAGATCATAAAATGGCGACACTACAAATTTCTCACGGTTTTTCAATTCACTTTCCAGCATTTACGATGCTGGGCTCAAGGAGTTAAGACGATGAAAAAGCAACTTGCCCTGATCAGTCTGACGCTGATGGGTTTAGGTTCGACAGTAGTCCTTGCAGACGGTGCAGCCGTCTATAACAGTGGCTGCATGGCTTGCCACAATTCAGGTGTCGCGGGCGCGCCGAAGGTCGGTGACAAGGATGTCTGGACAGATCGCATCGCCCAAGGGATGGATCTGTTGTATGAGCACGCCATCGTTGGGTTTCAGGGTGAGGCCGGCTATATGCCGCCAAAAGGCGGATTTGCGCATCTTAGCGATGATGATATCAAGCTTGCTGTTGACTATATGGTCGAGCAGTCCCAGTAATATCAAGGCACCGATGTTCCGATAGAAAACACCGGATCATTTAGAAGCAAATAAAAAGCCAGGCATCGCGCCTGGCTTTTTTACTGATCTTGTTCGGAGCGCTGCGGGCAGATTAGAGTTTTTCCGATTCGAAGAGTTGCAGAAGTGCCTGGTAGAGCAGCACTGGATCTTTCCAGCCAGTGGTCTCGCGAATTGAATGCATGCCAAGTTGAGGGGCCCCCACATCCACTGTGTTGACACCGAGCACCGTTGAGGTGATTGGACCGATGGTGCTGCCGCAGGCCATATCACTGCGCATTGCGATCGACTGCACCGGAACGCCGGCCCGGGTGCAGAGCTCCCGGAAGGTCGCGGCGGTCTCGCTGTTGGTCGCATAGCGCTGGTTGGCATTGAACTTTATGACAGGGCCGCCGTTGAGTCGCGGTTGGTGCTGCGGGTCATGTTTGTTGTCGTAGTTGGGATGCAACGCGTGGGCGTTGTCCGCTGAGATCAGAAGGGAGCGCGCCAACGCTCGCGCCAAGGTTTCGGTGTCACCACAAAGACGCTCCAGAACGGTATGCAAGAAGGGCCCCTGCGCCCCAGCGGCCGATGCGCTGCCAACTTCCTCGTGGTCATTGCATACCAGCAGAACCGACTGCTCCGTTTCGGCATCCAGCAGGCTGCGAAGGCCTGCATAGCAACTCAACAGATTATCCAGCCGCGCACTTGCAAGATAATCGCCGTGGATGCCTACTCGTTGTGCACACTGCGTGTCGTAACAGCTCAACTCATAGTCGATCACCGCCTGAACATCTGATTCGGGGTGTTGATGGTGAACCTGGTCAAGGAGCATTCTGTGAAACCCGGTTTCGGTCTCGTTTGCCAGATCGCCCAGGATCGGAACGACCTCCTGCTGGGAGTTGAGCGTACGATTCTTATGCACATCGCGGTTAAGGTGAATCGCGAGGCTTGGGATCGTGACAATCGGTCTTTCGAAATCAATCAGCAGTGACAGACGGCGGCCTTGAGCATCCGTGCAGGTCACCCGCCCGGCAATGGAAAGGTCACGGTCAAACCACGGAGCAAGTAGCACACCGCCATAGACCTCCACACCGAGTTGGTGAACACCTGATCTTCTGACATCAGGCGACGGCTTGATCCGCAGGCAGGGGCTATCAGTATGGGCCCCGATGATCCGGATACCGGTGTCGGCAAGCGGTGCGGTGCCTACCCGAAAAGCAATCAGGGATGAATGGTTGCGAGTGATCAGTGCGTTTGTGCCGCCCCCGATAGACCATGTCGCAGTCGGATCGAGATCGTCAAAACCTTGCAACTGCAGCGCCTGGCGCATCGCGGCAACAGCGTGAAAAGGGCTGGGTGAGGCGTCCAGAAACGCCATCAGTCCGGAGTTAAACGATTCTGGGCTCAAGATGTGTTCTCCTCTATGGTTCAACTTTGGCGCAAGGGATACGCTCATCGGCATCCGAGTTGATGTTTGCTACTGCGCCCTCGGGAAGCCAGCGATGATCGGATGCCTCGGTTTCCAGCGCACCAAAGTCAAAAAGCGTGCGGTCAGCGAGTTGGCTGGGCGCCACCTGGGTTAGGGCTCGGAAGATGCTGGCGATACGTCCGGGATGCGATTTCTCCCAGTCAGTCAGCATGCCCTTGATCGCCTGGCGCTGCAGATGATCCTGGGAGCCGCACAGATTACATGGGATCACAGGATATTCTCTCATCTTCGCGTAACGTGCCAGATCGGCTTCACGACAATAAGCCAGCGGTCGAATAACAATGTTGCGCCCGTCGTCACTGCGAAGCTTGGGTGGCATCGACTTCAACTGCCCGCCATAGAACATGTTGAGAAAAAGGGTCTCGATCATGTCATCGCGATGATGCCCCAGGGCAATCCGATTCATTCCGTGGTCGCAGGCGTAGCGATACAGAATTCCCCGGCGAAGCCTTGAGCAAAGGCCACACATAGTTTTGCCTTCGGGGATGACGCGTTTGACGATGCTGTAGGTGTCCTCATCAATGATATCGAAGGGAATTCCACGACTCACGAGATATTCCCGTAATGTCTCTACCGGAAACCCTGGCTGGTTCTGGTCGAGATGAACCGCGCGCAGTGAGAATGAGATCGGCGCCCGATGGCGTAGTTGTTCCAGAACGTCCAGCAGGATAAAGGAGTCTTTCCCTCCAGAAACGCAGACCATGACACGGTCCCCCTCGCCAATCATCTGAAAATCCTGAATAGCTCGCCCGGCCTCGCGGCGAAGCCGTTTGCCGAGTTTTTTTTCATCAACGGATAGGGTCATGGCATCGGGGTTGCGGTGTAAAAGGCTTTGGTTAAGGATAGGGATTTATGGATGTCTAGGATCGGGAATGTCTGGGCGCCAAACCTGCTTTTCTGGCGGACTGAACATGCATTACCGTATGCTATGGCCATCATGAGTCGAAAGCGCCTTATTTTATCGGCAGTTGGGCTATTGGTGGTATTGCTGATCCTGCCTGTGCTGACTTTGCAGTACTTTAACTGGGACAGCTATCGGGACCGTGTTGCGGTCTGGCTGGGGTCCGTGATCGAGCGAGAAGTCAGCATCAGCGATCGGCTGGATTTCCAGCTTTGGCCGACCACGCGTCTGTCTGTCTCGGGGCTGCAGGTATCGAGTCCTGAAGGTGTATCGGATCTGCCACTGGTGAATCTTGCGCATGGCGAAATCGAATTTGCGATTTGGCCGCTGCTATCCGGTACGGTGGTCATCAACAGGCTGGAACTGGACGAGCCATCCATCAATCTGGTTTCGGGTCCAGAGGGCGAGGCCAATTGGCGCTTTGATCTCGACCAGTTATCTGATGAGGAGGTGTCGACGGTACCGCCGGTGATTGTGCGTGACGCGTTGGTGCGTCAGGGCCGAGTGAAATATTCGGGACCAGATCCGCGTCTCAATCAGGACCTTGAGTTCAATAAGCTGGAGTTGATTCTGCCGGAGGGGACTCGTGACAGTACCGTCACGGCAGCTGGCAGCCTCAATGGAAGCGCCCTCGAGCTGCAGGGTTCGTTGATGCTGGTCGGAGATGACGATCTCGAAGTTTCTTTGAATCTTGTGCTGGGTACGATTTCCGGAGATGTGAGCGGTACCGTGAGCAACCTGATGGAAGGCGGCCAAGCCGATCTCAGCCTTTTGCTTGAGACCGGTGATCTGACCCAATCCGTCGCCATGTTCGTGCCAGGGCTCACAAAGCGCGCCAGAAGTCTTTTTAGCGGGACAGCCCAGGTCCGTGCCACGATGCGGGGTCAGGCAGGGGCGGACCTGCGCATTGACGATATTGACGTGACGACCCGGTCTGCGTTACTGCGGCTCACGGCCTCCGGATCGATCAGCCTG
>JABJIU010000100.1 GCA_018661145.1 Pseudomonadota bacterium | reverse complement strand
CCAAACCTTTATGGTCGGGCGCATTTGGGCGACCTACCTTGATATTGGGTACCCTAGGCTCGCAAGGTCTATCCCGAGGCGGTTGGAAAGATTCTCATTGCTTTGGCCGAACGCTTGAACAAATAGATCTCCATATCTCTTAACGTATTCACTGCGCATAGTCGTGGCCTTGGAAGACGGGAGGCGTTCCATGACAGACGCTATCCGATGCGACCAGATTCGGATATTTTTGCGACGACGAGAGCTGCGCTCGTTAATCCTAGGAGGATCAATTTGATTTACGATATCCCGACCTTCACCAGTCACGTAACTTGGTTGGGGATGCATGACTCGAAGTCCAAGTCCATGCTTAAAACACCTGTTAAGGTTTCTCATAAGATCTAGATGCACATCGGAGGGGGAAGGTCTAACCCTATCAACGTTTACTTCCACGTCTCTTTCAAAAAATAGGTTGAGTTCATGAACAAACGCAGAGGCGTCAGATCTCAACAGTTCAAATGGTATCAATTTAACTTCTTCGAAGTGCTCTTTTGTTATCTCGTAGATTCGATCAAATTTAAATGTTCCCCATGGGCCCTGCTGAGCATTCCACATAAGTTCCTCTGTGAACTCTCTAATACCGCGAAAATATCCAGCCCTAACGTATTGAACGAACAGAGAGAAAACAAGGTCAGGCTGCGACCGGATGACAATCAGTACCCGCGAATTGGGAAAAAGTTTTTTCCATCGCTCCAATACGACAGAGTAGTCGAGCGGGCTATCTAGGATGCCCTCGTCTGAAAGCCCGAAAGTAACTTTGGGGAGCTCTACCTCGGGGAGCGCCGGCGGTGTCGATTGAAAGAACGAGGATTGAGCTGACACTAAATTATGTTGGATGTATCGGCGCCAATCATGAGGGCCGTGCTCTAGCAAATTATGGGAGTTGTTCTCGTAAGTAAAATAGTGGTGCTGAAGCAATGTTGACGCCGCTTTTGCAAATCCAACATGTAGGAAATTCATCAAGATGCGCCCTCGACGCGGTCGAAACTCGCCAATTTAAAGTGCCGCTGTTGAGTGAGATGTTCGCTAACTTTGCCAGTTAGTCTCCAGAAGAATACATGGGTAAACATCATCTCATGAGAGAAGCCCCAATTACTAGTTTCACTGAACTGCATGGACTCTCGGTGAGCGCGAATCGGAAACCCGGCGGATGTCAGCGCCACACTGCAAAAGTTTCTCCTCAATGCAGTCATAACCGCGGTCAATGTGATAAATCCGGCCAATCACGGTCTGCTCCCGGGCCACCAGCCCCGCGAGCACCAGACAGGCAGAGGCTCTTAAATCCGTGGCCATCACCTGGGCCCCGCCCAGCTGGTCCACGCCCCGCACCAGTGCCGTGTTTCCGTGCAGGGTAATATCGGCACCCATCCGCTGCAACTCGTGAACATGCATGAAGCGGTTCTCGAAGATATGCTCGGTAATTGACGCAGTACCCTCCGATACGCAGTTCAATAGCATGAACTGTGCCTGCATATCGGTTGGAAATCCAGGGTAAGGGGCGGTACTGATTGAAACCGCATCTGGGCGTTCCGGCATCTTAAGACTCAGTTCGCTCTGTGAAACTGAAATCTGGGCACCGGCATCTCTTAGCCGGACGATTACGGCATCGAGATGACCCGGGTTCACATCATGAAGACGCATCTCTCCTTGAGTAACGGCGGCCGCTACCATGAAAGTCCCTGCCTCGATCCGGTCCGGAATCACTCGGTGTGCCGCCCCGGTAAGGTTAGCTACCCCTTCGATCTCGATAACATCAGTGCCGGCACCTTCAATACGCGCACCCATTGCCGCGAGGCAATTAGCAAGATCGACCACCTCGGGCTCACGCGCAGCATTTTCAAGGACGGTAGCCCCTTCTGCCAGCGTCGCCGCCATCATCAGGTTCTCAGTGCCGGTCACCGTCACGGTATCAAAAACAATCTTGGCGCCTTGCAACCGATGCCTTGAGGTACTGGCCTTGATATAGCCCTCTTCAACTGTAATGGTCGCACCCATCTGTTCGAGCGCGCGGATATGCAGATCCACCGGCCGCGAGCCAATGGCGCATCCGCCCGGCAGCGACACCTCCGCCTGACCGAATCGGGCGAGCAGAGGACCAAGCACCAGAATCGAGGCGCGCATGGTCTTGACCAACTCGTAGGGCGCCCGTCTTGAGATCAATTTGCCTGCGTTGACCCGGATAACGGACTTTTCATCGACTTCAATTCTGGCGCCGAGACGACCCAGAAGCTCGAGCGCCGTTGTGATGTCACGAAGATGGGGTACGTTGGCGACCAGAAGATCCTGATCCGTCAGCAGGGCACTGATCAGGACCGGCAGCGCTGCATTTTTAGCGCCGCCGATTCGAACGTCTCCGCGCAACGGTTGGCCACCCCTAATGACTAGACTTTCCAATATGCTGACCGCTAAAAATTAAAAAGCGCAGCCAGTATGGTACGCCTAGTCTTCAATTTTAACTGATTCAATAAAAAAGGCGCCCTTTAGGCGCCTTTTTTAAATTACCTGTAAGGACCAATACGCTATGCAGTTGGCGCCTCTAAAAGTTGCTTTGCAAGTTCTCCGTTTTCGTACATTTCCATCATGATATCGCTACCGCCAACAAACTCCCCGTCGATGTAAAGTTGGGGAACCGTGGGCCAGTTGGAATATTGCTTGATACCCTGGCGAATCTCATCATCCATTAGCACGTCTGCGGTTTCAAACTGCGTGCCGAGCGCCTGGAGAATCTGAATTGCCCGACCGGAAAAACCACACTGCGGGAAGTCGCGGCTGCCTTTCATAAAAAGCATGACGCGATTGCTGTCTACTGTTGCTTTGATTCGTTGACTGACGTCCATGATATTCCTCTCTAAAAATTCTGTTTCCGATATTTTCCCGTAACCACCTCTACCCCTAGGAAGAAGAAAGAGAAATCTTCTCCTCCGGCGTCAAGGTGCGCATTGACAACGCATGAATCTCGGCTTTCATCCGGTCGCCCAGTGCCCCGTACACCATCTGGTGCTGTTGAATCCGGCTCTTGCCGGCGAAATCATTACAGACGATCTCTGCTTCAAAATGGTGTCCATCGCCGGAGATTTCAACCGTTGCGCCGGGGAGGTTCTCTTCAATCCAGCCTTTGATGTCTTGTGGACTTACCATGTGTTGCTATCCTGCTAAATCACCTAAAAAACTAGTGGATTTCCGTGACCTTTTGCTCAAGAGATTCTATCAGGGCGTCGAGGCCATTGGTGTGAATATATTCGCCGTACTGATTCCGATAGCTGATGATCAGACTGATTCCATCAATCTGGATGTCGTATATCTTCCAATCACCATCGGAAGTCAGCAAACAGTAGTACTCGATCGGTACAGACGCTTGGGCGGGCAACACCAACTCGGTAGGCACCACCGCAATGCGCCCTTCCGCCCGAATGGTCACCGTGCCGAACCGAAGTTCCTGTTCGCCCGTGTACTCAAACATGGCGGTCGCGTAACTTCGCATCAGTAGATTCTTAAAGCCCGTCGTAAACCGCTCACGCTGGTCCTGCGATGCAGTTTTCCAATGAGAGCCCAGAATCAGTCGGGCTACCTTGGTCACCGCAATTCTTGGCACCACGATCTCTTCGACCAGTGCGTAAAGCGCACCGTGATCGGCCTCCAGTTCTGCCTGGCGCTCCTGGAGTTCGCCGATCAACTGATTGACCGTATTCTGGATCATCTCGTCTGCTGTTGGCGCAGCAAGCGCCCCACCAAACCCCAAAGTCACGGCCAGCGTCAGTGCGAAACGGCGCACGATTTTCAGGGCATGAAAAGATCGGGAGATACGAAACACGGGGTCCGCCTGTAAGCTAAATCAGATCAGATATTGTGCAAATTTACCGCGTCAACTTCAAATGGCGATTTACTGTCAATTGCCAAAAGGGCGCAGCCAGAGAATCAGCCGAGGCAAAAGCGTCAAAGAGGCAAGGAGGGCAACCGCCATCCCCAGCGCCGTAAAGACGCCAAAGAAGATTGTCGGCAGAAAATTAGACAACATTAGTATGGAAAATCCCGAGATGATGATGATGGCGGTATAGAAGATGGCGCGGCCAATATTGGCGTGGCAGTAATGCAACGTCTTCACATAATCGCCTATGCGGCCGATCTCGCTTCGAAAGCGATAGATGTAGTGAATACTGTTGTCTACGGCAATACCGAGCGTAATCGATGCGATGGTTATGGTCATCATATCAAGCGGGATGCGGGCCCAACCCATCATTCCAAGAATGATAGTCGCCGCGAGAAGATTGGGTGCAATACCAATAACCGCAAGAAGAAATGAACGAAACAGGATCAACAGCATCAGCGCAATTCCCAGCATCACCACACCCAGACTAAGAATCTGAGAGGAAAAAAGGCTCTGGAGCATATTGTTGTAAAGCACGACGAGCCCCGAGACCTGAAATCTCTCTGGAGCCAAGCCGACTTCTTCTTCCAGTCCTGATTGAATATCTGCCAGCAGCGCATTGCGGCGAAGATCAGGGAGTGAGTCTCGTATACGGGCAGTAAGACGCACTTCGTCGTTTTCGATTGAGACATACGGGCTCAAAAGTGCTGCCTTGAGATCATCCGGCATACGTTTGTAAAGCACCGCGAGCTCAAAAGTATCAAACGGCGTCTTGCTAATTGACTCACCTACCCGGATCAACGAGGCGAGAGAAAGGACCTGGCCCACTCCGTAACGGCTAGCAAGAAAATCATGAACCGCCGATACCGTATTGATCTTCTCCGGCGTAAACCAGTAGTCCACCGGGTCGCCTTGCGATACCGAACCCAGCAGCAGCGCTAGATCGTCGTCAGACTCTTCGACTATAGAGTTTTCGGGTTCCGACTCAAAGCGCACGATCACGTCGAGCGGGGTTGTTCCCCCGAGCTCCCGATCCACCAGTTTGAGTCCCTGATAAATCTCCGTATCTTTGCCGAAATAGTTGATGAAACTGTTTTCGACCTCAAGTCGTGAGATCCCTACAGCCCCGAGGATCGCCAGCATCACGGACAGCACGACGACGACACGGCCGTGGTCCGCCGTGACGCGGGACAGGCTCCGGGTAAATGCAAGACCGGGTGACGACGAGCGCTCAACCTTTCGGGCCGGGCCGAGAACACAAAGCAGGGCAGGAAACAAAAGAAACGACACCGCAAAGGTGACTACCAGGCCGATGGACATCATCCAGCCAAAGTCGATGACCGGTTTGATGCTGCTCAGAACGAGCGACCCGAAGGCTAGGATCGTCGTCAGTGCCGTATAGAGACAAGGCCAGAACATCTTCTGCATGGTCGTCAAAACGCGGGTCTGATGTGGTATCTCGGGATGATCCCGGGCAAGCTGGCGATATCGGACAACAAGGTGCACATTCATCGACATCGTCAGGATCAGCATCAGTGAGATAAAGTTTGAGGAAATTACCGTCACCTGCCAGTCCATCAGACCCAACAGGCCCACCATGCTCAACCCGGCATGAAAACAGCTCGCGAGTGGCAAGGCCACCCAACGCGCTGACCGGAAAATGATGGTCAGCATCGCCACCAGAAAAATCAACACCCCCAGACCGAAGGTCACAAGATCATTGCCGATAAAGGTGATCATGTCGTCTGCGATCATCGACACCCCACCAAGCACCAGATAACCCAAATCTCGGTGGCGCCCCATCACATCGCGAACAGCCACTATGGTGTCGTGCCTCCGTTGATCCACCTGGCGTTTTTGCAGCTGGTATTGCGACTCCACCTGAATGAGACGGGTTTTTTCCGCTTCGCTGGCAGCGCTTGTACGGGTCCGCTGCGTCAGCATGCGCCGCTCGGCCTGCAAGGCATCAAACTGCGGGGCACCATCGAGGTTAAGCTGCAGTGCGGTTGTTCTGCCGTCGGCGCTCACGATCAACTCGGCAAATACTGGGCTTGTCGTCAACTCCTGGCGGGCCTTCTCTGGATCAACTTCGGCGTCGCGCAAGGTCCTGTAACCGCCCACCAGCTCAGTCAGGGACCCTTCGCCCTGCGCAAGTAGTGGCACATCCAGCAGCGAGACCACCGAGGCAATACCGGGGACTTTCTCGAACTCCTCAGCGAGGCGGTCCACACGCTCAAGTGTGCCCGGAACAAAGATATCCTGATCCGGCACGAGCGCCACCACCAGAAAACTCTTGGACTCATAGCGATCCGATAGGTCTCGAAAAACTTTCAGGTCGCGATCATTTTCGAGCAGTAGTGAATCCGCTGAGGCATCCAGCCTAAAATCGCGTGACTGCCAACCGAAAAATACCAGCACTGCCACTAAGCCGATAAGCAAGGGCCAGGGTCGCAGCAGGACCCACGTGTTGTAGTGACGCGCTAAAGAATCCATCAGGCTTCCAGCAAATCAGCGACCGTGCGCGCTCCAGCAGCATGATCAAACGCACGGTCCGGATCAGAAAAGATTAATGCCCCGGCTTCGATGCTCGACCGCTGCATCGTTTCGATAATCGTGCGCACTGTACTTAAGTCTCCTTCAGACTGGTAGACGATAGTGTAAGGGCTATCGGAAAACAAAAAGTCTTCCTCCCCGTTGAAACACCCGCCAAAGCCGTGGGGCAACTTGTGTGCTGGCAAACCCTCTAAACAAACCGGTAGGTCAGGAAAGGTTGACCTTAACCTTTCCAGAAAACGCTGAATGGCTGACAGATTGCCTCCCACATCAATAACCAAGGCATCGAGTTGCTCACCAAACGCCGTCACCAGCGCCTCGAGATCGGGCAACATCGCTTCACGGCAATCAGGGGGGAATTGGACCGGATCGATCGTAGCGATAAACCGAAATTCTGGATCGGTATCCTCAACCCAACACCTCACCCGGTCGGGACTCATCTGGTGAAGGCCATCGGCTGGTATCAGCACGCTGCGCAGGTGATTGGCGTACCAGGACAACTGCCACTCAGGAGGAAGGTCGGCGTCATAAAAGGTGCCGTCCCATGCCTGATAGCGCCAGCCACGCGTGCCAATTCTCAATGAATCTTGCATTCCTCAAAACCAGAATCAATTCGCCTAAGTCTTTCCTTTAGAATAACCTGAATCCGAGTTTTGGCCGTACGTGCTTCTTACGATCCACAATTCATCTTCATGAGTGAAACTTCCTTTTTAGCCGACGCCCGCGCAGTAATCGCCTGCGAAGGCGAGGCACTCGCGGCAGTGGCTGCACGCCTTGACGAAGAGTTTTCGAAGGCTTGTGAGGCGCTGCTGGCGTGCCCAGGCCGTGTGATCGTGACCGGGATGGGCAAATCGGGGCATATTGGTGGCAAGATTGCGGCGACTCTCGCAAGCACCGGCACCCCCGCCTTTTTTGTGCATCCCGGTGAGGCAAGTCATGGAGACCTCGGCATGATCACCCCGGGGGACCTGATACTGGCAATCTCAAATTCCGGGGAAACACCTGAGATTCTCACGATACTGCCGATCATCAAGAGAATGGGTAATACCCTACTCGCATTTACCGGCGACCCGAGGTCCTCGATCGCAGTGGCAGCGAAAATCTGCCTTGATATCCATGTTAAGCGCGAGGCCTGCCCTCATAATCTTGCGCCCACGGCAAGCACCACTGCGACACTTGCGATGGGTGATGCACTCGCGATCGCCGTGCTAAAAGCGAGGAACTTCGGCGCTGAGGACTTCGCCCGCTCGCATCCTGGGGGCGCGCTGGGCCGGCGTCTGCTGGTGCACGTTGAAGACTTAATGCACACCGACAAGGCTTTACCGCTCGTTCAAATAGGCACGTCACTGATTAACGCCCTGGCCGAGATGTCGGCCAAAAACCTCGGTATGGTCGGTATCGTCGACGACCATGGACTGCTTGCGGGAATTTATACCGATGGCGATCTCAGACGCACTCTCAATCAGGGAACAGATGTTCACGATTGCCAGATCGATACCGTCATGGTGCGCTCCCCGCACACTATCCCACCCGAGGCGCTTGCCGCTGAGGCGGTGGAAATGATGCAGCGGTACTCCATCAACGGTTTATTTGCCGTTGACTCCAGTGGCCGGCCCGCTGGCGCACTGAATGCTTTGGACCTTATCCGCGCCGGCGTCTTCTGATCCCCATGCGGGCAAATATTGAAAGGCTGGTTCTGCTCAGTGTGCTGGGTGCAATGGCGGGACTTGGCATATGGATGCAGGTGAACCTGCTGGAACCGGCTGAGAATAAAATGGCGGCTCCGTTGACCAATGAGGCGGATTACTACATCCAGAACTTCACGGCCACCGGCAGGGACGAAACTGGTGTCATCTATGTTCTTAAAGCTGAGCGCCTGGCCCACTTTCCCCTCGACAATACCTCCTTGCTCGATAAACCCCATCTCGTTCAATACCAGAAAGGCAAACCGGCGCGACAGGCAACCAGCGAATCGGGTTGGATGGCTGGCGACGGCTCCGAAGTTCTGCTGACCGGAAACGTTGAAGTTACCCAGTTTCGTAGTGGCGAGGACGCAGGCAGCGTCACCCGCACCAAGCGCCTCACCGTCCGGCTTGATCGGGGCAGTTAGCATCGGGTGGCAGGCTCGGTTTGCTAAAATTGGTTCATCATGAAGATTTTGCTCGCTGTCTTTTCCCTTCTCTTTGTTTCCGCCCAAAGTGTGGTTGCGCTTGAATCAGACCGTAACCAGAGCGTGCTGGTTGAGGCCGACGAAGTGGAGATGGACTTTTCTAGTGGTACCCGCATTTACCGGGGCAATGTCTCTGTCCGTCAAGGCACCATACGAATCATCGCAGACCAGATCGAACTCATCTATAAGGGTGAGCAACTGGATCATGGTATTGCTACCGGCAACCCTGCCGTCTTCCGCCAGCGGCCAGACGGAAAGGATCATGACATAGTTGGTACCGGCCGTCGGATTGAACTCGACGAAATCAACAATATCGTTACCTTTATCGGTAACGCCCGACTTCGACAGGACCGCGATGCCATCGAAGGCGAACGTATCGTCTACGATATGGCCCGCGACCGGATGATCGTGCGCGGCGAGACCCGCTCAACGAGGGAGGGCGAAGATGCCGATACCGCCCTCCCCAAAACAGACGGGGAGCGGCCGCGGATGGTGCTCCAACCCAACGAGATGGGCAGCCCTGATTCCGAGACCAGTAATCCCACTGCCGGGACCAATCCAGAGCCATCAAGATCCAACCGGGCTTATATCGGCATTACCGGCGCACCAGTTTTCGCCGCACAAAGCGTGACAGCCGCGTCGCTGGGAACCCTAAAAGGCGGATCACCGGTCCGGGTACTGCGTGTTCAGGACGGCTGGGCTGAGATTAATGCGCCCAAAGGTGTGCGGGTCTGGATTTATGGAAAATTTATCTCCGCCAACGCCGGCATCGCATCCGTAACCGGTTCCAGCGTCAGAGTGCGCTCCACTCCCTCCACAGACTCTGGGTCTATCGTCCTCGGCGAGGTCAAAAAGGGCCAACGTGTACAGGTGCTTGGGGTTAAGAACGACTGGAAACAAATAGAGGCGCCGGCTGACCTCAAGATATGGATTCCCTCGGCCCGCCTCCAGCCTGCAGAAGACCCGGACCGCTGGGAAAAAGACTGGCGCGAAGCGGTCAAAACGGTAGCGGACGGTTAGGCAACCCCTCCTAACGCGATTGCCGCGGATACGGATTCATGAGCACACTCACCACTCAAGGCCTGGTCAAGCAGTTTGGCCGAACCACAGTCGTTGACAATGTTGATATCACAGTCAGCGGCGGCGAGATCGTCGGCCTGCTCGGTCCAAACGGCGCTGGGAAAACCACTTGCTTCTATATGATCTGCGGCCTCATCCGTCGGGATGGGGGCACCATTCTGCTCGATGGTGAGGATATCAGCGGGCTTTCCATGCACCGGCGTGCGCGCAAAGGTATCGGATATCTGCCCCAGGAACCCTCCATCTTTCGCCGCCTGACGGTGCGGGATAATCTGCTCGCAGTACTCGAAGCCGTTCCGGGACTCGACCGGGACACCCGGCATCAGCGCGTCGACGAAATGCTCGAGAAGTTTGGCATTACCCACAAGGCATCCGACTATGGCTACAGCCTTTCGGGAGGAGAGCGGCGGCGCGTTGAGATCGCTCGGGCGATCTCACTTCAGCCGTCGTTCATGCTGCTCGATGAGCCCTTTGCCGGAATTGATCCTATTTCAATCATCGACATTCAAAAACTGATCCGTGATCTTCGTGCCATGCAAATTGGCGTCCTGATTACCGATCACAATGTCCGCGAAACGCTCGGTATCTGCGATCGCGCGTACATCCTGACCGAGGGCCGGGTTCTGACCGAGGGAAGTTCAGAACATATTCTTGCTCATGACGAAGTTCGGTCAGTCTATCTCGGAACAGGTTTTCGCCTTTAGTCAGCCACACGGTGTCCTAGGTGAAACAGGCGATTAATATCCGGCAGGGCCAACGCCTGCAACTCAGCACCCAGCTGCAGCACGCGATTCGCTTGCTGCAGCTCTCTTTTGAGGAAGTTTCCCAAGAAATCAGTTCCGTTCTTGAATCCAACCCGCTGCTCGAGGAAGTGGAACCGGGTGCACTACCCGAAGGTGAATCAGAAACTGATGCCAAGCGCATTCTGGAACCGTTAACCGAATCCCCCCAGACCGAACAAACGCATGCCATCGATGATGACTGGCGTGATGCGTCCTTTGTGGACCGTCACTGGGAGCATGCCGGCTTTTCGTCATCAGAACCCGATGACCTCGGCGAACCACGCCAAGATCATGACTTACTGTGGCAAAGCCAGCAGGACAGTCTCGCCCGGCTGCTACTGGAAGGGCTCGCGCTGCACAGACTCAGTGATAAGGATAAATTGATTGCCCAAACACTCATCGGCTGTCTTGACCGAAAAGGTTACCTCACGGCGACCTATGACGACGTCAGGCAGATCCTGACCCCGCAGGTAAACGCTGACGACGACGAGATCGATTCAATGCTCCACCTGGTGCAGAGTCTTTCTGACCCAGGGATCGGTGCCCGAGACCTGGCTGAGTGTCTTAGCCTGCAACTCAAAGCGCAGCCCTCACAAACCTCGGACCTTCGGCTGGCGCGCAAAATTGTCCAGGAGCATTTCTCCTTGCTCAGTAGGCGCCACTACGAGGCGCTCGCCGACGTACTGGAAATTGACCTCTCGGTACTGGCCGAGGTACTTGGGTTAATTCAGTCTCTGGACCCGAAACCCGGTGAGCGACTGGCTGCACCGCCGACGCCTGCCGTGGCTCCGGACGCGGTTGTGCATCGACGTGACGATACCTGGATCGTAACGCTTGCCCGCCAGAGCGCACAAAACATTCGCATCAGCAATTACTACCAACAGTATCTTGGAGGCAACGATCCGACAACCCGACAATATCTTAAGGACCACCTGCGTGAAGCCCAGTGGTTTATCCGTAGCCTCCAACAGAGGGATCAGACCATCCTGAGTGTTGCCACCCAGATTGTGTTGGTACAGAACGGTTTTATGGATAAGGGTGACGGGGCGATGGTGCCGCTGACACTGCGGGACGTCGCACAAGTGCTTGGCATTCATGAGTCCACGGTCTCGCGTGCCGTAGATCAAAAGTATCTGCTCACACCGCACGGACTTTTCCCCATGAAGCACTTCTTCTCGACCGGCCTTGGAACCTCCTCCGGGCCCCAGATCTCGGCACGGGCGGCACAGGCCAGGATCCGCAAGATGATAGAATCTGAGACCTCGCTGACACCGATCAGCGACGGCCAACTGGCGGCCCAACTGGAAAAAGAAGGGATTTCAATCGCCCGGCGTACCGTCGCCAAGTACCGTGAGCAAATGAATATTCCGCCAGTAGCCCAGCGACGAAGCGTAATCTAGGTATGACACAAGCTGCGCACTCAGATGAAGTCAAAGACACAGGGCCGCTGCAGGGCCTGCTGAGCCGGGAGCGGGTCGCGGCCAACGTCAAGGTCTCAAGCAAGAAACGGATGCTGGAGGGACTGGCGGAACTGCTTTCCCGCCAACTGCCCGGGATGGACCAGCACACCGTATTTTCTACTATGAACGAGCGCGAGCGCCTGGGCAGCACCGGGATTGGCCATGGCATCGCACTACCCCATGGCCGACTGAATGGGATTCAGGAACCGATCGCTGCCGCCATGAAACTGCAGCAGCCGCTGAATTTTGACGCCATTGATAATCAGCCTATTATCCTGGTTGTCGGCCTGCTGGTCCCAGCCGACGCGACTGACCAACATCTTCGTATCCTGAGCGACCTTGCGGGCGCCTTTTCTGACAGCGGTTTTCGGCGGGCCGTCAGTGAAGCAAGTGACGCGGACACGTTGTTCAATCTACTGATCTAACCAAGCGGGCCAACTCGGGCGTGCTACACAAACCACCCGTATACCGAAACTAACATCGCTCCAAACGACTGACCCACTTAAAAACGCAACATGAATCTGATTATCGTCAGCGGACTGTCGGGATCAGGAAAAAGTATTGCCCTGCACGCACTTGAGGACCTCGGCTACTTCTGCATCGACAACCTCCCGTTTGGCATGTTGCCACAGCTGGTAGTACAACTACAGCAAAGATCGTCCGCGGGTATCGACAATGTCGCGGTCAGCATTGACTCGCGCAGCCGGGAATTTCTTAAGACACTTGTGGCCGGCATTGATGAACTGCACACCGCCGGTGTAACGCCGCGGATCGTATTCCTCGAAGCCGACACGGAACGACTCCTGCAAAGGTACAGCGAAACCCGTAGAAGACACCCTTTAACTGACGAAGACACTCCGTTGCGTGAAGGCATCCTGCAGGAAAGTGAGTTACTGACACCGCTTGCAGATGCGGCCGAACGAACGATCGATACCAGCATCATGACACCCTATGAACTCCGGGTAGCGATCCGCGGTTTTGCGCAGGGAACACTGCAATCTAGACCGATATTGCTGTTTCAGTCTTTCGGCTTCAAGCGCGGTGCGCCCACCGATGCGGACACAGTGTTCGATCTTCGCTGCCTGCCCAATCCCTATTGGGAAAAGGAACTTCGGGATTTTTCCGGCCTCGACAAACCCGTTATCAACTTTCTTGAGCGCGCCACTCTGGTTCATCAGATGGCCGACCAACTGAAATCCTTTATCAGTTTCTGGATAAAACACTTT
>JABJIU010000123.1 GCA_018661145.1 Pseudomonadota bacterium | reverse complement strand
GCGCCATGGTCTTTTCCCGGGCTTCATCTTTATCGTGCGGCGCGATCCCGTCCTCAAGTTCGACACAGACGATATCTGCACCGCTTGCCAGCGCCTTGGGATACAGCTCGGGTCTCAAACCCGGGGCAAAAATAAAGCTTCTGCGGGGCTGGACTGACTTATGGTCTTCTTCGTTCATCATTGGATCTCGCAGGCGCTATCAATAAGACCGTGGCAAGCCCAGGACATGCTCGCCGAGGTAACTCAAAATAAGATTGGTGGAAATCGGCGCCACCTGATAAAGCCGCGCCTCGCGGAACTTGCGCTCAACATCGTATTCCTCGGCAAAGCCAAAACCCCCGTGAGTCTGCACGCACATCTCTGCGGCAGTCCATGACGCTTCCGCACAAAGCATCTTTGCGAGGTTTGCTTCTTCGCCGGGATTCTCACCGGCATCGTAAAGTCGAATCGCCTCACGCAGCATAAGTTCTGCTGAACGCATCTGGGCATAGGCCCTCGCAATAGGAAACTGCACCCCCTGATTCTGGCCGATTGGTCTGCCAAAAACAGACCGCTCTGCAGCATAGGCAGTGGCTTTCTGGATAAACCACTTGGCATCACCAATACACTCAGCCGCGATCAGAATCCGCTCTGCATTCATGCCCGATAGAATGTATCGAAAGCCGCGGCCTTCCTCTCCAATCAGGTTTTCGACAGGAACCGGCATATCATCGAAAAAGATTTCGGTCGTCGCGTGATTCATCATCGTACGGATCGGCCGGATGATTAGCGTCTCGTCACCCGCCTCACGCATATCCACCAGCAACACCGACAGCCCGTCGGTCTTTTTCTGAACCTCGTCCCGGGATGTCGTGCGACACAACAGAATCATAAGATCTGAGTGCTCGGCGCGAGAGGTCCAGATCTTCTGTCCGTTCACGACGTAATGATCGTCGACGCGTTGTGCCGTGGTACGAAGTGCCGTGGTATCGGTACCGCTGGTCGGCTCGGTGACCCCGAAAGCCTGCAGGCGCAGTTCTCCTCGGGCGATGGCCGGCAGGTATTTTTCCTTCTGGGCCTCAGATCCATGACGCAACAGCGTGCCCATGGTGTACATCTGTGCGTGACACGCCCCCGCATTGCTGCCCGAGCGGTGAATTTCCTCGAGAATCGCCGCCCCCGCTGAAAGCGGCAAACCTGAACCTTCATAAGATTCGGGGATCAGGGCGCCCAGAAAGCCGGCTTCGGTCAGCGCCTTCACAAACTCGCCGGGATATGCCTGCTCACGATCGCACTTACGCCAGTACTCACCCGGAAAATCCTCACACAAGCGGGAAACACTTTCGCGAATCTCAGGATGGTCAAGCGGGTAAGTGGGTGGTTTTATGCTCATGGATGTCTGACCGTCGCTATGGCAGTGTTAACCGAAGAATTCTTTACGAATTGACGAGCCGTGCTGATCCAGCACCGGGACCACGGTTGGCCGAACTCCATCGGTGACAACCGGCAGGTCAGCCATGCTCACCTCGACGCCGTCGAAGTCCGCTACCTGATTGCGTATGAGCGCATGATCGGCAAGATCCTCAACACTGCTGAGGCGGCCACATGCGATCTGCGCGTCATCCAGCAACTGGGTAATCTCATCAATATCGTATCGACCGAATACCACATTGATGATCTTATCCATCACGTCCCGATGCCGGACACGCTCGGTGTTATTCACAAAACGCGGGTCCTGTCCCAACTCGGGCTGGCCCAGTACAGCGTCACAGAAGATGCACCATTCCCGGTCACTCTGTATCGCGATCAGGATCTGTCCGTCACCTTTCACCCGGTAGGCGCCATAAGGGGCAATCAAAGCATGGGTCAGGCCCATGCGTTCAGGCGCCCCGCCGAGATAACGATGCGCCAGCAGTGGGAAATTCATGAAGTCTGCCATCACATCAAACATGGCGATGGAGATATCGATTCCGGTGCCGGTACGCCCTCGCTGGATAAGCGCTCTCAAGATCGAAGAAAATGCCGTCTGCCCGGAAGCAATATCGCAGATGGAGATGCCGACACGTGCAGGCTGCTCCCGGGTGCCATTGATTGCGCAGATGCCGCTTTCAGCCTGAACGAGAAAATCATAAGCTTTTTTCCGGGCGCCTGGACCTGAAGAACCGTAACCGTTGATCTCACAGGTAATGAGCCCCGGATTATGTTCGCGCAGCGCATCGCCGCCAAAGCCGCGTCTTGCTAACGCACCGGGGGCAAGGTTGTGTAAAAAGACGTCAGCTTTTTCCAGCATTGATCTCAGCAGTGCTTCATCGTCATCCGAATTGAGATCGATGGCAATCGACTCCTTGCCGCGGTTAAGCCAGGAGAAGAAAACAGAGTTACCATTGGCGCCACGATCATATCCCCGCGCAAAGTCTCCCTCCTTGCGCTCTATCTTGATGACACGGGCGCCGGCATCCGCCAGCATCAGCCCGCAGTATGGCGCTGCGACGGCCTGCTCCATAGAGACCACGAGCAAACCAGACAGTTCCTGATGTAGACCCATGCTGATTAACGCATTGATGAGAAGAGAAAACTGAATCTACGGGATATCAAGGCAAAAAGCGATCCAGGCCGTCCACCACAAAAGCCCGCCCCAGCACGACCGTGCTCTTGGTATCCTGCTGTAACTTTTCAGGCTACGACCGCTAAGAGATCGCTCCTAGCCCCAGAACCCGGCACGGACCGTCGCATTGCGGTCAGCATCAGAAACCTTGGCCGTCAGGACTGTTCCCGCGTCCCAATGTGAGCGATCGACCATGGCAATGGTCACGTTGGTGTCGTAGTCAGGCGACCAGGTTGAGGATGAAATCTGCCCCACCACATTACCTTCACCATCCTGCAACGGCCAGGGGTCGTAGATTGCAGGCACCGCGGGGCCGTCCATCTCCAGTGCGCGAATCTGCCTCGAAGGGGTGCTCAACTTTGACAGGGCTGCATACCCAAGAAAGCCATTCACCGTATCGAGGTTACAGTATTTTCCAAGACCTGCCTCGAAAGGTGTATGTGCCGGCGTGATGTCGCTACCAAAAGACAAAAGCCCTGCCTCGATCCGCTCAATCAGATTCGGACATCCCGCACGCACGTCCAGATCCTCACCCGCCGCAAAGAGGGCGTCCCAAAGTGCTTCGCCATACTGACTGCCGTCAAGATACAGTTCAAAGCCACCCTGGTGGGACCACCCGGAGCGGGCGATGATCATATCCTGTCCCTGAAAATTTATTGTCTTGTATCTGAAAAAACGCGTACTGACGATATCGTCACCAAATACGCGGGCCACCAGTTCATCAGCCTTGGGTCCCTGGATCGCCAGTGGCGAAACATCCGGCTCGAACACCTCGACATCAAGATGGGCAGCTGCCGCGAGGCCCTTGCAGTACAGCAGCATGTCGGAATCAGCCAGCGACAGCCAAAAGCGATCCTGATGCAGCCGTATCGCTACCGGGTCGTTCATCATTCTGCCCGATGCATCTACCATCGGCACGTAATAGCACTGATCATCCTGCATGCGGGACATATCACGTGGCGTTGTCATCTGTACCAGACGAAGTGCATCTGGTCCTACAATCTCAACTTGACGTTCGACGGAAACATCCCAGACCTGAACTGCAGACTTCAGGTGCTGACAGTCCTCTTCCGGCGTGGTAAAAAAAGATGGGAGCAGCATATGGTTATACACCGTATAGGCCTTAACGCCCGCCGCGTTAACACGACTCGAGAACGGTGTTTTTCGTATACGGATCGAGGGTGTCAGGTAAGGCATGGACATGGCTTTCGCCCCATTAGAAATTTTTTGGCCGCGGAATAATACCGTAGCCTAAAGACTTGGCAAGGCCTGAAGTCGCCACGCTCTATAAACCATCAACCCGTTTCGGCCTCAAGGCCTGCAGCAGTAATACCGCCCAGTGCTGCCGATTCATCATTGTCGGAGGTATCGCCAGAGATCCCCACTGCCCCGAGCAGCCCGCCCGAAGCATCCCGCACCAGCACGCCTCCCGGTACCGGCACCATGTCGCCACCAGCAAGGCCGTTTATCGACTGAATGAAGTAGGCCTGCTGTTCCGCCCGGTTCATCAGGGCGCGCGTGCCCATACCGAGTGCGATCGCCGCATTGGCTTTGCCATGAGCTATCCGGGCACGCATAGCGCTGACGCCATCTTCAGAAGCCGCAGCGACAATCGAACCGCGGACATCCAGCACGATCACGCTGACCGGCTTGAGATCCAACTTGCGCGCCTCTGCCAGCGCGCCACCTATCAGAGTTTGCGCCTGATCCAAGGTTATTGACATAGTCTTCTCCAAATTAACGTTAAGCTTTCTTTTTATCGAAATTTAATCTGATGGTCAGCGCAACCACCTTAGCG
>JABJIU010000118.1 GCA_018661145.1 Pseudomonadota bacterium | reverse complement strand
GCCAGTGTTGAAGTCACCGGGGCTTCCGGTGGCGGGATGGTTGAGGTCGTGATGACCTGTCGCTATGACGTGCGCCGAGTCTCTATTGATGATGCGCTAGCGAGCGATGACAAGGAAGTCCTGGAGGATCTAATTGCGGCGGCCGTCAATGATGCGGTTCGGCGGGTCGAGCAAGTTACTCAGGAAAAAATGGGGGGACTGACTTCGGGGATCAATATCCCCGGGTTGAATATCCCGGGGATGAATGGGTAACGGGGAAGCAATCGAGCGCCTGAAGGGGGCGTTGCGCCGTCTTCCAGGCGTCGGTCCGAGAACCGCTGGCCGAATGGCTTTTCACCTTCTGGAGCGTGATCGGGAAGGTGGAAAACTGCTGGCGCAAGCGCTTCACGCCGCCGTGGCCGACGTGAACCATTGTGAGCGCTGTAATAATTTCAGTGAGCATCCGTTGTGCGATATCTGTAAGTCGGGCAAACGGGACGAAACCCTTTTATGTGTAGTCGAAACCCCCGCCGATCTCGATACTATCGAGCAGGCAGGTGCATACACAGGATACTATTTTGTGTTGATGGGGCATCTGTCACCGCTTGACGGAATCGGACCGGACCAGTTGGGGTTTGAGCGTCTCCTAGAGGTCGTTGCACAAGGTTTGGTGGAGGAGGTTATCCTGGGCACCAACCTGACAGTCGAAGGGCAGGCAACCGCGGATTATCTGAGTGATTTGCTTCAGCCACAAAGTATCAAGGTTAGTCGACTTGCGCGTGGCGTACCTGCTGGTGGCGAACTGGAATACATGGATGCCAATACGCTCAATCAAGCCTTTTCAGACCGCCGGACTTTGGTGGAGTCCATCGAGGGCAAAACTTGAAAAGTGCCTGAAGCGTTGAGCAAGGGAAAGAAGCCTAAGCGTGGCTAGGATCCGAAACTAAGTGCTTCACCAAAAAGGCCTGGGCGAATATTTCCGTTGTCAAAAACCACCCGCCCGCCGACAACGGTGTAAAGGGGCCATCCGCTTAGGGCACGGCCCGCGTATGGACTCCAGCCTGTCCGGCTGAAAACTTCCTCATCACGCACCACTTTGGTTTGGTCGAGGTCGACCAGGGTGAGGTCGGCATCGAAACCTTCCCTGAGTTGCCCTTTGTTGCTGATACGATAAATTTCGGCCGGGCCGGAGCACATCCATCGCAGGATCTGGGTGAGGGTGCACTTGCCCTCCTGCATGGCGGTCATCATCAAGGGCAATGAGGTTTCCACACCGGGCATGCCGGACGGTGAGCGCGGGTAGGGCTGCGCTTTGTCTTTCAGCAGATGAGGCGCGTGGTCGGTTGCGATGATATCGATCACCCCGTCATGCAGCCCCGCCCAGAGCTTGGCAGCATTCTCAGGCCCGCGGATTGGGGGGTTCATCTGCACACGTGACCCCAATTGTGCGTAGTGGTCCGTGTTCAGAAAAAGATGGTTGGGTAGCACCTCACAAGTCACCTGGTCGGTTTTGGCGGTCCGAAGACGTTCAACTTCCTCGGCTGTAGACAGGTGAAGCACGTGCAGTCGCCGACCATATTTCTGGCTGAGATGGAGCGCTCGATCGGTAGCAATGAGTGCAGTCTGTGCATCGCGGATGGTGGAGTGGAGCGCGTAGTCCCGGGTTTCATCGTCACCCAGTAATGCTGAGGTGCGCTCACGGATACGGTTTTCATCTTCGGCGTGCACTGCGATCAGCCTCTCGCCACCGCCAAAGATTCGGTCAAGGTCTTTTTCCTCGTTAACGAGCAGGCTGCCAGTACTGGAGCCCATGAAAATCTTGATGCCGCAGGCGGGACTGACGGTATTCAGGGATTCAAGATTATCGATAGTCGCCCCAATAAAAAATCCAAAATTGGCAACACTGGTCGCTTTTGCTCTCGCAATCTTCCAATCCAGCTGCGCCTGGTTGATGGTGGCAGGATGGCAATTGGGCATTTCAAGAAAGCTCGTCACACCCCCCCTGACCGCAGCACGTGCCCCAGAACCTAGATCTTCTTTGTCAGTGCCCCCCGGTTCGCGGAAATGGACTTGGGGATCAATAACGCCAGGCATGAGCAATTTCCCCTGGGCATCGATTTCTTCCTGGCCCTCCCGGGAAATCTGGGGGGCAAGAGAGCTGATCCGACCCCCATCACAGGCGAGATCGCCTTCCATGAGGGCTCCGTCGGGCAGAGCGATCGACGCGCTCCGGATGACAAGTTCGTGCATATCAGGATATTTAGGTTGAAGAGCCCGGTTAGTCTACCTCTAGAGCTCTAGCAGCGATCACCAGTTACAAAAAAACGGTGCCGTGGCACCGTTTCTGGGGTCAGAGTATCCGCAAGGCGTGTCTTCTAGGCGTTCTGTTTTTCGCGGATCTCGTTCAACGATTTGCAATCAATACACAGGTTGGCTGTCGGACGGGCTTCGAGGCGTTTGATGCCGATTTCCACCCCACAGTCCTCGCAATAACCATAATCCCCTTTATCAAGATCTGCTAATGAGTCATTGATTTTCTTGATTAGTTTTCGCTCACGGTCCCGAGTCCTCAGCTCGAGCGAACGGTCTGTTTCGAGCGTCGCGCGGTCATTGGGGTCGGGCAGGTTGATAGTGTCATCCTGCATTACCGACATCGTGCGATCGATATCCTCAACCAGTTCCTGTTTCCAGGAATTCAAGATTTGTCGGAAGTGATCGCTTTGCACATCCCCCATATAAGGCTCACCCCGTTTAGGGCGATGCGGCTCTACGCCGTGGATGAGTTCTTCGGAAGCTTTTTTCTTTGTCGCCGGCATTGGTTTAGGCTGAGCGGACGCTTAAAAAACCACAAAACGGGCCGTGAAGGCGGCGCAATCTATCAGGTTCGGGCATTTCCCGCAATGCCAATTCGAAAATAAATTCAGGAGCCCTCTATCTACGGCGATATTACGCTATTCGCCCACCTCGGCTTAAGTACGAAAGGTTTGCCGGGTGTCTAGCGAAAAAGGCTCGCCGGAGGTTGCCCGAGCGCCGACGGATCGGCGAGGTTCTCGATGACCGCCATCCCGCGCCAAGGGTTGGGCGCTCGGATATTTTGATTTCCGACTGGCCGACGTGGGCTTGTAAAATCAACATGGCGAGTCGGTTTTTGATATTCCGACTTCTCAAAAGTGAAGTTGACCCGGGAGGCATTTTCGGTCGATTGACCCCGGCCCCGAGCCCTCTGTTTCTATATAATCGTAGGGAAGTTCGATGGCTCCTGCCTTTCCTTTGTCTTTACTCTTGTCGACCCATTTTGGGTCAGCCAGAGAGCGGTTTGACGCGCGTCCACAATCGGTTTTAACAATACATGCGGCTTAAAAAAATTCACGTCTCCGGCTTCAAGTCCTTCGTTGATCCCACGTTGATCACGATTCCCGCCGACATGACCGGCATCATCGGTCCGAACGGTTGTGGTAAGTCCAACGTGATTGATGCCGTCCGCTGGGTCATGGGTGAGAGTTCCGCCAGGAAGCTTCGGGGAGACAGCATGGCGGACGTCATTTTCAATGGATCGGAAGCACGAAAGCCGGTCGGGAAAGCATCCGTCGAACTGATCTTTGACAATTCGGATGGCAAAAGCGCACAGGTGTATGCGCGTTTTAGCGAGATTTCTGTCAAAAGGACCCTGTCACGGGACGGAACTTCGGAATACCTGCTTAATAAAGCACAGTGTCGGCGCCGAGACATTACCGATTTGTTCCGGGGGACCGGATTGGGTCACCGCTCCTATTCCATCATCGAACAGGGGATGGTCAGCCGGATTGTCGAGGCGCGGCCGGAAGAGCTGCGCGCCTTTGTGGAGGAGGCAGCTGGCATCTCCCATTACAAAGACAGGCGGAGGGAGACGGAAACCCGGATGCGCCATACGCGGGAAAACCTGAGCCGTGTGGCCGACATCCGCAAAGAGCTGGATACGCAGCTGCGCCGTCTGCAGCGCCAGGCGCAGGCAGCCCGTCGGTATCAGAAGCTCAAAGAAGAAGAAAGGGAGGTTAACGGCCAACTGTTTGGCCTGCGTTACTTGGCACAAAAAGGATCGACCGAGGAGCAGGCGGTTTTGACCGCACGGGCGCAAACAGAAGTTGAATCCCATCTAGTGCACCAGCGCGGCCTTGAAAATCAGATCGAAAGTCTGCGGGCCGATGAAATGGCATCGCAGCAGGAGGTTAGTGACCGGCAAGCAGCATTCTATGCGGCGGGTGCAGAGGTCGCTTCCCTGGAGCAGGCCATCGAGCATGCCAAGGAAACAGGGGAACAGCAGCGTGCGGAGTTTGAGCGGCTGGAAGTAACTTTGGGGGAGATCAGTACCGAATACCAGCATGACGAAGAGCGCATCGAGAGTCTCGTCGCTGAAGTTGAGAGCCTGACAATACGGAGGGATGAAGCAGTAATTGCCAGCGAACAGGCGACGACCGGTCAACACCAACGCGAAGGTGAGTTCGAGGAGTGGCAGCATCGCTGGAATGAGTTCACGCAGTTAGTGACGACGCCTATTAAGGATCAAGAGGTTCAACGGTCACGCATAGAGCAGTTGGAATCGGCTGATGCGAAGGCTCAGGAGCGACTCGCCCGTCTGGATGGGGAAATCGGCGCGCTTCTTAGCGAGGAGGAGCGTCTCGAGGTCGACACGGCGCGAAGCAGTGTCCTTCAGGGGGAAGCGGATCTAGCCGACGCCGAAGCACAAGTGAGCAAGTCGATGATCCTGATTGTGCAGACCCGCGATGAGGTTGACTCCCAATCGGGTGAGCTTGATGATCAGCGTCAACGTATGCACGCAGCCCGCGGCCGTTTGCAGTCTCTGCAGGAACTGCAGGAAACCTCCTTGGATCGGGATGAGACCTACTCGGATTGGTTGAACCAGCGGGGGCTGGCGCACGCGCCGGCACTTGCCGGGGAGCTTCGGGTTGCGCCCGGCTGGGAGAGGGCAGCGGACGCTGTGCTGGGCTCCAGGCTGTCAGGCCTCGGTGTCGGTGACCTACCTAAAGTATTGTCCAGTGATTCTGATCTGCCCCGACAGGATATGTTTTTCGTTGAATCCGGAGGGAGCTCGCAAGACGCGGGTGAAAATACACTGCTTTCGTACGTCTCGTGTGACCGCTACAACCTGGAACCGCTGTTGGCGGGCGTATTCGTTGCTGAAGAGTTGAGCGAGGCGCTGGTAAAGCGGGATCAGTTGAGCGAGTCGCAATCGATTGTGACGAGAAGCGGTATTGTGATCGGAGCTAACTGGGCGCATGCGCCCCGGGGACAGGGTGCGGCAGCAGGCCTCCTCGAGCGCGAGGAAGAGCTTTCTCGGCTTCAGGACGAAGTCCCGGCGCTGGAAAAACAGGTCGCCGAGCAGCAGCAGGCATTGGAGAAATCCCGGGCTCGCCTAGGAGCGTTGGAGTTGCAGCAGTATTCGGCCCGGGATACCGTCACCGGGATACTCGAGGCATTGAACTCAGTACGGCAAACCTTCGCAGACCGTCAGGCCCGTTTTGATCAGATAGAAGCGCGTCGGCAGCAGCTTGCTGATGAATCAGAAGAGATTATGCAGGAGCTTACCCGGACGGGAAGCGGTCTGGATGAGGCGCGCAGACACTTTGCGATTGCCGAAGATGAAACAGGAGTGCTTGAGCATCAGCGCGGGAGTTTGCTTGAGGAAAAGGAAGCGTTGGCGCGCGCTTTAGCCGAGGCGCGTTCGCATATGCAGATGGTACAGGATCGCCGCCATGAAACAGAGCTTGCCCTTCAGCATAGCCAGGCATCGTTGGACTCCCACCGATCAAGTCTGGCACGCCTTCAGGCGCAGAGCCACCGCATGCGGGAGCGTTACGAGCAGTTAAAGGATCAACTTTCCTCCGGTGAGGAGCCGGGCATGGCGATGGGGGATCGTTTACAGATTCTCCTCGCTCAGCGAGCTGAAGCGGAACAGGCGTTGGTCGAAGGCCGTGACCGGCACGCAAACATCGAACAGCAGATCCGACAGGTACATGGCACCTTGTCAGAGTGCGAGCAGGAGGTTGCGTCGGCCAGGGAGGGTCTCGAAACCCAACGACTCAAGGATCAGGAACTGATCGTGCGGTTGCAGACGCTTGAAGAGCAGATTGCGGCAGAGAAATACACGCTCAATGAGTTAGTCGAAAGTTTGCCTGAGGGGGCGAAAGAGAATGAATGGATTGAGCGTTCCGAGCGCATTGCACAGAAGATTATAAAGATCGGCCCGGTCAATCTGGTCGCAATTGAAGAATTTGAAGAGCAGGCGGAGCGCAAAGAGTACCTTGATTCACAGCACGCTGATCTTGTCGAGGCGTTGGACACACTCGCCGGGGTGATTCGTAAGATTGACCGCGAAACCCGTGACCGATTCAAGTCGACTTTTGACAGTCTGAACCAAGGCTTTATCGATTTTTTCCCGCAGTTGTTTGGCGGTGGCAGCGCTGTACTGGAACTGACGGAGGAGGATCTTCTGGCGGCGGGAGTTACCGTGATGGCGCGTCCCCCCGGCAAACGCAACAGCACCATTCATCTCCTGTCGGGTGGGGAAAAGGCCCTCACTGCGGTGGCACTCCTCTTTGCGCTTTTCAAGTTGAATCCGGCGCCGTTTTGTATTCTCGATGAGGTCGACGCGCCTTTGGATGATCGCAATGTAGAGCGCTATTGTAAGACGCTGCGTACCCTCTCTGAAGTCTCCCAGTTGGTCGTGATCACCCACAACAAGATTACGATGGAATCCGCTGATGTCCTGCTCGGCGTCACGATGGGTGAGCCCGGCGTTTCCTCGATCGTCTCGGTTGATATCGATGAGGCGGTGAGAGTCGCTGCCCAGTAGTCATGAATCTGCAACTGGCCCTGATCCTTCTCGGTGTTCTCACCTTCGCCGGGATTGTGTTTTTTTCGCTGTGGCAGAGTCGTTATGAAGGGAGACCGTTGTTGGAAAGGTCGCTGGGATGGCTCCAAGTTGTGCTGGAACGTGCCCCCGTTGAGCAACTGGTTTCCAGATTACGGCCCAGAAACATAGCCCGGCGTGTTCGCCAGAAAGAGCCGTCTCTCGTCGCGTCGGCGCAGTTCGATTTAAGCGGCGATGCTCAACGTGATCAGGCGCCGACGGCGTCAGCGGGTACGTCTGACCCGGGAGCTAGCGGAATCGAAAGAGGGGCTTCGGCCCAGTCGTTACAGTCGGAGATCGGCGGTCAACCGTTGAGGATTGACTACTGGGCACGATTGCCGGGCACATCTCTAGTTTCTCGGGATACTGCATTAGCGGTATTTCGGGAACATGAGATTGATCTCCAACGTCCACGTACGATCCACGGCCGTACCGAGCCTGGCAACGTATGGCTCGACCTTGCAACGGCATCGGCTGATGAGGTGTTCTTGGATTTGATCGTGAGCCTGCAGATGGCGGATCGGGATGGTTCGGTGACTGAGTCTGAACTTACCCGCTTCAATAATCTGGCGTATTACATGTCGGAGTCTCTCAATCGTTCATTGAAGTTTGACATGACGATTGAGGAGGCCTTGCCGCAAGCCGCCCGACTTGAGCGATTCTGTCAGGAATTTGACCTGCTCGCTGTGATCCACATCGAGCCGGCCCCGGGTTCGGGATTTTCTGGTCCTGATATCGTGCGCGCTGTGGATCGTGCGGGAATGCGCCTGGGTAAGGACGACATGTTTCATCTTTACGACCCAAGGACGGGGGCCAGTCGGTTCAGTCTTGCCAAACGGTCTGAAGCCGGCAGTTTCAGCTATGATGAATTGGAGTCAGGTATGTTACGTGGTCTCGTACTTTTCCTGAATGTGCCCACAGTACCCCGACCGTCGCAGGCATTTTCCGATCTGATTTCGGTTGCAACTTATGTCTGTACGCAGATTGGCGGGTCTCTGGTTGACCCCCAGAAAGGCGCTCTCAGTGACGCACAGTTTGACGGCATTGCTCGTCAGATCCGGTCACTGGAGTCGTCGATGAAGCGGTATGGGATAGAGCCTGGTTCCGAAGAAGCGATCCGTCTGTTCTGATCGGGACTTCTTAACAGGGGCGCTCGGGAGTAAAAACATTGGGTGGCATACCCGCGTGAGCAGCAAGAAAAAGCCGGCCCCGGCCAAGGCGAAGGACAGGGCTGGTCAAATTGATAAGCTTCGCGCCGAGATCGAAGAGCACAACTATCGTTATCATGTGTTGGACGATCCATTTATTTCGGATTCCCGCTACGACGGACTGATTCGGGTACTCGAAAAACTCGAGAGCGAACATCCGGAATTCATCACGGCGAATTCTCCGACTCAGCGGGTCGGTGCTGCCCCGTTGGGTCGTTTTGAATCGATCGACCACCGTGTGCCGATGCTCTCACTCAATAATGCGTTTTCTTCCCAAGAGGTAGCTGAGTTTGACCGAAGATGCCGCGAGGGAACTGGTCGCGAGTCCATTTCCTATGTGGCTGAGCCCAAGATTGATGGACTCGCCGTTAGTCTGACCTATGAACACGGGCAGTTGACGCGGGCAGCAACCCGTGGGGATGGTCGAACCGGAGAGGATGTGACGCTTAACGTCCGTTCAATCTCCTCGGTCCCGTTGCAGTTACGTTCCGATGATGTCCCACTTGTGTTGAATGTCCGTGGCGAGGTGTTTATGCCGGTGGCAGGGTTTCAGATGCTGAACGAGCAGCAAAATGCGCGCGATGAAAAACTGTATGTGAATCCCCGAAATGCTGCTGCGGGTAGCTTGCGACAGCTTGATTCAAATGTCTGTGCACAACGGCGACTCTCTTTCTTCTCTTACGCAGTTGGGATCTGGGAAGGAAGTGATTCACCCGCAACCCAGATACAGATGCTTGAGCGGTTGCGCGAGTTCGGTCTGCCGATCAATCCACTGGCACGTGAGGTTGACGGTCTCAATGCGTGCCTTGAATATTACCGTGAAGTTCTGGCACTGCGTGATGCGCTTGATTATGAGATCGATGGGGTAGTGTACAAAGTTAGCAGTGTTGATGATCAGCAAGCCCTAGGGTCAGTGTCCCGAGCACCACGATGGGCAATGGCGCACAAATTTCCTGCCGAAGAGGAAATCACCGTTGTCAAAGCTATTGAGATTCAGGTGGGCCGCACCGGTGCGTTGACGCCCGTGGCAAGGTTGGATTCTGTTTTTGTCGGCGGTGTCACAGTGTCCAACGCCACACTGCACAACGCGTCGGAGATTGAACGGCTCGATGTGCGCAAGGGCGATACCGTCGTGATCCGGCGGGCGGGGGATGTGATCCCGGAAGTGGTCTCGGTGGTCTTCGATCAGCGACCGCGCGGGACCCGGCGGTTCATATTCCCAACCGAGTGCCCGGTGTGCGGATCTGGGGTTTCTGCAGACGAAGGCGGGGTAATCCGGCGATGTGACGGAGGACTGGTGTGCTCTGCCCAACTGAAGGAATCGATTAAGCATTTTTCGTCCCGGTTAGCGATGGATATCGAAGGACTGGGGGCAAAACTGGTTGAGCAATTGGTTGATCGTGGCCGAGTCAAAACCCCTGCAGACTTGTTTTCGTTGTCAGCCACCGAATTTGCAGCACTGGAAAGGATGGGTCGAAAGTCCGCTGAGAACCTGATTGCTTCTCTCGAAACAAGTCGGCGGACGACCTTGGCACGCTTTCTGTTTGCGCTTGGCATCCCGCAGGTGGGAGAGGCAACAGCACAAACCTTGGCGCAACACTTCGGGGCGCTCGAAAGGCTGATGCCAGCAACCGTGGAGTCGCTCGAAACAGTGGCAGACGTCGGCCCGGTCGTCGCTCGGGAAATCAGACGGTTCTTCGATCAGCCCCACAATCAGCGGGTCATCGAAGCGCTGCGGCGGCACGGCGTGAATTGGCCAGAGGAGGCTCCTACGGTTGTGCCGGATGGCGTCTTTGCTGGAAAAACAGTAGTGATTACCGGCACTCTGCCCAATCTTAGTCGGGATCAGGCCCGACGATGGCTGATCGAGCAGGGCGCTAAGGTGTCCGGCAGTGTTTCCTCACGTACGGATTTCGTGATCGCCGGTACGGATCCGGGTTCTAAATACGACAAGGCGGTCAGTTTGGGGATTGAGGTTATTGAAGAACATGAGATGAAGGCGCTTGCCGGCAAGGTGACGGACTGAGAATGAGTTCCATCCGGGATCGCTCTCCGATGCGTTAGAATCCCGCCCTCATTTTTAAGCAGACTGGCGCCCGAAATTCCAGTGCCAGCGTGGAAACCACAGCAGCAGATGAAAGATTCCTTCAACTCAAGAACCTCCCTGGACGTTAACGGCAAGCGCTACCAGATATACGCCCTCGACGCCCTCGAACCGCGCTTTGATCTTACTGGTTTACCGGTGACCCTGAGGATTCTCCTTGAAAATCTCCTGAGAACCGAAGACGGGATCAACTCGACAGTCGATGATATCGAGGCTCTGGCAGGATGGAAGCCTTCGGCGGACAGTGAAACCGAGATTGCCTTTACACCAGCTCGCGTCCTGATGCAGGACTTCACCGGAGTTCCCGCGGTGGTGGATCTTGCCGCGATGCGTGAAGCTGTTGCGAAACTGAAAGGTGATCCGGACAGGGTGAATCCGCTTTCTCCCGCCGATCTTGTAATTGACCATTCGGTCATGGTGGATCATTTCGGTGGGCCCCAGGCGCTAAAAAATAATGCGGACCTGGAATACAGTCGAAACGCTGAGCGTTATGCCTTTTTGCGCTGGGGTCAAACGGCATTCAGTAATTTTCGCGTAGTGCCGCCAGCAACGGGAATCGTCCATCAGGTCAATATCGAGTACCTCGCGAGTGTCATATTCCGCCGCGAAGTAAATGGGAATGAGATGGCTTACCCTGATACGGTCGTTGGAACGGATTCTCATACGACGATGGTGAATGGACTAGGCGTATTGGGCTGGGGTGTGGGGGGTATCGAGGCGGAGGCGGCCATGCTGGGACAACCCGTGACGATGCTGATTCCGGAGGTGGTGGGCTTCGAACTCACGGGCACCTTGGCCGAAGGGGCAACGGCAACCGACCTTGTGCTGACCGTTGTAGAGATGTTGCGTCGCAAAGGGGTCGTCGGAAAGTTTGTTGAGTTCTTTGGCGATGGCCTGGATAACCTTTCCCTCGCGGACAAGGCCACCATTGCCAATATGGCGCCGGAATACGGGGCCACTTGCGGATTTTTCCCAATCGATCACGAGGCCCTGAACTATTTGCGGCTGACGGGACGTTCCGAAGAGGAAATTGCATTGGTCGAGGCGTACAGTCGGCGCCAGGGACTTTTTCGAACGTCCGACACGGTGCTTGCCCAGTACAACGATACCGTCAGACTAAATCTTGAGGAAGTAGTAGTCAGTATCGCGGGACCCAAGCGCCCCCAAGACAGAATCTCTCTCACCGAAGCCAAGGGTCAGATTACCCAAGCACTGGGGACCGCCCGCGACGGGAGTCCCGCTCGACGGCAGTCGCTGACGCTCGAGGGCGTAGATCACACACTCCCTGACCTCGCTGTCGTGATTGCGGCGATCACGAGTTGCACGAATACCTCGAACCCCGGTGTGATCATGGCGGCGGGTCTGCTGGCCCGAAATGCCCGAGAGCGAGGGCTTTCAGCAAAGCCCTGGGTTAAGACCTCTCTTGCGCCCGGGTCTCAGGTGGTGACGGATTATCTCTCGGACGCAGGGCTTCTGGATGATCTTGAGGACATTGGTTTTGCTGTTGTCGGTTATGGGTGCACAACCTGTATTGGTAACTCCGGACCGTTGCCCGATGCGGTAAGTTCTGCGATCAAGGAAGGGCAGTTGATTGTCTGCTCGGTGTTGTCAGGAAATCGTAATTTTGAAGGCCGGGTCCATGTGGATGTGCGGATGAATTTTCTCGCTTCACCGCCCCTGGTCGTGGCCTACGCACTGGCAGGGACCACTGATATTGACTTTGCGTCCGAACCCATTGGTTTCGATACGCAGGGTCAGCCCGTCATGCTGAGCGACATTTGGCCTCAAACTAAAGAAATCAATCGTGCTGTCGATGGCCACGTGACTCGCGAGATGTTCCGTGCACGCTATGCAGATGTGTTTCGCGGGGATGACCTCTGGCAGGCAGTGCCGGTCAGCGCAGAGACCCGGTTCTCATGGGATTCGGATTCCACCTATGTGCGGCGCCCCCCGTACTTTGACGGCATGAGTATGGAAGTGCCCGGTATACCGACAGTCACCGGGGCTCGAGCGCTGGCTGTTCTGGGAGACAGTATTACGACGGATCATATTTCTCCGGCGGGAGCGATTCAGGTGGACAGCCCTGCGGGGAAATATCTGAGCGAACGTGGTATCGCTCCAGCCGACTTTAACTCATACGGATCCCGCCGAGGGAATCATGAAGTCATGATGCGCGGCACCTTCGCGAACATTCGGCTGCGCAATGCAATGGCAGCGGGTACAGAGGGAGGATGGACCTGTTTTCAGCCGTCCGGAGAGCAGATGACTATCTTCTCGGCAGCACAGCGATACGCCGAGACCAATACGCCGCTGGTGGTAATTGGGGGCAAGGAGTACGGCACCGGGTCTTCCCGGGATTGGGCGGCCAAGGGTGTTGCCCTGCTCGGAGTCAAGGCAGTGCTGGTCGAAAGTTTTGAGCGAATTCACCGTTCTAACCTTGTGGGTATGGGGGTCTTGCCGCTGCAGTTCCTTGAGGGGCAAGGCGCTGCGAACCTTGGTATCGTAGGTGCCGAAGTGTTCAATATAGCCTGTCCGGAAATCGGGGCGGCTCAGGTGCTGGTAGAGATGGTCCGGGCCGATGGGAGCAAACAGGAATTTAGGGCCCGAGTACGGATCGACACACCTAAGGAATGGGACTACTACCGCCACGGAGGAATACTTCCGTACATGGTCCGTCAGTTATTGGCGTGAGTTTGCGATAGTCCGCCTCAGACTCTTTGCTTTCGGGGTTGAACCACAGCCACCGCAATGAGGATCAGGGCGAGAGCCAGTAGCAATCTCCCGGAGAGATGTTCTCTTAGGAAGATAACACCCCAGAGCGCCCCAAGGACAGGGACGAAGTAATTGACCTGAGCGGACCGGTTCGCGCCGAGCCGGGGAATTAGGTAGAAAAAGATTAGATTGGCGACTGCAGTTGACCCAATACCGAGATAAAGCATGGCTACGATCGCCGGGGAGTCGGGTTGGAGTGTCCAAGGTCTTTCCAGAATCATCGTTAATGGTAATGAAAAGGCAAATGCGGCGAACATTGCACCGGATGCCAGCGAAGGCCAGTTGGCGGGCGCCGCGAAATAGCGAATGAAGGTTGCCGAGGCGCCGTAGCAGACGGCGCTTAGAAGGACGGCTAACTGAGCAAGGATGGGTGCGGTGAGGCCGGAGAGCGCTTCCGGTGCTAGTAGGGCAGCTACACTGCCGAAGCCAACGAGAATACCCAATCCGATACGACGGGTAAATGGCTCTTCGCGAATGAAAATGTGGGCCAGCATTGCCGTTGTGACTGGCATGACACCCATCAGTACGGCAGCGAGACCGCTGTCAATGTGAATCTCTCCCCAACTGATCAATGTAAAAGGTAATGTATTGCCCACGAGACCGATCGTGGCGCAAACTGCCCAGGATCGCCGATCACGCGGGAGTCGGTAGCCGCAGAGGCGGAGCCCGGCGTATAGGATGGCAGTGGCAATACCCAGGCGCGCACTGGTCAATGTCATTGGACCTACGCTCTGGACCCCAACTTTGATAAACACAAATGAACTGCTCCACAACGTAGCGAGCATCAAGAGCAGCGCATAATCTTTTGAGATCCACATCGGCTTCATGATGACAAAGGTCGGGAGACGGAATGATCGCGAGCGAATAAAAGGGTAATCTACCGTTTTTCCCGGATACGAACGAGGCTTGTAAGCTGTGCCAGATCCGTCTTCGACGGCCTCAACCGTTTTGAATCCGGTAGAGGCGCCTTACTCAAGCTACAACCCGACCGGGCAGTCTGAACTGGTCCTGGTTTGTGATCACGCCCGCAATGCGATACCGCGATCGATGGGAACGCTCGGATTGCCCTCGGCTGCACTCGACACCCATATTGCCCTGGATATCGGTTGTGAGGCGCTTTCAGTCGCGCTTGCCGATCGGCTAGATAGCGTCCTTGTCGTCGCCGGGTTTTCACGACTGGTGGTAGATCTGAATCGACCGCCTGGGCATCCAACGTCTATCCCCCTAACAAGCGATGGTATTGAAATACCTGGTAACCAGCGCTTGAGTGAGCGCAAACGGTTGAGACGGATCGAAGAGATTTTCTCTCCTTATCACGAAGCCGTTTCAACCGAGGTCCAGCGGGCTTGTGCGCAGCATCCAAAAGCTGCGTTGATCTCTATGCACAGTTTTACGCCTCGGATGGATGGACAATGGAGGCCCTGGCATGCGGGTATCCTGTGGAACCGGGATCAGCGCTTGAGTCAGCCGCTGTTGGATAGCCTGCGTAGGGAATCAGGATTATGTATTGGCGATAACCAACCCTATGATGCCAGAGCGCACCTAGGTTATACCGTGGACGCGTACGCAGATATAAACAATCTTGCCCAGGTAATGATTGAGGTGCGCCAGGATCTTCTGGAATCCGATGAAGGGATTTTGCGCTGGGCAGTTCTGTTGTCAGAGCACATAAAGCTTGCCCTGGCCAGTTGGGGAGGATGTACTGATCGCTGAGTGGCTCGCGCTTCAAGCAGATGCGGAACGCAGCCCGACGCCCTGGCAATTCACCTCGAAGTCGTTCAGGTGCTCAAGAAACTCCCGTTTACTTTTTGGCATAGGAACCCGGACGCCCGCCATGTACGAGATTAGATCCGTTCCGTCACTGAGAAGGCGGCATCCCCGCTGCAACTGAACACGCGCAAGTGCACTGATGCCAGCCCGGGGTGTCGGACGGAAGGCCTTGATCTGCTCCTTGATGGCGACAAACTCGGGCCAGTTACGGAAGAAGTCTGGATCACTTTTCATCATTTCGCACTCAACTCGAGCAGCTCTTGCGAATTCATGGACCATTTCCCCGATGCCTTGAAAACTGGGCATGTGCGCGTACACTGATTCGATACGGTCGGCGATATCATCAATCGCTCTCATGGTCTGAGAAAGTTTGATATATCGGCTTGCGTAGTAACTGGCGATGCTGTGGGTGAAAACGTTGAAAGGCTCGCCCCAGAGCTCGTCAATACCTTCATGACCGCTTGGGTGGCGAACCTGTTTGCCGAGTTCAAGCGCTTCTGCGAAGCATTCGCTGCACTCACGCATTAATTCGTTGTTCTGGCTGACAGCGATCCCTTGACTCTCGAGATCAACTATTCTGGTGAAAATGTCTGTCGCCCGGTTGAAAAGTGCCCCCGCAAGCATCGCTGCGTTCACCCGTTTTCGGGCCGGATCCTGCTCGGCTTGGTAACCGACGCGTGCTGCCTCAGTTTTGCTACCAGGCGTGTTGATGCCGGGTTCGGTGTGATGAAAGGTCCGGCGAGTCAGGCTCAATAACAAGTCGCGTTTGGCTGCGAGAGTTTCCTCTGGCGGCGCGTAATAGCGGATCCAGTAGCCATCGTAAAAAATATGGGGCCGCCCATTGATGTCCTTGCGCGACCCATTGTTGATGTTGGTATTCATGCTTTGACGGAATCAGCCGGCGTCTGAAGCTTGGCTTGCGCGGGATTTTACGCCTGTCGCGCCGTTCGGCAAACCTACTTCCCCAGACCCGGGTCTAAGCGCCGGGCGCCCGGTTGCGATGGCTTTAACCCTGCCTTCAAAGAAGACGACAGATGCAGAGTCGGGATCATCAACGGAGTCCAGATCGCGTTCGATGTCGATGCGAAACTCACTGGCACCCGCGGTTTGTGCCTTGTCCTGAGCAATTTGGCCCGCGAGTTCTCCTGCTTTAACAAGGGCTTGCTCAAGATCGTTGAAATCTACAGGGCCGTCAGGCGCAAAAACCCGGAAAATTCCCTGGACGGGTTGCGTGACTGTCACCTGAGCCCTCTGCATGACGCTGCTTGCGACGGCGCCCACGGCATTGGCCACGGAAGAATGTTGAGGGATTGATAGTGGAACGTCGAAGTTTTGAGCTACCCGAGGGTAATAGAGTGCGGCAGGAGCGCCGACGGCGACCAGCGAACGTGCGGAATCCAGCTTGAGTGAGAAGAGCCCCCCGTCGACTGCGCTTTTGCCCGAGATCCAGTCACTGAAGAGCCGGGCAGTTCGCTCGCGTTCAGTATGATGGGTCTCTCCAGGGTCGGTGGCGAGGCATGCGGAGACCAGGGCCGCACAAATGGTATGCACCATATGCTCCTCGACCGCGGCACTCGGCCCCTTGGGGTCTTGCTCCTGAAATTTGCCCCAGCCATAGATCTGCCGCATCTGTTTTGCCCAGGTGACGGCGGCAAGGTCTGCTGCGCGGACTGACCAGTGGTCCGTTTTACCCAACACGTGTGCCGCATCGGTAGGGGTAAATCCGCTATAAATGGCGATTCCGTCTCGTACGAGCCGGGCCAGTGCGCGTGTCAATGGGCGGTCCTCCTCGGAAAGCAGTTGAACGTCAAGCGGACCGTCCTGCAGACGCTCCCAGGCGATTGCTTCTTCAGGGGAGAAGGACTTTCTCTGACTCGCCTCAGCAAACAATGCGACGGCGAATCGATTGCTTCTCGGACTGATAGCGGCATTCATTCGACGCTCGAGCGTCCCCAGGACTTCTGGATACCGATACACCAGGAGGCTCATGGGAACCACTCTTCGTGGTCCGATGGCGAGACCCACGCCACCTTGAAAACGCACCTCGCTGTCGCCACCTAGCCCGAGAGAAAAGACCCGGACAGCCTCCACCATGGGTCGCCAGGCACCGATAACCGTAGCTTTGGCACTGATTACTGGACGCCCATCGGTGATGATCGCAATATCGGTGGTAGTACCTCCCATGTCGGCGATGATGGCATTCTGATGGGGTTGCAGCTGAGCTGCGCCCATAACGCTGGCGGCAGGACCGGAGAGAATGGTTTCAACAGGCCGGGCAAGCGCGGTCTCGGCACTGATCAGGGAGCCATCGCCTTTCACCATCATCAACGGCGCATGAATATTTCGTTCTCCTAGGATCAGTTTGATTGCCCGGATTAGTTCATCGATATAGGGAATCAAGGATGCGTTGAACGCTACCGTCAACGCCCTGCGGGGCGCATCAAGCTGTGACGCGAGTTCGTGACCGCAGGTCACTGGTTTTCCCGTAAGCGAGGACACTAAATCCCGGAGTTGCACCTCGTGATTCGAATTACGTACTCCAAACAACCCTGAGATTCCGAACGCGGCAACTTTATCGCGCTGATCAATCACAATCTGGCGTGCTCTCCCCAGATCGAGCGGTTCCCGCTCGCTACCCCCCGCGTCGTGGCCTCCCGGAATTAATGCACAATGGCCTCCACGTACAATCTGTTCCAGTTTGGCTTTGTCTACCTGCTGCGTGTTGTAACCGGCAAGAAGCAGACAGACGGGCGTCCCGCGACCTTCCACAACCGCATTGGTCGCGAGCGTCGTCGATAACGATACCAGCGAGATCTGTGATAAACACTCGCCAGGCAGTTGATCGATGGCATTCCGAATGCCGATCGTGAGTTCGTGATGGGTGGTAAGCGCCTTGGCAGTGCTCACGACCCCGCCATTGGGGTCGAGGAGTACTGCGTCGGTATAAGTGCCTCCAGTATCGATGCCGAGTCGAAGTGGCGATCGGGTCATCGTATCAACGCCTACAGAAAGGGCAGAGCCGAGATGCGTTTAAACGGAAGATTTCAGTTTATTCGCTGTAGTCGTAAAAGCCCCGACCACTCTTGCGTCCAAGGTAGCCTGCGTCGACCATCTGCTTGAGCAGAGGGCAGGGTCGGAACTTAGAATCTCCGAATTCCTGATGCAGTACATCCATGACCCACAGACAGACGTCGAGGCCGATCATGTCGGCAAGGGTCAGGGGTCCCATCGGATGAGCAGCGCCGAGTTTCATGGCAGCATCAATATCTTTCGCCTCGGCGAGCCCCTCGTACAGGATGAATGCGGCTTCGTTAATCATGGGGACCAACATCCGGTTTACCACAAAGCCGGGGCTGTCCTTCACGCTCACGGGCGTTTTGCCAAGATCTCGAGCAAGTGTATCGATGGCGTTGTAAGTGTCATCTGAGGTTTGTAGAGCGCGGATCACCTCGACCAGCGCCATCAATGGCACGGGGTTAAAGAAGTGCATGCCTACGACTAGGTCTGGACGACCACTCCCCGCCGCAATTCGGGTAAGCGAAAGCGATGACGTGTTGGATGCGAGTATCGTGTGTTCCGGACAGATCTCGTTGAGACGGGAAAAAATTTCCATCTTGATGTCCATGTTTTCACTGGCGGCTTCGACGACGAGATCGCAGGCCGACATTGCACTGATATCGGTTACCGTCTGGATCCTTGCCAGTGCCTGATCATGATCCCCCTGGCTGATCTTCTCTTTGCTGAGGAGTCGTCCAAGGCTTTTTTGAATGCCGCCCAACCCTCTCTGGACAACGTCATCGGATATATCTTGCATGACGACGTTGTAGCCGTGTATGGCGCAGGTCTGCGCAATACCGTTACCCATCGTGCCTGCGCCTATGACGCCAATATTCTGTAATTTCATGTGGAAATATGGTCCCATACCGGGTAGTTCAACTTAGTGGACGGCAAGGCTACCGCAAACTGGGTGTCAGACCAAACTGGGAGCCGCCCGGGGTCGTTAGTATTTCAAAATCTGGCGCGTTCGGAATAGACTAGCAGGTATGGAAAGCCTCACTGTTATCGAAGATCTCATCGGATTCGAGACCGTATCCCGGGACAGCAATCTCCCCCTGATTGAGTTTGTCCAGAATTTCCTTTTTGACCATGGCGTGGACTCACGCCGTGTTCCTAGTGCCGACGGACGTAAGTCCAATCTTATTGCGAGCGTAGGGCCCGAAGTGCCGGGTGGAATCGTATTGTCTGGTCATACCGATGTGGTGCCGGTCGATGGACAGGACTGGAGTCGTGATCCTTTCGCATTCCACCGACGCGGAGACCGCTGGTACGGCCGGGGCAGCTGCGACATGAAAGGGTTTATCGGAATCGCGTTGTCTTTGGTGCCGCAAATGCAGGCACT